>JBIIKZ010000065.1:0-12619 GCA_044232905.1 Crocinitomicaceae bacterium
CATCACCAGCATCTGCACTTAGGGCAACTGTTACTTCTTTTCGAGCAATTTTACTGACTAATGTTGTAGGTAGTGCACTGCTATCTGCGAAAGGTTCGTCGTAATAATAAGGCAAATCCATTATTCCATCAAGTACTTCTTTCGCCGTACACATTACTTCTGTATGATCCGTTCCAAGTATTTCTGCTGTTTTTTTTGCAAACGGCGCTTCATTTAGTCCAATGTCTGGAACGCCTATTGTGTAGGTCTTTAATGGTTTTGTTCTATCTTTTTGAAGTAATGCAGCTACACATGTGCTGTCGTATCCACCACTCAAAAAGACACCCACCGGAACATCTGCTACCATTCTGTATTCACATGCACTTTTTAAGATTTCTTCTGTTTTTATTTTTGCTTCTTCAAATGAGATTTCTAATTTAGGTTCGTTGTAAGCAGTGTATACTGACCAATATTTTTCAATTTTTGGTTTGGGAGTTTCTGAATTTAATTCGAATGTGAGTATGTGTCCTGGTTTTAACTTGTAGGTATTTTCAAAAATACAATGCGGAGTGGGAACGTTTCCATATTGTAAATAAGCCGCAACTGCATCGTTATTTATTTTTTTACTGAACTCTGGATGCTGATGAAATGCTTTTAATTCGGATGCTATCAATAAAAGTTTGTCTTTCCAATAATAAAATAGTGGTTTTACTCCAGCTCTATCTCGTATGCAGATTAATTTGTTTTCGATGTTATCGATGATTACAAATGCAAACATACCAATGAATTTCTCTACACATTCTTTCCCCCATTCTTTGTAAGCGTGTAGTATGACTTCTGTATCGGAGTTTGTTGTAAATGTATGTCCTAATGTGCTTAATTCGTCTTTAATTTCCTGAAAATTGTATATCTCTCCATTGAAAATTATCCAAAGGTTTTCAAATTGCATTGGTTGGTTTGCTGCACTCGTGACGTCAATTATTGCTAACCTTCTGTGGCCAAGTCCCAATGTATATTTATCGTGATTTACTATTACTGTGTTTCCTCCATCTGGTCCTCGATGATATAGTGTGCTTATCATCTTTTCGATGTTCTCTTTGGTTGATTTTTTGTTGAAGTCAACGAAGGCTGCTATTCCACACATGGTTTTAATTTTAATCAAAGTTAATTAATTTTTGTGATTGTATACTTACGACGGGTTGCCAACCGTCGTCATGTATATCTCATCCCTGCGGGATGATGGGATGGTGCGTCCCTGCCAACGGGTTATGTCCCTATCAACGGGTTGCCACCCGTCGTTATGGGTATCTCATCCCTTTCGGGATGATGGGATGGCTGGTGACAACGGGTTATACCCGTTATGGGGATCACATCCCTGCCGGGATGATTGGAGTATCGGGTAAGAGGCGTGGGGGTGTGTAAACTGTTAACGAACTACTTGGTGGGAATCAGTTTATTTGTATATTTACAGAGGTGAAATTGAAGGTGCTTCTAGCTTTTGGATTTGTTATTTTTCATTGTTGGGGTGCTTTTTTATAATTAATACGATTTTGATGACGGCATTTAAAGGTACAGGGGTTGCATTGGTTACCCCTTTTAAACAAGATTTATCGGTTGACGTTGATGGGTTGAAAGCTTTGGTTGAATTGCAAGTTGCTGGTGGGACAGATTTCCTGGTTGTTATGGGGACTACTGCAGAATCGCCTACGTTGGTTCAGTCTGAGAAGGAATTGATTTTAAAGACAGTCATTGAAGTGAATAATGGTCGTCTGCCGATTGTATATGGTGTAGGAGGGAATAATACCTACCAAGTTGGGGAGGCTTTAAAGTCTGTACCGAAAGGGGTAGATGGTATCTTATCCGTCTCTCCTTACTACAATAAACCTACTCAAAAAGGAATTATTGCGCATTTCAATCATTTAACAGATCAAACTGATTTACCATTTATTCTCTACAATGTACCTGGAAGAACAGGTTCAAATATGTTGCCAGAAACTACGTTGCAGTTGGCTGAAATCAAGAATGTTGTAGCAGTTAAGGAGGCTTCAGGGAATTTCAATCAAATCATGGAAATCATTCGAAATAAACCTTCTGATTTTACGGTTTTATCAGGGGATGACGCGTTGACGATGCCTTTAATTTCCTGTGGTGCCGAAGGGGTTATTTCTGTTGTTGCAAATGCATTGCCAGAGAAGTTCTCCGAAATGGTTCGCTATTCCATGCAACAAGATTTTGAAAAAGCGAGAAGTATACATAATGAGTTGTTGCCAATTACGAAGTATTTCTTTGAGGAAGGAAATCCTGCAGGAGTAAAGGTGGCATTGGCCCATCGTTCAATCGCGCAAAATGTTTTGAGACTTCCTTTGGTAGGTGTCTCGTCAAAATTGACCGATAAAATCCAAAAAGAAATGGAGCAATTACTTCAGTTCGCTTCCCTATAATTCAATTTTTAAATGACAGTATATCAAGAAATTCGTGCGTTAGTTCAGGAGTCAAGTTCAATTGTAATCACTTCTCATCGGTCTCCAGATGGTGATTCAATTGGAAGTTCGATGGGATTATTCCATGTGTTGCGTGCTATGGGGAAACAAGTAGTTGTGTGTCATCCTGATCCTACACCTTCTTATCTTCAATGGGTTCCAGAAGTTTCTGAAATCATCGATTATGATACGCATACCTCAGAAGTAACTCGATTGATTGCTTCGTCTGATCTTATTTTTTGTTTGGACTACAATGAACCATCGCGACTTGGAGAAGCTATGGGAGCTGTTTTAGTGCAGTCAGAAAGCAAAAAAATCATGATTGATCATCATTTGAATCCTACTGATTTTACAACTGTTACACTGTCAGAAACTACATCTTGTTCCACGTGTCAATTAATATTTGATGTTGTTGAAGGAGCAGATTGGACCTCATTTTTTTCCAAAGAAGCGGCTACAGCACTTTATCTAGGGATAATGACCGACACAGGTTCGTTTCGTTTTCCATCAGTACAACCAAGAACGCATGAAATTATCTCCAAATTATTGCAGTATGACATCCGTCATTCACTCATTCATGAAGCAATAAATGATGTGAATACGCTTGATCGTTTGCGACTAAAAGGGTATGCATGTTCGGATAAATTAGTAGTGAATGAAGAAGATAAATATGCTTACATCACTTTAACAAAAGAAGAATTGCGTCGGTTCAATTATCAAAAAGGAGACACTGAGGGGTTGGTCAACACAGCGCTTTCCATTGTTGGAATGCGATTAGCGCTTTTATTTCAGGAGCATGATGACTATGTTAAAATTTCGTTTCGTTCCAAAGGTACTGAAAACGCTGTCAATGTAATGGCGGCGACTTACTTTCATGGTGGAGGGCATGCAAATGCATCTGGAGGTAAACACAATGGTTCCATTCAAGAAGCCGTTCAGCAATTTGAAAAAGTATTTCCAGAATTTTTTTCTACATTCGAATAAATTTATGCGATTAGTTTATTTCCTAGTAGTATTTCTGTTGTTTGGTTGTCGTTCAAAAGAACCGAAACCCTTGGAAGTACGATGGGATAAAGAAAAGTCAATTAAATTAAGTCATTCGGTTGCTGTCAAAGAAAAGCTAGCTATCAAGATGTACATTGCTAACCGTCCCTCTTATAAAATGGAAGAAACTGGAACTGGATTGAATTATTATATCTACTCTAAAACAACTGGTCCTTTGGCAGAAGCAGGTCGTGAGGCAGGTATCCATTATAAGATTTCATTTTTAAACGGTTCAAAATGCTATTCTATGGATAGTGCTTCGACCGAATTTTATAAAATTGATCATAGTGAATTAGAAATAGGTTTGCAGGAAGGACTGAAGAAAATGCGCTTAGGCGAGAAAGCCATTTTGATAATACCGTCACATCTCGCGCATGGACTAACGGGAGATCAGTCTAAAATCCTACCGTTTACTCCTTTAGTTATAGATATTACTTTAAAAGAATTACGATGAAAATAATTTCAGTTTGTGTTTTATTCTTACTCCTCCTTTTTACTTTTTCTTGTCAAATACAAGGTGTCGACAAAAAGAAAGAAGTAGTAATGGGTGAAAATCAAGGATTGCCTGCTGTTACTGCTTCTAGTAAAAATAAATCATTGCAGCCAACGACATCAAAAACAATTCAGCTTTTTAAGAACGGAATAAAAATCAAGTGGTTTCAACGCGGTGAAGGCCCTCAATTGCAAAAAGAAGATGTGGTTGCTATCAATTTTCAAGTACTTCTTTTGAATGGAGATTTGGTCGATGGAAATGAATTGTTAAGAAAACCGTTTCTTCCATTTTTGGTAGGTTATGGTATGCAGACCAAAGGATGGGATTTAGCATTTACTCATTTAAAGGTCGGAGATTTTGTTGAGATTTATTTGCCTGCAGCGCTTGCGAGAGGAAAATATGGTGTGAAAGGGTTGATTCCACCAAATTCCCCTAATATTTTACGTGTAAAAATCCTAAAAAAAATGGCCCCTACTCGAGTAGAATCTGGAGTGAAAGTTTGGTTGTTAGAAGAGAATCCTACCGAAAAGTTGCGTGCTACTGAAAAAACTGAAGTGACTTTTCATTACATTGTAGGTACACCGACCAATCCGAGATACGACATTAGTTATCGAAGAAACACTCCTTATCGCTTGAGATTTTCTGATTTCGGAATTGTTTCAGGATTAAAAAAAGCGTTAATAAATGCAAAAAGATCTGACAAGCTATGGGTAGTTGTACCCGCAGAAATGGCCTATGGATCAAAGGGATTGCTTGATCTTGTAAAACCAAATGAGCCGGTCTTCTACGACATATTCGTAGAAAATGTTACAAAAATTTAAAATAAAGCTGTATATTTGCAACCGAGCGCATAGTGTGATTTTTAAAACACTACTATTAATCGCTTTAAAGAACTGAAGTTACACTAAAAATAATTAAATGAAGTTATTCTTTTTATCCTTATCTATCTCGCTTTTAAGCTTCACATTGACTGCACAAAATAATGTTGCAGATTATGATTTACAAGATCAATTAATTTTTGAAAATGAACCTGAGTTTAATCACGATAATTCTTTCGATGGAATTTTAAATTATGATTTACATAAAAGAATTACTTCTGATCCTAAATTAAATTTCTCACAAAACTGGAATACTCAAAGTTTATATTCTTCTAAAAACAGAGGGAGTGTTACACAATTGAATGATACTTTATGGATGTGTGTTGAGGACTCTGCAAACGGACAATTTGTTATGCCACATTCTGGTTATATGACATCTAAATTTGGACCAAGATGGGGAAGGTCTCACCAAGGAGTTGATATCGGTTTGAAAACAGGTGAGATGGTTCGTTCTGCATGGAATGGCCGTGTTCGTTACGCGAAGTTCAATGAAGGAGGATATGGGAATTTAGTGGTTGTTCGTCACTATAATGGATTTGAGACTTATTATGCGCATTTAAGTAAATTATTGGTTTCACCTAATCAAGAGGTTAAAGCAGGTGACGTAATTGGATTAGGAGGAAATACGGGGCATTCTTTCGGAGCGCATTTGCATTTTGAAGTTCGGTTTTTCGATGTTCCGATTAATCCTGAACATATCATCGATTTCGCTTATAGAAATGTAAGAGATGAAAATGTTATGGTTCACAAAAATATTTTCCAAGTAAAACTTCCTGGTGGATATAAAAAGTCTTCTGTAAAGGAGGAAGAGCATGACCACGACCATGAGTTAGATCACGAAGAAGATGAGTTTGAGCCATTAGAATTACTTGCTGGTGTAACACTACCCGTTGCAAGTGAGGTAAAATTAATTGAGTCTGCAAAGAAAGTAACGCCAACTAAAACAGTTGTTAAAGAATACAAAAGATACTATTCTGTAAGAGTGGGTGATAATTTATCGAAAATTGCAAATCGTAACCGTACAACAGTTGAAAAATTGTGTCAGTTAAATGGTTTGAAGTCATCTCGAGTATTGGAAGTAGGTGTTTCTATTCGTGTAAAATAATCCACAAACTGTGAAAAGATACTTTCAACTTATTCTTTGTTTAACGTTATTAGTGTCTTGTTCTGAATATGGTCGTGTAATAAAATCGGATGATTATCCAGCGAAATTTGAGTTAGCGAATCGTTTTTACTCTAAGAAATCATACATTAAAGCAACGTCACTTTACGAACAAGTCTATCAGCGGCTGCCTAAAACAACAGAAGGAGAACTTTCCTATTATTTTTTAGGAAAATCATATTATAACATAGAAGATTATATTTTGGGTGCCTATTATTTGGCTTCCTTTTCAGATAAGTACCCTAGCAGTCCAAAATGTGAAGAAACAAGTTTTTTAAACGTATTATGTGCCGTTAACAATTCACCAAAATATACCCTTGATCAAACTGAAACAGATGTTGCCTTGAATGAATTGCAATTGTTTATTTATAAATATCCAAATTCAAGTCATCTGGACTCCTGTAATTTCTTGATGGATAAATTGCGTTCAAAGCTTGAATTAAAAGAAGTTGAAACAATCAAGTTGTACGATAAAACAAGTCAATATAAATCTGCAGTAGTGTTGTCATCTGCTTTTGTGAAAACACATCCTACTTCAATTTATCGAGAACAAACACATTCAATTTTAGTGAAAAATTCCACGTTACTAGCAATTTACAGTATAGAATCGAAAAAAAAGGAAAGAATTACCGATGCTTTCGAAAGATATCGTAAATTTGAAACAGATTTCCCTAATTCTAGTTATTTGTCTGGCTTAAAATCGTTAATAACACAATTGGAAGGGAGTCCATTTAATTAAATCTACATTAATTATGAATTACAAGAACACAAATTCTGAGCGTTCAACAATTACACGCGATACAATTCGCTTCGAGGAAAAAGCGGAGGGAAACATCTATGAAAGCATCGTTGCAATGTCAAAACGTTCGAATCAAATTTCTTCAGAGTTGAAGGAGGAGTTAACAACAAAATTGCAAGAATTTGCTTCTACTACTGATAACTTGGAAGAAATATTTGAAAATAGAGAGCAAATTGAAATTTCAAAATATTACGAAAGATTACCTAAGCCTGTTGCGATTGCTATGTCGGAAATGTTAGATGATAAAATTTACATTCGTAAAACAGGAACAGAAGAAACGGAACAGTAATGAAAGGAAAACGCATACTCTTGGGGATTACGGGAGGTATAGCGGCTTACAAAATTGCTAGTCTAATTAGATTATTTATTCAAGAAGAGGCAGAAGTCAGATGTATCATGACTCCTGCCTCTTCTGATTTTATAAGTCCGTTAACCATTGCAACCCTCTGTCAACATCCCGTATACATCGATTTTTGGAATAAATCGAACGGTGAATGGACAAATCACGTCGCACTCGGAGGTTGGGCAGATGTTTTTCTGATTGCTCCATTAACTGCCAATACTTTAGCGAAATTAGCAAATGGGTATTGTGACAATTTGTTAACGGCAACTTATTTGTCTTCAAAAACACAGGTTATTGTTGCTCCTGCAATGGACTTAGACATGTATCAACATGCGACAACACATGAAAACTTATCAAAACTCAGCGCTCAAGGTGTGATCGTGATACCGCCAGAGGAGGGGTTTTTAGCGAGTGGTCTTAACGGAAAAGGAAGATTGCCGGAACCAAAGGTACTTCTTTCAACGATTCAAAATTATTTTAATATAAAAGCTACTTTTGAAGGACAAACTTTATTAATTACAGCAGGACCAACGTATGAACACATTGACCCGGTTCGTTTTATAGGGAATCATTCTTCAGGTAAGATGGGGTTTTTAATTGCTTCTTCTTTTTTGAAAAGAGGTGCAAAAGTTAAATTAATTTCAGGACCAACACACCAAAAGTTAGATCATCCAAATTTAGAGTTCTTTCCAATCACGACAGCCATAGAAATGTTTGAAGCGGTTCAAAAAGAATGGGTAAATTGTTCGATTGGCGTATTTAGTGCCGCGGTAGCTGATTATCGACCAGTTCATGTTGCAGACCAAAAAATAAAAAAGAATACAGATGAACTGACATTGACGTTGGTGAAAAATCCAGATATTTTAGCTTGGGCAGGTGCGAATAAAAATCAAGAGCAATTTTTGGTTGGTTTTGCATTGGAAACGACAGATGGGAAAACCTATGCGGAAGGTAAAATCACATCCAAAAAATTAGATGCAATCGTATTGAATTCGTTGGAAGTAAAGGGCGCAGGGTTTGGTGGTGATACCAATCAAGTGTCAATTTGCACGAAAGATTTCCATTGGAATTCCTACGAATTGAAATCAAAAGATGAAGTAGCGGAAGATATCGTTGAATTTATTCACGATACATTAAAATAAAGCTAAAAAAATCGTTAATTTTAACTCAACTAAAAATACTGATATGCGCTTGTTGTTTGCTTTCTTGTTTTTCTTTCAAATTCCACTTTTTGCGCAAGAATTAAATTGTCAAGTAACCATTGTAGCAGATGCAAAGTTGGAAGTTTCCTCTTTGGATAAAGAAGTTTTTGAACAATTGAAACAATCTATTTATGAGTTCATGAATTCTACAAAATGGACAAAAGATAAATTTTTAGTAGAAGAAAGAATCAATTGCAACCTTCAATTACAAATTACTTCTATTCCTTCACAAGGATCATACTCAGGATCTTTGCAAGTTCAGTCCTCTCGTCCAGTCTTCAATAGTAGTTATACTACGACCGTATTTAATTTTTTAGATCAAAACTTAAATTTTCAATACACAAAGAATTCTGTGTTACTCTATGCTCCCAATCAATTTAGAGATAACTTAACCTCTTTGTTAGCGTTTTATGCAAATTTTATCATAGGAATGGATTATGAGACTTTTTCATTGAAAGGTGGAACTCCTTTTTTTAACGAAGCACAGCAAATCGTTTCCAATGCTCAAAGTTCCGGAGGTGAAGGATGGCAATCTAATGAAGTAAGTAAAAAAAATAGATTTTGGTTGGTAGATAACGTGCTTCAGGAATTGTTTTCTCCACTGAGAGTATCATTTTACGAGTATCATCGAAATGGATTAGATCAGTTGTATAGTAACAAAACAAATGCCGTTGCAGCTATTTATTCTTCCTTAGAACCATTGTCACAGGTAGTTTCTAATCGACCAAATTCAATTAACGTTTTGAATTATGTTCAAGCAAAATCAACAGAAATTAAGAATATGTTTTTAGAAGCAACAACAGAGCAAAAAACACAAATGGTTGATTTGTTGAAAAAATTAGATCCTGTTAATACCTCAAAATATCAAGAAATACTAGATTAAATGTTAGCCTCATTAGAAATTCACAATTTTGCATTGATTGATGCAATCAAAATCAATTTTACATCTGGATTTACTGTGATAACTGGTGAGACTGGTTCTGGTAAGTCAATCTTACTAGGAGCGCTACAACTAATTCTAGGAGAAAGGGCCAATTATTCAGTGATTCGTTCAAAAGAAAAGAAAACGATAGTTGAAGCGGTGTTTCATTTAACTCCATCGGTTTATACTGATTTTTTTACTATAAATGACATTGATTTTTCTGAGGAAACTATAGTCCGTCGTGAAATTACAGCTCAAGGAAAATCTCGAGCTTTTATCAATGATACTCCAGTTTCATTATTGGTTTTAAAAGAATTTTCAGAACAATTGATTCATATTCACTCTCAGCATAATACACTGGAAGTTAAGAAGCCTGCATTTCAAATGGATGTTTTAGACGTATTGGCTGGCACATTGCTTGAACGTACGAGCTATCGAGATAAATACAAAACATACCGAAACATACAGCAAAAATTAACTGCTTTAGAATCGGAATATCGACAACGACAATTGGATTTGGATTTTATTCAATTTCAATTGGATGAATTAGATAAGTTAAATTTATCTAACATAAATTATTTCTCCATCGAACAAGAATTGTCTTCTTTTGAGAAAATGGACGATATTCGTGCTTCATTCATAGCAATCTCTAACGAATTTACTACTGAAATTGAGGGCACTAATGTGTTGAATAATTTATTGTTGTTAAAAAGTCGTTTAGATAAAATTCGTGGTACTCATTCAAGTTTAGATGCCTTAATTATCCGTATCCATGAAGTTATATTGGAAGTAAAAGACATCGGTGAAGAAAGTATCGGTCTATTAGAAGATTTATTGAATGACCCTGAAAAGCAAGCGGTATTAACCTCGCAATTGGATCAATACAATACATTATTGCGTAAACATCATCTAACCTCTCAAGAGGAATTAATTTCTAAATGGAATGAATTGGCGCAAAATCAGGAAGGGGTGGAAGAGATGGCGCAACAATTAACTTCATTAAAAGCAGAACAAAACAACTTATTTGAAGAATTGAGTCAGCTTGCTACTAAATTGCATGAAGCGAGAAACACTGCAATACCTTCCATTACAGCGCAATTGACGGAAGTACTTACTTCTTTAAAAATGCCAGACACACATTTGGTTTTTGATCTTTCAAAAGAAAATGATTTACACTTGGATGGATTTTCAAATTTGAAGATTTTATTCACCCCGAATAAAGGGATGGTTCCAGTAGCTCTTGAAAATTCAGCGAGTGGAGGAGAATTATCGCGTTTAATGTTGTCAATTCAGTATTTACTTTCAACGAAGAAAGAATTGCCAACTTTAATTTTAGATGAAATTGATACAGGTGTTTCAGGAGATGTCGCTCAGAAAATCGGAAGTCTATTGGCAAAAATGGGGAAAGAAATGCAGTTGTTTGCAATAACACATCTTCCACAAGTTGCGGGGAAAGGTAAAACCCATCTAAAAGTAATCAAAGATGCTTTAAGCGGAGTAACAACCACACATGTACTTTCACTTTCTGAAGAAGAACGTGTAGAAGAAGTTGCTCGTTTGATGAGTGGTGATGACATCAATGCATCAGCCATTGCACACGCAAAAGCATTAATGGATAATTAATCTAGTATTATTAATGGATACTCTTAAAATAGACAGCTCGATGAAGAAAATGTTAGTCACAGGAGTGATCTTTATCATTGTCAGTATAGTGCTGGGCGCATTCGGTGCGCATGCATTAAAAAGCCATCTTTCTGCTGATCGATTGGCTTCTTTTGAAACTGGTGTAAAGTACCAGATGTACCATGGTTTGGGGCTGTTGCTATTGGCTATATTGACAAAACATATTCAACTATCTTGGGAGCGTATTCGTATAGTCCTAACAATAGGTGTTCTTTTTTTTTCTGGTTCGATTTATTTATTGGCGTTACAGCCACTTTTAGGTGTTAAATATGGCGCCTTTATTGGACCAATTACTCCAATAGGTGGCTTGTTTTTGATGATAGGGTGGGGATTCGTACTTAAGGGGTTGTTAACTACAAAAACATGGATTCAGGATTGAAAATAACTGTTTTAGGTTCGGGAACTTCGCAAGGTGTTCCTGTAATTGCATGTGATTGCCATGTATGTATTTCTACTAATAGAAAGGATAATCGACTTAGAAGTTCTATTTTGGTAGCTTACAACAATGAAAATTTTGTTATAGATGCAGGGCCTGATTTTAGGTATCAGATGTTGCGTTCAAAGGTAAAGTCATTGCGTGCAGTATTGTTTACTCATGAACACAAAGACCATATTGCAGGATTAGACGATGTTAGAGCATTCAATTTCAAAGAGGAAAGAGATATGGAAATCTATTGCTCAAACACAGTAAAAACAGCATTACATCGTGAATTTCATTATGTTTTTTCAAAAGATAAATATCCAGGGATACCTTCTCTACAAATTAATGAAATAGGGTTAACTACTTTCGAATTACCAGGTGGTTTAGCGGTTCAGCCAATAGAGGTAATGCATTATAAAATGTCGGTACTTGGATTTCGGTTTAAGAATTTTACGTATATCACTGATGCAAAAACAATAAGTCCTCAAGAAATTGAAAAGATACGTGGTACGGAAGTATTGATTGTAAATGCTTTAAGGATTGAAGAGCATATTTCCCATTTTAATCTGAAAGAGGCACTTCAATTGATAGATGAGGTAAAACCAAAAAGAGCGTATCTCACCCATATTTCACATTTGTTTGGAACGCATGATTCCATTACGGCCATGCTACCATCGAATGTGTTTGTAGCATATGATGGATTAGAAATTTGTTTGTAATCTCTATTTTTTCTTAATTTGATGAGGTATTAGGTACTTGGCAGAAGGTAATTGCGTTTTTTTGAGAATTAAGTAATATTTTAAATTAGTTTTGAGTACTTATTACCTTAAGTTTTTTTTCGGAAGAATTTGTTACCTGATTAAAGTTATAAGTAAGCAAAAAGCAATTAAAAGATTTATTTATACTATTAGAGAACACAGAGCTATACTTGGAATAGAGGATTCAGTTGCAAAAATAATTAGAGCAGAAGTAATTGATTTTAAGAGGACAATACATTTTCAAGTATCAGATGAAATTGAATTAGCACTACTTTATGGAGTTGAAACTAAAAAAATGAATGATGTAGTTTCTGAAGAATATGCTAACGAAATGTTTAATCGATTAATAGAGAATAATTCCCTATTTAAAGAATTTTGTATGTCTTTAGTTTTGCCCAAAAGTTTAATCTATTGTTTAACTAGATACACTAGC
The DNA here is from genome assembly GCA_044232905.1 of Crocinitomicaceae bacterium. Lineage (GTDB taxonomy): Bacteria > Bacteroidota > Bacteroidia > Flavobacteriales_D > Crocinitomicaceae > CANHVK01. The sequence continues at coordinate 12,598 of JBIIKZ010000065.1, forward strand.
GAAGATTCTTATTACGTGTTTA
>JBIIKZ010000121.1:0-3303 GCA_044232905.1 Crocinitomicaceae bacterium
TACTAATAACTTTCTTTCTTTATTAATCTCCTGAATATATTTATCAGTATAAAAACAAAACTCCTCAAGTTTTGCCAGCATTTGCATTCTTATAAATGTTCTATCCATTAATTATTTTAGTTATTTTCTAGTATCCATTGGATGTTTTTTACCATTCTTTTTCTTATAATCATCAAATTGTTTAATTACAACGCTTCTTGTTTTATTTTCAGATGCATTAAATTCTTCTATGCTAACTGCCGTATCCCAACCACCAACTCTTTTATCTATATTATGTTTATTTAAACCAGTATATACTAATGAATCATCCTCATAACGTTTAAACTTAAATACAGCATCATTCATTAATGATTTATTAAACAAGCCTAAACTCACTAATAAACCAAAATCTTTTTGGGTTAAGCCAGTAACTTTTTTAAATAATTTTGGCTCTAGTTTAGTAATTACGTCCTGCAATGAATGTTCTCTATAATCGGTTAAATACATGAAAACTGGAATTCGTGTTCCAAATTTTATTAGTTTTTCTTGAATTTGTTTTCGTAAATTTTTGTATTCCTTTTCTTCGTCAGTTAATTCTTTCTTTTCTTTTTTAGAGAGTGAACGATCATTTGCCTCTTTTTTAGTTTTTGTTACTGAATCAGATTTATTAATTATAGTTTCAATATCTTGATTCAAATTTCTAAACCCTTCAATACTCATTAAAGCTTTCATTGCTTCTTCATTATTCATTAATTTTTGAAGGGTACTATTGTCAACATTAACGAGTAAAGCACTTTCCCAACGCCTTGCTAATAAAGTAGCTGTTGTGCCACTCATTGCCATATCCAAAATACCTGCGGCATCTATTTGTTTCATGGAACTTCCATCATAGGCAAGCACAGGTAGAAAATGAATAAATTCCTCTACTTTTTTTTCAGGGTTAGATTCATTTACGTTTAGTCTGCAGCTATAATCAGCAATTTGTCGTAATGCTCTATCAGGAGCAAAGTCAAAAACATAACATTCCTCTTTAATAATTTCCTCTTTATTTGGAGATTTACTATCTGGATTTTTAACAGTCCACGGAGTTTGTACTCGAAATGCGGCTTGAAAATACGTTTCAGGACTAGAAGAGTTACGCAACATGAAAATTCCAGTCCAAGGTTTAACAGAAACACCTGTTGTTAATTTACCACAGGATAAAGTAATGGTTTTTGTTTCTAATGGATTATCCATTGCTTCTAAAATGGGCGGTAGCGCTTCCACACCAATTCCTGCACTAATACCTGCTGCAACTATAACTTTATAATCATGATAAAATTTATTTTGTTTTTGACTAAGCAAATTACACATAGCATAACATGATGCAACTGTTGGTAAAAACCAAAATGTATGAGATAAAACATTTAATAAAGGTGCATGAGAAAATGGTAATGGTGGTTTTTTTGCGCCTAATTTTAAATTGTCTAAATTGGTTTCAGCAAAAGAACCACGAATTAAATCCAGCCATTTTTGAACTTCATTTTCATGTTTAAACTTTGCTTTTTTATTTTCACCATTTGCCGAAAAGAAAATATTTAAATCAAATTCATTATACTCGCCACCCATTGCAATTTCACGAATTGAATCAGGTAATTGATAGGTAAGCATAACCATTCGAGGCAATGAAGCATAAGGGTTTGGTTCTTTTTTCCAATTCTCCTTTGCTTTTTGCTCATCCGAATATGTCCAGTTATAAATTTGTTCTTCAATAAATTCGCCTGAATTTATTGCTCTAAATGGAGTGCCTGATAAATATAAATAATGATGTGTTGTTATAGGAATAATTTTTTCCAAGTGTTCCACCTTATCTTCATCTGACAAGCCTTCTTTTTCGAGCTTTTTAAAATCTTCTATTTCTTTATCTGCTTCTAAATCTTTGCCGAATAAATCTTTCGCATTTTCACGCCATGCACCAAAATGGTATTCATCAAAAATAACACAATCCCAATTTGTAGTATGCACCCATTCATTTCTCGCCTTTATTCCGCCCGCATCATTTTTCCCTAAATAATCTTGAAAAGATCCGAAGCAAACAATAGGTTTTTTTTTATCCGCCTCTTCAAAATGTAAGCCATTACGAGAAATAAATTGCCAACCTTTAAAATCAATGTGCGTTTGTAAATCTTCATCCCATGCACTTTGAACAGCAGGTTTAAAGGTTAATACCAATATTTTTGTCCATCCCATTTTTTTTGCCAATTGATAAGAGGCAAATGTTTTTCCGAAACGCATTTTTGCATTCCATAAAAAATGAGGCGTTTTGTTTTTGTTTTCTTTCTTAAAACTTTTAAAATAGGTTATGGTTTTATCCACTGCATTTGATTGTTCAGGACGCATTCCAAAATCTAAGGTGCGATTGTCTTCGTTTTTTTCGCCACTTTTTATTTCAATTAAAGCTGATTTAATTTCTTTTAATGAGCATTTAAACCATTCGCCTGTTGGGTTTTTAATTTTTTTCTTTCGCAGTAATCTATGAACATCTTTATCTAAAAATGCAGAACCATCTTTACGCATAGCAGATTCTTCAAGGATAATTGTGTAATTAACGCCTGCGGTTTTTGTTTGTTCATCAATTCGTTTTACAGATGAACGAACTGTATAACCAACTTTTAGCATACCAACATGAGCTGGCGAATCAATTAATTCATAAACATAAATGATTGGATTTGCCTCTGGCCGTTGCGGAAAAAAATCTTTCTTACTCATCTATACCATCATTTTTAGTTAAATCCATTGGGCGAACTAAGGTGTTAATAAATTCTTGCTCCTCTTTTGTTATATCATATTTTTTATAAAGTTTTTCGTCAGTCCACGATTCATTGAAATTTTGCATTGGAACAAAACCATACACCCCTTTTGGAACATCTTGAGTGTTTTTAATTAAGATTACAAGAAATCTCAGAAAACTAGTCCTTAAATACGTCATAACGTTTTTTGATATTTTTTTATTCGCAAATGGACCAATTACAATATAGGTTTCTGTACAACACGAGTTTGGTTCTGACAATAATGGTGCCCCCAAAACTTGATGGGGATAAATATCACTGCCTGGACTAGCTTTTGGAACAATAACTTTAAAATCTTTAATCCAGCTATGATTTTTCTCAATTTGTTTGTTGCTAACGAAACCATTATCTCCAAATCTATAAAGAAAAATATTTTTTTGTGATGTTTCTACTTTAGAAAAACCATCAAAATTTGTTGCCAATCCAAATGGTTTCCTTGAACTGACTATTTTTTGAAATGAATCCTCTTTAAATGTCTGTACTTTTCTTAATATAC
>JBIIKZ010000123.1:0-3277 GCA_044232905.1 Crocinitomicaceae bacterium
TATATTATTTATTGATATTCAAAACTATAACTATTATAAGACCGTTGCAAAAGTTATTAATCGAGGCGGATTAAAAATTTAACACCGGTTCCGATACTTATCGGAATTACTATTGTAAATGAGGATGTTAAATTTTTGATTCAACGATGAGTAAGGGGTTTTGCAACGGTCTTATTATTCTCTTATTTGATTTTCATTGAATTTATTCGGCTAAAAAAGGATAATCTACATACCCCTTCTCTGTTCCTCCATACATTGACGCAGCATCCAATTCATTGAATGGAGCATTTAATTCGAAACGTTTTGGTAAATCAGGATTCGCAAGAAATAAGGTCCCGTAAGCAATAAGTTTTGCAACACCTAATGCTAACTCTTGCTCCCCTGTTTCTTTGGTATAACCACAATTTGCAATAATGGGATGAGTAGAAATACTTCCTAAAGCTTCAATGACATTCTTTGGATAATTTTTATGCTGTTCACTGTCAAATGGCACTTTCATCAGATGAATGTAGACCAAAGAGAGTTTGTTTAATTCTTTGATTAATAATGTGAATTGAGTCAAAGGATCTGAATGAACAATTGAATTATAGGTACTTGTTGGTGACAATCTTATTCCAACTTTATTTGGTCCAACAGCTGAAACTAATGCACTCATGACTTCAAGAACAAATCGATTTCTGTTTTCGTGATTCCCCCCATAACTATCCGAACGTTGATTTGAACTTTCCGCTAAAAATTGATTAGGTAAATAGCCAAAAGCAGCATGTAATTCTACCCCATCAAATCCAGCTTCAATTGCATTCAAAGCAGCTTGTTTGTATTCCTGAATAATACGCTCAATTTCCGCAACTGATATTTCTCTTGGGGTTTCATACGGTTTTGGTCCTTCCATAGTAAAATGTTGTTGACCGTCAATTGCTATTGCAGAAGGCGCAACTGGGAGTTGACCATTTTTAACTAACGAGTGCCCCACTCTTCCCGTATGCCACAATTGCGCAATAATTTTACCTCCATCTTGATGAACTGCTTGAGTAACTTTTCCCCAAGCTTCCAACTGATCTTTAGTATACAATCCCGGTGTTAAAGGACTACCAATGGCTTCTTCAGAAATATTGATTGCTTCAGTAATGATCAATCCAGCGGTAGCTCTTTGCTGGTAATAAATCGCAGTAGCGTCACCTACCACACCTAAAATACTTGCTCTCGAACGGGTCATTGGTGCCATTACCATCCTGTTTTTCAGCTTCATTGTTGCTAATTCAATTGGTTCTAATAATTTCATAATTAATTTTTTATTTAAATTCAAACGTTCTGCTCACTAAACTAAAGAAAACGATGTCTTGCTTCAATAATTAGGTGATTTATTTTGTAAACCTACTTTCAATACTTTACTTTTGCAAGTAGTTACACGAATGTTTAGTAGTAACCTATTGTAAAGTATTTAATAAAATCAACGAATCAAAAATGAAAGAAAATAACAATTACTCCGAAAATAACTGTTCATTAAAACAAGTCTTAGACATAATTGGGGGTAAATGGGCCATGCCGATTATCTATATCTTATCAAAAGGTAAAATGCGTTTCAAAGAATTGGAACGAAGTATTGAGGGAATCAATACCCGAATGTTGGTAAAAGAATTGAAAAATATGGAAGCAAATGGTATTATTACGAGAGAAGTTTTCGCTACGGTTCCTCCTACTGTTGAATACACGCTTACACCAAAAGGTCAAAAATTACTTCCTAGCATCACCTCTCTCCACCAATGGGGACAAGAATTTGCCAATCAATAATAGAAAACAAGCAGTATTTTCAGCTAAAGTTTTAGAAACTTTCTATAAAATGTATTAACCAAATATCGAAATAAAGAAATATACCAACCTATTCCTTAGGGATTTCTAATTCCATTCCGATTTGTAAATTTCCTTTTTCGAGTTCTTTTTTACTTCCTACGAATTTATCAGATTTTAAATTAAACTCTATTAATTTTTTTTGAGTCATATCTGGATGACTTTTAGCGTATTTTTTAAAGATAAAAGTAAAACCTTCTCCTTTTTCAACTATGTGAACATAATTGTTCTTTTTCAATACTTTAATCGGGTCTTTTTCTTGTTTTACTTCTTCTTTAACCTCTTTTTCTTCGTTATCAACTTCCTTTTTATCTTTTTCCGCTGCGTTATCTTTCTTTTCGTCCTCTTTCGCTGTTTTGGTTTGAGTTTTCAGTTTCTTTTCTTCAACCGCCTTTTTTTTAGTGATTTTTGTACGAGGATTTGCTTTTTCTTTCGGCGAAATTACCTTACCATCTGAGATATAAATCTCGTGCGTTTTGCCTTGAAAAGAAATAAGCAAGGTGTCATTTTTGGAATGTAGTAGTTGTTCGCTCATAGTTGCGTCGAGTAACTCCTCCAACCGCATGGTGGTAATCAATTTATTTTCAATCGATTTCTTAGTACCCCCGAGTAATACTATCACACCAAAACTGACCAAAAACGTAATAACAATTCCTAAAACATAAAATTTCATGTTGGAAGAATTCTCAATTTCTATCACTTCGGATGTGACTACTTCATTCGCAATTTGTTCTACCTTATTGTCAGAAAATGAACTTACTTCTGAAAATAAATGCTCAGTTATTGAAACAGCATGTTCGCTTTCATCAATATAAACGGTAGTACATGCAAAAGATTTAGTCGGAGAATTTATTGATGCTTCAATTAATAGTGTCTGCAGTAAAATAGACAAATGCACTACATCTGTTACTCCTTCAAGCTCTGAATCCAATAATTGGTCTTGCAAATTTTTGGTTGCAAGAAGTATAAAATCTCCTTTTTTGGGGTGAAGTAATAGCGTTTTAATTGCAGCACCTAAATGGGCCTCCACTCCCAATGCTATTTTTTTCCGTTGTAATTCAAATAGTTGGTGGTGCGCTTCATCAGATTCCAAATCTGCAGCATCCAACATTTCTTCCAATGTTTGACCTTCAGTCAATAAGTGTAATTGCTCTTCTGTGCGAAGAAAAACACCTACCTCTCCAACCCATCCTAAATAACACTCTCCATTCTGCTCAAGCATTACAACCATACTCACTCCTGTTTCAAGATGTTTATCAAGTAAAGATTGATTAACTTCCTCAAAACAAGAAGGTAATGCGGTGAAAAAATTATCCGTTATTCTTATCGGAAGGCTTTTAAGTATCGTTTCGGTTGCAAATTCCGCAAAATTCAATTGTTCAGCAGCACTAACACAACTGAAAACCACTATTTTCCCTTGAGTGAACTC
>JBIIKZ010000124.1:0-3250 GCA_044232905.1 Crocinitomicaceae bacterium
TTTCCAAGTTTTGTAAAATATGTTTTTACTTCATTTGTAGTCAAATTGTATTTAAAATCTTCAATATTGTCACCTTCGCATGTCTCTCTAATTTTGGAAATATTAATTAAATCAGATTTCCAATTATTAGAATTATTTTCAATATTATTTATAAAATCTACTATACCAATTGGTTTCCATTTATCAATGTTAATTTTTGAATTTGATAACCATTTAGAATTATCTCTTTTCATTGCAATAAAGCTAGATGGCAACAAATCAAATCCAATTTTTCTAATCTTTCTTTGAATTTGTCTTGGATAAGGTAAACTGTTTAATTTAAAATCAAGACAATTAAAATCTAGATCACTAACTCCACTTACTTTTGATAAAACAGCACTTTCTAAGTTATTTTTATAATCATATTTTCTCTTATTTACATATTTTTCATATTCAACATACATGTTTTCAGCTTGAGTAATACTTGAATTTAGTTTGCTTTTAATTTGAGTTTCATTTTCAGAAACGGAAAAATAATGAGAAAAAGGAAAAAAGGTAAAATAACCTATCAACACAGTAAACAAAACCAATAAGATAATTTCCCAAATAAATCGGTTTTTAAAATTACTATGTGTTTGTTTCAACAACTTGGCGCCAAGTGAAGTCCCTATTAATAATAGGGTAATAATTACAGCTAAAGTGATACTTTTTCCTTTATCGCCCAATGTATAAAAGTTGGCTCCTAGAAAGCAAAAATACCCAAATGTAAGTGCTGCTAATAGATTAATGACAACTGCTAATGAAAATTTTATTTGTTTTAAATTCATAGTTTTAAATGTTTGTTTTTTTATTTACGATTTCTAATTTCTTTTAATTCTCTATCTATTCTATCTAATTCTTGTTGGAACTTCTTTCGTTGCTGTAATAGCGAATTTGTTTGCTCGCTGTATGGTGTATTTTGAGTAATTGGATTGCCTAAAGTAAAAGAACAAATATGTAAAGACTTATCTTCTTTCTTTATAATCCCTTTATACACTTGGTTTTTCCCACCATATTTTACTTTTATTGTGTAAGGAGTATTGTTAATATATGGCTCATGATTTTTGTAATTTATTAGGTAAACATTATAAGAGCCATTAGGAGCTTTACCAGAAGGCCAATAAATATTTTCAACTGGAGTAATACTTCCTGGATAATCCACGTTCATATCAATATCAAGTTGACCGCCAGTTGATACATTTTTATTTTTGAACCAAACCGTTTCTCCATTTGGATCAGTACAACACAAATCTAAATCATTATAATTATCCCAATTTAATAATACTTGTACATCTCCTGTTGAAGGAGTTGCAGTGCAATCTAATTTTTCTCCTGACTTCACTTTTTGCAAAGCCTTATCAATCTGAATTAACTTACCTATATTATCATTAACAGGTAAACCTGTATTTTGTAAAATACAAATTATCTGTTTGGTAGTTAGGTTAGGATTTATACTTTTCATAAGCGCAACAGCACCAGTAACAATTGGCGCTGCCATACTTGTACCGTCCATTATTTGATAACTATTAGCACCTACTGTACTGTAAATACCTACACCAGGAGCTGATATTTTAGAATAAGGACCATAATTACTAAAATTGGCTTTATTAAGACTAGAGTTGTTTCGGTCAATTGCCGAAACTGTAATAAATTGGTCAGGACGTTGCAAAGCATCAATCCCAGCAAGTATGTTGTCATTTCCTGCAGCTACTACAATTGTAGCATTATGTTTGGCTGCAATTCTCATGATTTCAAGCCATAACCGTTCTTCTTCTTTAAAATGATTTTGTATTAAATCCTTTTGTGCACTTATAGGAGCTTGATAAAGTCCACTAAATTGACCTCCTAAAGAAACATTTATTACATCAGCACCTTGATATAAAGCATACAAAACGCCATCTAAAACAGAAGTAGTGGTCATTATACCCTTTTCGTTGGCCACTTGAATAGGCATGAATTTACAGTTGGGTGCAATACCGCAAAGACCTTGATTATTATCGGCAATAGCTAATGCAGTTCCAGCAACATGGGTACCATGGTCCACTTTTTGAGGGAAAATTTTATCAGAATGTGTCCAAACATTATAAGGCTGTACCACTTTACTTTTTAATTCAGGATGGCTTAGATTGAAACCATTGTCTACGATAGCAACAGTAATTTTATCTGAACCTCGACTAACATCCCAAGCTTCTGGTGCTTTTATTTTTTGAAGATACCAATTTTTGTTATTATCTTTAAAAGCTGGGTCATTTGGACTATAATTTCCCTCTAATAAAGCTTCGTCAAAGACAAATAGTTTGTAAATAGGTGAAAATTTAGTTGGGATTTCTTGTTTAATTTTCTCTCGTTCTTGCGAAGGAATTTCTATTTGCATTCGCTTTACAACATTGTCGTAATACACTACCTTATATTTATTATCAGGGTATTTAGCTTTAAAATCTTTAGCTAAATCCATTATGGATTTATCCTCATTTTCCATTAAAATATTTATCCGATTGCCAATAATACTAGGATTACCTGGTATTATTTCAGGATTACCCTCTATTGGAGGCAAAACCCCTTGTTGAGGTGGCAGTATATCTTTATATGCTGGTGGGGTTGGCACAGGAGTATAGGGATCGTGTGGGTCATATATTCCACCACCATCTCCAACACGTGGGTCTTTTTTAACCCAAGTAGAATCATTATCGCTTAAAGCTGCACCACCTGTTAAGTTGTGCCCACTACAGTTTCTGAATAACCAAGAAAATAATAAAAGTAAAAGGAGAATAGCTATTAACCATAATAGCCATTTTAAACATCCATTTCCAGTAAATAAAGCTTTTAACCAATTCCAAAAACGCAAGTACCAGGGTAATTTTTTCTCAATATATGGATTTTCATTGTCAGGTGGGACAGGTGACTCGTGTTCATTGTACAATGCCGTAAATTGCTTATCGCCTGTTACTTCGTGTCCATTTGGATTTTCATTCCAACCAGCAAAATCATAACCCTCGTTAGCTTCTACTTGAGGTATTTCATCGTTTGAAATATATTCGCTTGATTGTTTGGTTACACTAGTATTACCATACAAATTACCATTATCACCAGCATTATAATTAATCGTGAAAAAAGTTGGTTCTGGTATTTGAACTGGTTTGGGTACCTTTACAAATTGAGTCTTGCAAATTTCACTAATATCTTCTCTTACATTGTCACGCAATTTCATACCCCAAACGCCTAGAACTACAAT
>JBIIKZ010000006.1:0-66934 GCA_044232905.1 Crocinitomicaceae bacterium
CACGACTGGATTCGAACCAGCACACCTATTGGCACCACCCCCTCAAGATGGCATGTCTACCAATTTCACCACGTGGGCATTTTATTTATCTCACATGTCTACCTCCCGATAGCTATCGGGATTCACCACGTGGGCATTTTTTTTTACAAAAGTATAATAATTTTTGATTAATCAGTGAATAAGAATGAACCACAAATTGGCATTTTTCAAAACGATTAATTCTCTGAAACATTACCAAAAAAAAACCTTTATTTCGTTATATTTGTACTACAAAACAAGACGATGGCAAACGACTCAATACAACTCGAAGAAAACAATGTGGACTTCAACACTTTTAAACAAGAAGTTTTAAACGACTTTAAGTTAGCGTGTTTATCCCGGGAAACTTCCTTACTAGGTAGAAAAGAAGTACTTACAGGAAAAGCGAAATTTGGAATTTTCGGAGACGGAAAAGAATTAGCGCAATTAGCATTAGCTAAACAGTTCCGTAAAGGGGATTTTAGATCTGGATATTACCGTGATCAAACCATGGTTTTTGCTTTGGGTGAATTGACTATTAAAGAATATTTTGCAGGATTGTACGCACACGCAGATATAGAATTAGAACCAACTTCTGCTGGTCGTCAAATGGGGGGTCATTTCGCGACACGTAACATTGACGAGCAAGGAAATTGGGTAGACTTAATGCAACATAACAATATTGCTTCAGACATCTCTCCTACTGCTGGTCAGATGTCACGTATGCTTGGTTTAGCGCAAGCATCCAAAGTATACAAGGAGCATCCAACTTTGAAAAATGATCCTAACTTCAAAAAATTCACAAACGATGGAAATGAAATCGTTTTTGGAACTATTGGAGATGCAAGTACATCGGAAGGTGTATTTTGGGAATCTATCAACGCTGCAGGTGTACTACAAATTCCAATTTTAATGTCTGTTTGGGATGATGGTTATGGAATATCCGTACCAACAGCAAAACAAACAACGAAAGGAAGTATTTCAGAAGTTTTAGCAGGTTTTCAACGTACGGAAGATAAACCGGGATGGGAAATTATGACTACCATCGGTTGGGATTATGCAAACATGGTCGAAACTTTTGAAAAAGCAGCAACAATTGTTCGGGAAGAACGAATCCCTGTATTTGTGCATGTAAAGGAAGTTAATCAGCCTCAAGGTCACTCCTCTTCTGGATCACATGAACACTATAAATCTTCCGATCGTTTACAATGGGAAAAAGATTTTGACTGTATTGCAAAATTTAAAGAATGGATTTTAAATTTCCAAGTAGAAGGCGATATTATTGCGACTCCAAAAGAAATTGAAGCATTAGAAAAAGCTGCTAAAGAAGAAGTTCGCGACATAAAAAACGCTGCATGGAAAGACTTTACAGATAATATTCGCAGAGACATTGACTCTGTATTACCTCTTTTGACACAACTAGCAACCGAAACAAAACATACAACTACGATATTACAGAACATCGAACGTTTAAACAAAGAGAAAGATTTGTTGCGAAAAGATGTTTACGGAATTGTTCGTACTTGTTTGCGTTTAGGCGCAAGTGATCATTGTCCAACTGCTCCACTATTAGCAACTTGGGTGAAAGAAAAATTAGCAATGTGTCATGAACTTTATTCTACGCATATCTATTCACAATCTTCCATGTCTGCATTATTGAAAGAAGAAGTAAAACCTATTTACGATGATGCAGGTACACTAATCGATGGTAGATTGGTATTAAAAGAAAATTACCACGAAGTATTTGCGCGTTATCCTGAAACCTTAATTTTCGGGGAAGATGTCGGTGGAATTGGCGGAGTTAACAAAAGTTGTGAAGGATTACAAGCTGCCTTCAGTGAACTACGCGTATTTGACACAGGGATTCGTGAAAATACAATCATAGGTCAAGGGATTGGAATGGCGATGCGTGGACTACGTCCAATTGCTGAGATTCAATATTTAGATTATTTGATCTATGCTTTACAAATCATGTCCGATGATTTAGCAACCTTACAATACAGAACGAAAGGCGGACAAAAAGCACCGTTAATTATAAGCACACGTGGTCACCGTTTAGAAGGAATTTGGCATAGCGGTAGTCCATTAGGAATGATTATCAATGCTGTTCGCGGAATGATTGTTTGTGTACCACGTAACATGACAAAAGCAGCAGGTTTTTACAACACCTTACTTGCCAGTGATGATTGTGCTTTGGTAATAGAACCATTAAATGGATATAGAACAAAAGAGAAACGTCCAACCAACATTGGCGACTATCGCACACCAATTGGAATACCTGAAGTTGTACTTGAAGGAAGCGATCTTACCTTAGTTTCTTATGGTTCAACTTTTAATATTTGTGAGAAAGCTTGTCATATATTAAAAGAGCATGATATTCACGTAGAATTAATTGATATTCAAACAATTTTACCGTTTGACGTAAACCATCGCATTAAACAATCCTTAGAGAAAACAAATCGATTATTAATAGTAGACGAGGATGTAAGTGGTGGTGCGTGTGGATTTATGTTAGACAAAATATTAACCGAACAAAAAGCATATTTCACGTTGGATTCAGCGCCAGTTACTTTGACTTCAAAAGACCACAGACCCGCATATGGTTCTGACGGAGATTATTTCTCAAAACCAAACTTGGAAGATATTATCGAAAAAGTAATGGAAATTATGCACGAAGTAAATCCAGCTAAATATCCAAAATTATATTAGTCTCATGAAAAAATTATTTTTTATACTTAGTATTCTTTCAATCGCAACTTCTGTTTTTTCTCAAGTTACTTCTGTTATACACGAAAAGTCTTATATAGAAGTAGAAGGCTCGGCAGACACATTGGTAGTTCCAGACATGATTTATCTAAAAATAGAAATAGACGAGCGCATGGATGGGAAAACTAAAATCGCCATCGAAGACCAAGAAGAAGAAATGAAAAAAACGCTAATTGCCAATGGGATTAGTTTAGAAGATTTGAGTCTTTCCGATGCAAATACAGATATTATTCAAGTAAAATGGAAAAAACAAGTTCTGTCGAAATCTAATTATTTACTGAAAGTAACAAGCGCAAAAGAAGTGGCAATGGTTTTTGAAAAACTGAATGATATTAAGATAAATAACATTTATATTGAAAAAGTACATCATTCTAAATACAATTTAATTGTAAAAGATATTGAAATTAAAGCTATTAAGAACGCTAAACACAAAGCTGATTATTTATTACACGCTATTGGAGAGACAACTGGAAAATCATTAATCATTCGCCAAAATAACAATCCTTACCCATACCCTATGATGCGAACAATGGCTGCTCCAAATCCAATGTTATACGACGAAAACGGCAATACTGAAATTAAAGTAGAACGTTTAGACATACAATTTTCAAAGATTAAGATTTCTTCCAACATCTATGTAAAATTTGAAGTGAAATAAGATGCGAAATCATAGAAAGATAACGATCGCTATCGATGGATTTTCAAGTTGTGGAAAAAGTACTTTAGCGAAAGCTTTAGCATTCGAATTAGGGTATGTTTTTGTAGATACTGGCGCTATGTATCGTGCAGTAACTTTATTTTGTTATCGTAATAATTTAATAAGTAAAGATTCTGTTAATCAAAAATCTATCATCGATCACTTAAACCAAATTGAAATCCATTTTGAACGAAATAAAGAAACTTCAAAATTAGAAATCTACTTAAATAACGCAGTGGTAGAACACGAAATTAGAAGCTTGGAAATCTCTTCTTTGGTGAGTAAAGTTGCCAGCATTAAAGAGGTAAGACAAAAATTAGTTGTCGAACAAAAAAAGATGGGAGAAAAAGGTGGCGTTGTAATGGATGGTAGAGATATCGGTTCTGTGGTTTTTCCAAATGCAGAATTAAAATTATTCATAACTGCTTCACCAGAAATAAGAACAGAGCGTCGATTTAAAGAATTACTTTCAATCGAACCAAACATAACCCGTGAAGAAATACGTCAAAATCTAGAAGAACGTGATTATTTAGACTCAACAAGAAAAGAAAGTCCACTTATTCAAACAGAAGATGCGATTGTAATTGATAATAGTGATATCAATCAACAAGAGCAATTAGAATTAGCTTTAGAACTTGTAAGGACACGTATGCATGGGTGATAAATACATTCATATAAAAGGAGCACGTGTTAACAATCTAAAAAATATAGATGTTAAAATCCAACACGGTAAAATAACGGTTATCACCGGTTTATCTGGATCCGGTAAATCTTCTCTTGCATTTGACACCTTGTATGCCGAAGGACAAAGACGTTATGTAGAGAGTTTATCCTCTTATGCGAGACAATTCTTAGGGAAATTAGACAAACCAGATACCGATTTTATCAAAGGAATCTCCCCTGCTATCGCAATCGAACAAAAGGTTACTTCTACAAACCCACGTTCTACCGTTGGAACATCCACAGAGGTTTACGATTATTTTAAAGTTCTCTTTGCGCGAATCGGAAAGACACATTCTCCGATTTCAGGGAATCAAGTAAAAAAACACACCGTTACTGATGTACTCGAACATATCAAAGCGCAGGAAGAAGAACTCAAAATCTATCTTCTTGCTCCGATACACACCTTTCAAAAATATGGTGTAGAAAGACAAATATCCTTACTGAAAGAGCAAGGATATGCGCGTATTTTAATTAATAAAGATGTACTTAATCTAGATGATGTTACTTCAGAAACACACAACGTTCATGAAGCGAAAGTAGTTATTGATCGTTTCAAAACAACCAAGGATGAGGAAGCGTTATTACGAATCTCCGATTCTACTTCCCTAGCATTTTCAGAAGGTAATGGAAATTGTGAGATTTATTATCCTGACAGCAATGAAACTATCTATTTTAATAACCGTTTTGAACTGGATGGTATAGAATTTACGGAGCCAAGCGAACAGTTTTTTACTTTTAATAATCCGTATGGAGCTTGTAAGAAATGTGAGGGCTTTGGTTCTGTGGTAGATATTGACCCAAAATTAGTAATTCCAGATCCATCATTGAGTGTTTATCAAGGTGCAATTGCTTGTTGGAAAGGTGAAACGATGGGAGAATATTTACGTGAATTAACCTTAAGTTCTACCAAATTCAATTTCCCGATACACCGACCAATAGACGAATTAACCAAAGAAGAATACAATTTGTTATGGACTGGAAATAAATATTTCACCGGATTAAATGCATTTTTCGCATTTGTAGAGACTCAAACCTATAAAATTCAGTACCGCGTATTACTTTCTAGGTATCGTGGAAAAACAATTTGTCCGGATTGTAAGGGTACACGTTTGCGCAAAGACAGTAATTATGTAACTATACATCGTAAAACAATTACGGACTTAGTATTGTTACCAATTCGTGAATGTTACGCGTTTTTTCAAACGATCGAGTTAAATGAACACGATTTACAAGTAGCAAAACGTATTTTACTAGAAATTACAAGTCGATTAAAGTTTTTATGCGAAGTTGGTTTAGAATATTTAACACTCAACAGAACTTCCAACTCCTTATCTGGTGGAGAATCACAACGTATCAATCTAGCAACCTCTTTAGGAAGTAGTTTGGTTGGTTCAATGTATATTTTAGATGAACCAAGTATTGGTTTGCATCCGCGTGACACCAAAAAATTGATTGATGTTCTTAAAAACCTTCGTGATCTAGGAAATACCGTAATCATTGTAGAACACGAAGAAGACATCATGAAAGAAGCGGATGAAATTTTGGATATTGGTCCAATGGCTGGAATTTACGGTGGAGAAGTTGTTTTTCAAGGGAATGACAGTCAGTTGCGCAATCAGAAACAAAGTCTAACAGCCCAATATCTTACCAAAGAACGTGTCATCCCAATACCTGCTACCAAACGTAAACCACGCAATTGGATTAAAATTATCGGAGCACGTGAAAACAATTTGCAAAATGTATCGGTTGACATCCCTTTATTCTCTTTGCTTTGCATTACAGGCGTTAGTGGTTCTGGTAAATCTACTTTGATAAAAGATATCCTCTACCCTACTATTCGTAAGCAACTTGGTGTTTTTGGAGATTTTCAAGGCGAAGTAAAATCGGTTGAAGGAGATCTTAAATTTGTCAAAGGAATTGAATTAATTGATCAAAATCCAATAGGAAAATCCTCTCGAAGTAATCCCGTTACCTATGTAAAGGCTTTTGATGAGATTAGAGATTTGTATGCACGATTACCGATTTCCAAAGCGCGTGGGTATAAACCTGGATTTTTCAGCTTTAATGTTGATGGTGGTCGTTGTGAGATGTGTGAAGGAGAGGGTATTATTACTGTAGGCATGCAATTCATGGCGGATGTTCATTTACCTTGTGAATCGTGTGAAGGTCGTCGTTACAAAGCCGAAACGCTGGAGGTAAAATACCACGAAAAAAACATTGCAGACTTGCTTGAGATGGATATTTCGGAGGCACTTGCATTTTTCAAGGAACGCAAAGGAACTTTAGAGGATAAAATTATTTCTAAAATTCAACCGTTAGAGGATGTAGGACTTGGATATATTAAGATGGGTCAATCTTCTAGTACCTTGAGTGGTGGTGAAGCACAACGTATAAAACTAGCCTCCTTTTTAACGAAAAGTGCAGGAGCACAAGGGAATGTTTTCATTTTTGACGAACCAACAACTGGTTTGCATTATTACGATATCGAAAAACTATTAATTGCCTTACAGCGCTTAATTGACGCTGGAAATTCCATCATTGTCATAGAACACAATGGCGATGTAATTAAATGTGCAGATTGGGTGATAGACATTGGTCCGGAAGGTGGTGATAAAGGTGGAAACATTGTTTTTACAGGAACTCCTGAAGAATTGATTTTGGAGAAAGATAATTATACCGGAAAGTTTTTGAAGGGGAAGTTTGAGTGACGGCCCTTCGAGAACCTCAGGGACCGTAGGAATGAGTGACGAGTGACGAAGTGACGTATTTAACATTTAGAAATTGAGAATGTTATAAAGTGTTTGATGATTTGAAAATTTGAAAATGGGTCGTATTCAACTAAAAAACCTTACTACTTTTCGAGCAATTGCGGCTTTTGTTGTTATTATAAGTCATATCGAACGATTTAAACATCGGAATCAGTTAGCAAATTGGTATTATTCTCCATTCTTAAAAAACACAGGAGGACACATTGCAGTAGTATTATTTTTTGCTTTAAGTGGTTTTTTAATTACCTATTTGTTACTCAAAGAACGGGAACAAACAAGTACTATTCATATAAAACATTTTTATATCCGTAGAATATTACGAGTCTGGCCCTTATACTTCTTGACTTTGTTTGTAAGCTATAATTTATTAGACTATCCAATCACCACCACCACCTTGGTAATGACATTAACCTTCATACCCAACATAGCAGATGGCATGATGATGCGTTTTGAGCCTTGTCCGCCCTTATGGTCTATCGGTGTCGAGGAGCAATTTTACCTATCATGGCCTTGGTTGGTGAAATACAGTAACTACCTTATTTGGATTACAATTGTGGTATTTATTTTCATTACAGCACTCCCATTTATCGTCATTCCTCAGTTAATAAAAAACGAGGCGCGCGCTGAAACTATTGAAATTTGGACACGATTATTCGAAAACCTCAAGTTTAACAGCATGTTCGCTGGCGCATTTTTTGCAGTATTGTTGCATCAGAAAAATAAGTTTATTTATTTCTTAAATCGTTTCAAAACACTCTCCGTTAGTTTACTAATTCTGCCTTTTTACTGCTGGTTTTATGGTTTGAGTTTTACAAATTGTACAGACGAAATATATGCAGTGTTTTTCAGCATTTCCATTGTAATTGCCTGTTCGAATATCCATATCCCGAATATGGATCTCAAACCCTTAGTGTTCCTAGGTAAGATATCCTATGGATTGTATATGTTTCATTGGATTGTATTGGAATTTATTTTTAGGTTGAACTTTATTCCAAATCATAACATTATGATATACAACATTAGTTTGTATGGAATTACAATTGGAGTTACGATTATTCTTGCTTGGATTTCTTTTAGATTTATAGAGAGACCATTATTGAAATTAAAAAACAACTATTCTTTTCAAAAATAGATTGAGATAATAGAAAAAAAAGTTACGTCTATTTAAAAAATTAAAATCCATAAAAAAGTCGGATAATTCTTACGAACTAACCGACTTTTGAAAAACACTACCCTTCGAGAGCCTTAGGGTACAAATACAATTAAATAATAGCGTCTAATTTAGTAGCTAATTGTGCTTTTGGAACAGCACCAACAGATTTATCTACAACCTCACCACCTTTGATGAAAAGGATTGTTGGGATGTTTCTAACACCAAACTGAGCAGATACACCTGGGTTGTTATCTACGTTTACTTTACCGATAATTGCTTTTCCTTCATATTCTTTGTATAATTCTTCGACAACTGGACCAATCATACGACATGGACCACACCATTCAGCCCAAAAGTCAACCAATACTGGTTTGTCTGATTTCAATACAAGCTCCTCGAAGTTTGCGTCTGTAATTTCTAATGCCATCTTGTTTTATTTTAAAGTTTAAATTTTCACTTATTAACAGGTACAAATTTACTCGTTACGTTTGTAATGTCAAAGAGTTTGCCAAATCATTTTATTCTGCCAGACTGACAATTAATTTTCGACAATCATTTTTTTCGCCGTCTTTTGATTATCTGTTCTTAATTGATAAAAATACACCCCATTCTCTAAACGAACTGAATCATAGCGCACTATGTGTCCGCCTGCTTTATATTCTTGGTCGGCCAAGGTTTCTATCACCTCGTTGTTTTCTGCCAAAATTTCGAAAGTAACATGTTTCGTTTCTTCATTTGTAAAGTAAAATTCCAATTCTCCTGTTTGTTGATTTTTTTCCAAACTATAAAGGACACAGTATTTATCGAGGTTCATCTCTCCTTTTCGCATGTTATTCAATATTTTAGAATAAGCTAAAAAAGCGATGATAATCGTAATGGTAACCAGCATAAAAATAACTGCTTTCTCCATGGTGAAAAACGTATATAATATCATAATGAAATAATTCCTTTAATGGTACTTGCTTGTCGATATTTATCTAAGATATAATCTACGTGTAAAGCTACTTCTTTTATACTAATACTTGCGTATTTTCCGTTTTTTGACTCATTGATAGTTATGATTGCCTCTTCTTCAAAAAGTGCACGTACAGATGTCACGTGATCTTGGTGATTCTCCACAATAAATTTATACAAATAAACATTTGGCCAATCTTCTTGTTCCAATTGTGCTTTAAGACGTTGTAATGTTTCCTCCATCATAATCACTGAATTTTCTTACTAACAAAGATAATCGATTCCTTTCTTTAATTAATACAGCAGGAGGATTGTTTTTATTAAACATCAAATCTTCAAATGTAAAACCACCGTTTTCGTTGTATACTCGTATGGCTTTTAATACTTCCATCGGATCTGGTTCTTTCGAAACAATTTCTGAAGTATTAACCTCATCGGTAAACCAACAAGAAGCATACATATTTTCATAAGCGACTAGATACTGACAAACGTTCTCTATTTCTTCGTGAGAATTACTTAGGGACAGGAGTTTTTTTAAATTATTTCGAACATCTTGGTAGGCTTTAAAACTATCCAGTATGTTTTCTGATGGGCTTACAAGTTCAAAGGTAGCGATTGAAATTTCATCGATTTCTCCACCTAATAATAAGAACGCCTCTTGAAGTTGTTTGATTTTCTTTAATTTGGGGGCAATCAGCTTTTGAATGGGTGCAAGTACAATCAGTTGTTTTTTGAATTCGAACAGTTGTTGTTCAAATGCATCTTGAAGGTCATCGTAAGGACCGATAATAGCGGATGCTTCTTTTGGAGACATATTTAAAAATATTTTAGTAGAGTCGCAACGCATTGCGACTCTACTAAAAATTAAAATCCGTTGACACCATTTACAGTCGTATATTTCAATACGTTTTTCTTGTCTGGGTGGATACGTGCGAATGCAGATTGTAAAGCGATTGTACCTTCGTGGAAACCACATAAAATCAATTTCAATTTACCTTCATAGGTATTCACATCACCAATCGCGTAAATTCCTGGGATATTTGTCGAATAATCTAAAGTATTTACTTTAATTGCATTTTTATCAATTTCTAATCCCCAATTTGCGATAGGACCCAAACTAGGTTTTAAACCGAATAATGGAATGAAATGATCTGCTTCTTTCACGATTTCTCCGTCTTTTGCATGCGTGATAATCACTTTTTCTAAGTGGTCACCTCCAGCTAAACCAGTTACTTCCGCTTCTGTTACCAAGGTGATTTTTCCAGAATCTGCATAATCGATCACTTTTTGCACAGAATCTAAATGCCCACGGAAGGAACTACTTCTGTGCACCAAGATTACTTCAGACGCGATTTTTTTCTCCGTCAAATAGATAGACCAATCCAATGCAGAGTCACCACCACCAGCGATAACAACACGTTTCCCTTGATAGAATTCAGGATCTTTGATGATGTATTCAATACCTTTATCTTCAAAATCCGTAATGTTTGCAATAGGTGGTTTACGTGGTTCGAATACCCCCAAACCTCCTGCAATCATTACGATTGGCGCGTGGTGTTTTGTTCCTCTAACAGTCGTTACAATAAAAGAACCATCTTCTAATTTTTCAATATCTTGTGCTGCTTCTCCAAGGGTAAAACCTGGTTTGAAAGGCGCAGCTTGTTGCATCAAATTATCAATCAATTCACCTGCTAATACCGAAGGAAATCCTGGGATATCGTAAATTGGTTTTTTAGGATAGATTTCTGAACATTGTCCACCTGGTTGTGGTAACGAGTCAATTAAATGACATTTTAATTTTAATAATCCTGCTTCGAAAACAGCAAATAACCCTACTGGTCCTGCTCCAATGATGATGATATCTGTTTCTATCATTTTTTTGTTTTTTATGTGTGTAAAATTAGTAATTATTAATCAAAAAGATCTGTCGATAAATATTTGTCCCCACGGTCGCAGATGATACATACCACTACTCCACTTTCTAGGTTTGGTATGATTTTCAATGCTGCTGCCACAGAGCCTCCGCTACTCATCCCTGCGAATACAC
Source organism: Crocinitomicaceae bacterium (assembly GCA_044232905.1). Classification (GTDB taxonomy): domain Bacteria; phylum Bacteroidota; class Bacteroidia; order Flavobacteriales_D; family Crocinitomicaceae; genus CANHVK01. The sequence goes on from JBIIKZ010000006.1 coordinate 11,127, forward strand.
CTTCTTCTCGAGCTAATCGCTTTGTCATTTCTTTCGCCTCGTCTTCTGCGACTTCCACGATTTGATCCACGCGACTTCTATCGAATATTTTAGGTAAATATTCTTCAGGCCATTTACGGATTCCAGGAATTTTAGCGCCATCTGCTGGTTGCGCTCCAACGATCGTCACATTTGGATTTTGCTCTTTCAAATATCGAGAAACTCCCATGATTGTTCCAGTGGTTCCCATAGCAGAAACAAAATGCGTTACTTCTCCTTCGGTATCTCTCCAAATTTCAGGTCCCGTTGTTTTATAATGCATGTTTGGATTATTTTGATTTCCAAATTGATCCAACATAATGTATCCTTCGTTCTCCACTTTATTTCGTGCATAATCAATCGCTGCTTCCATGCTTCCCTCCGCAGGAGTCAATGTAACCACCGCACCAAAAGCACGCATGCTTAAAACACGTTCTCTTGTGGAATTTTCAGGCATCACCAATTCAATATGCAAGTTATTCAAACGCGCAATCATCGCTAAAGCAATCCCTGTGTTACCACTTGTCGCTTCAATCAATTTGCTATCTGGTTTAATCAATCCACTTTCGATACCCCCTTGGATCAATCCAAACGCGGCGCGATCTTTCACGCTCCCTCCAGGATTGTGCCCCTCCAATTTGCCTAATAATTTCACCTTTGGATTTGGGTTGATGTGGTTCAATTCTACCAAAGGGGTGTTACCGATAAAATCTATTAACTTCATTATAAATTAACTATTACGAATTATAATTTAGGATTGTTTCTTTTTTATCAATTCTGGTTGGTGATAGACCAAGGTATTTGGTTCGATACTTTCGGTAATCCAGGTATTCCCTCCAATTACAGTGTTTTCTCCAATAATTGTTCGACCACCAAGAATAGTTGCACCTGCATATATCACTACCCCATCTTCAATGGTTGGATGGCGTTTCGTTTCTGCCATTTCTTTTTTTACACTTAAAGCCCCCAAGGTAACCCCTTGATAAACTTTTACATGATTACCAATTAAGGTTGTTTCTCCGATTACAATTCCGGTACCATGGTCTATAAAGAAATATTCGCCTATGGTTGCACCAGGATGAATGTCAATACCCGTTTTACTGTGTGCTAATTCCGTTAAAATTCTTGGGATATACGGAATGTTTTGTAGAAACAATTGATGTGCTACTCTAAAAATACTAATCGAATAAAAACCTGGATATGAACGCATTACTTCTTCAACTCCATGTGCAGCTGGATCCCCTTTTTCTATTGCTTCTGCGTCTTTTAATAAGGAATCATAGATGTTTGGCAATTCTTCGTAAAACAATGCTACTTGTTGATTTACATCTTGGAATAATTCCTTTTCGACGTGTAACAACAATACTTCTAAAGACTTCTTGTTTTTCGCATATTCCTCTTCTAATTGTTCTTTGGAAACAATTTTTTTATTGTTATACGCTGGGAATAATAAGGACAATAATGACTCGATGAAGGTTTCTACCAATAATGGTGAGGGCAGAGACGTTTTCTCAGCGTGGTTTTTGAAGAGGGTTGTTAGTAGGTCTTGCATAGGTTTATTGTGTCATCCCCCTCGGTCCCCCCTTCTAATGGGGAAGTACGAAAGGGCCTCTTTTTATAAATTATATTTATTATGCGATTACTCCAGCGGCAACCGTATTATGTGTGTTTTCATTAATTAAAATAAAAGACCCTGTTTTGCGGTTGTTTGCATATTCATCAAAACTTAGTGATTCAGCAGTTTTGATGGTTACTTTACAAAAATCGTTTAAGTGTAAAGTGCCATCGCTTGTTTCACTTAGAAAATTATAGATATTAATTTTATTATCAATTTCTTTGATTACCGCTTTTGTTCTAAAACTATTTTGTTGAAGTAACAATTTTTGACCAGGTTGAAATGATTTATTATCCATCCAACAAACGATTGCTTCGAATGTTTTTTCAGTTTGAATAGAATCATTCACAGGTACAAACGTAGTACCACGCGAAATGTCAATATTGTCTACAACGTGGATGATTACTGGTTCACCTGCGTGTGCTTCATCGACTTCTTGTCCAAACTTTTCAATTTTTTCAATAGTTGTCGTTAAATCCACTGGATATACTGCAATTTTATCTCCTTTTCTAAAGGATCCACTCAAAATACTACCTGCATATCCTCGGTAATCGTGTAATTCTTCCGTTTGAGGACGAATCACATATTGTACTTGAAAACGTGCCTCCTGTGATTTGAAATCTTGCTCGATTTCTACTGTTTCTAAAAATTCAAATAAAGAAGGTCCTTGATACCAAGGTAAATTACCGGAATGTTTTACTACGTTATCTCCTGTCAAAGCACTTGTTGGTATAAATGAAACTTTTTTCAAGTTTAGAGATTCTGCAAAATGTTCGTAATCTTCTTTTATCTTATTATACACTTCTTCATCATAATTCACCAAATCCATTTTATTGATACATACCAAAACATGCGGAATTCCAACAATATTTGAAATAATACTATGACGATGTGTTTGTTCGGTGATTCCATGACGTGCATCAACCAAAACAATCGCTAAATCGGTATTAGAAGCGCCTGTAAACATGTTACGCGTATATTGCACATGACCAGGGGTATCCGCGATTATGAATTTTCGTTTGTCCGTCGTGAAATATTTATACGCGACATCAATAGTTATCCCTTGCTCACGCTCTGCACGTAAACCATCCGTTAATAATGCTAAATCGATATCCGCATCTACTCCAGTAGATTTACTTTGTTTTGTTAGTGTTTCTAATATATCCGTAGAGATAGATTTGCTATCGTACAATAATCTTCCGATAAGTGTACTTTTTCCATCATCTACGTTTCCTGCGGTAAAAAATCTTAATAATTCCATTTTATGTAATTTTATTGGAGATGTTGTAGTACAACATCTGTACATTTTTTTGTAGGTATAGGACATGCCCTATACCTATAAAAAAATCAAAAATATCCTCCTTTTTTTCTATCTTCCATTGCAGCTTCGCTGACACGGTCATCCATACGCGTTGCGCCACGCTCTGAGATTTTCGTGTCTTTTAATTCTGCAATAATGTCATCAACCGTATGTGCTTCACTTTCAACCGCAGCGGTACATGTCATATCTCCGACAGTTCTATATCGAACGTGTACTTTTTCAATCTTATCGGTTGGTTCTAATTGCACGAATTCATTCACATTCATCCATTGACCATGCTCCGTTTTGATACACTCGCGTTCGTGTGTAAAATAAATAGAAGGCAATTGGATGTTTTCCCGTTTGATGTAGTTCCAAACATCTAATTCAGTCCAATTTGAAATTGGGAAGACACGTACATTCTCACCTTGATCAATTTTCCCATTATAAATATTCCACAATTCTGGACGTTGTTTTTTAGGATCCCATTGCCCAAACTCATCACGTACTGAAAAAATACGTTCCTTAGCGCGTGCTTTTTCTTCATCGCGACGTGCTCCACCGATACATGCATCAAATTCAAATTCATTTATTACATCTAACAACGTATATGTTTGTAGTCCATTTCTACTTGGAAACTTACCTTTACCATCTTGTAAATTCTTTTCCTTGATCGTGTCTGCAACGTAACGAACAATTAGCTTTTCGTCTAATTCTTTCGCAAGATTGTCCCGGTATTCAATTGCTTCTGGGAAATTATGCCCTGTATCCACATGCACTAATGGAAAAGGAAATTTACCTGGGCGAAATGCTTTTAACGCTAAATGCACTAAACAAATACTATCTTTTCCTCCGCTGAATAATAATGCTGGTCGTTCGAATTGTCCTGCTACTTCACGAAGGATGTAAATTGCTTCTGCTTCTAATTGATCTAAGTAATCCATTTTCTTAATTATGATTTATGGATTATAAATTATGGATTACGATCACTCATAATTCATATTTTATAATTCCTAACTATGTAAACCGCATTCTTTTTTATCTGTATTTTCCCACCACCATCTACCGGCACGGAAATCGTCCCCTTCTTTTATTGCTCTGGTACATGGCTGACATCCGATACTTACAAATCCTCGATCATGTAAACTATTATACGGAATATTGTGTTTTTTAATTTCTTCTTTTACTTCTTTGGTTGTCCATTTTGTTAATGGATGTACCTTGAGTATATTTCTTGCTTCATCCTTTTCCACCATTGGCATTGCTTTTCGGTTTTCGGAATGTTCAGCACGCAATCCTGTAATCCAACAGTCAACTCCTTCTAAAGCACGATTTAAAGGTTCCACTTTACGAATAAAACAACATTCCTTTCTATCTTCCAAGGAAGTATAAAAACTACTTGGTCCTTTCTCCGTTATTAATTTTTCTATCCCTTCGTGTTTTGGAAAATATACTTCGATATTTTTACCGTAACGTTGACGTGTACTCGTTAAAACGGAATATGTCTCCGGAAATAAACGACCTGTATCCAACGTAAATACTCTTATCGGTAGATTATTCGCAAAAATATAGTGCGTAATAACCTGATCTTCTTCACTTAAACTTGTGGAAAACGCAGCACTAGTTGGGAATTTTGCAGCGATTTGTTGTAAAATATCCGCTACATGTAAATTTTCAAAATTTAACTCCATTTTAGGCATTTAGGGTTTTTGTAATTTCATAGATTGCATGCCAATCTTGGTATGTCAAAGCAATATCACTTGCAGTAGCAGCATTTCGTATACGATCTTTCGATAAACTTCCAATAATTGGAAGTGCACCTAATTTATGAATCCAAGCAACTGCAATTTGCTCAATGTTGGAATTGTATTTATCTGCTAAATCATTCAAAACACCTCGAATTATTTCTGCTTGATAATCATGCCCATGTAAAATTCTACCATCGGCAAGCGGCGCAAAAGCCATAGGTTTACTGTATTGTTCTTTGATGAAATCGATACGACCATCCTCCAATGCGGAGGTATTTAATAAATTTAATTCAAAATGATTTGTTACTACTTCTTGTGAAAGTCTTGAAGCTATCAATTTATGTTGTTGTACGTTAAAATTCGAAACACCAACATGTTTCACTTTACCGCGTAATTGAAGTGTAGTTAAGATAGAAGCAACGGCATCCACTTTCATAAGCGGATCAAATCCTTCAATTAATACTACATCTAAATAATCGGTGTTTAACTGAATCAATGAAGCTTCTATTTGTTGTTGAATACTTTTTTCAGTTAAAGCTTCAAAAATAAATGTACCGTCTTCTTGTACATGTTTATTTGTAACTTTTGTAAACAAAACAATCTCTTCACGTTTTACTGCTAATTCTTGTAACGCTTTACCAAACAACGCTTCCAACCTACCTTTACCATATAATGGAGAAATGTCAAAAGCATTAATACCAAGACTCAAAAGATATTCTGTAATTTCTTTTACGCGATCGACAGTCAAATCGGATTCATTTTCCCACCTCCAAAAACTGTAGATAGAATCGGATGTTTTTGGTCCTGAATCGCTTATTAATACTCTTTTCATATTTTTACAATTATTTTATTTTTTTACCTTCCTTGAGGAGGGATTAAAGTTGGTGACTTATTGATTAATAATTAAAATTCAATATCCATCCTCTTTCCCTTCGAGAACCTCAGGGTGCGAGGGAAGTTATTTTCATTATTTAAAGATAGACATATAAATAATACGTAAACTCACTATGATTACAACAATTCCAACAAAAATCATCATTGCTTTGACATTTAACTTTTTAGATAAATGAGCTGCAATTGGAGCTGCACAAACACCACCTAAAATTAACCCCAAAATAGTTTGCCATCCGGAACCACCAATTAAGGTAAAAAATGTGAATGAACTTGCTAGCGAAACAAAGAACTCCGCTAAATTCACGGATCCTATTACCAATCTCGGATTTTTTCCACTTGCAATTAAGGTGGATGAAACTACTGGTCCCCAACCACCTCCACCAACTGCATCTAAAAATCCACCAGCAGTTGCTAACCAACCAACATGCTTTATTTTTTTTCTTTTTTGGTGTTTACGTATAACTTTAACAATAATTATTATCCCCAAGATTAAGGTATACGTTCCAACTACAGGTTTAATATAGGTATTATAATTTTCAAATTCGGTCAGTATGTAAGCTCCAAGAATTGAACCTATTACTCCAGGTAATACAATCACTTTAAACAACTTACTATTTACATTCCCAAACTTCAAATGCATCAAGCCAGAAACACCACTTGTGAAAATTTCGGAAGCATGCACACTCATACTTGCTACTGCAGGAGATACTCCAAAAGACAATAAAAAAGTTGTAGCACTTACACCATAAGCCATCCCAAGAGCACCATCAATCATTTGTGCTATAAAGCCTCCCAACATAAAATACAAAAAGTCGACATCTAGCTCATTTACTGCTGTATAAGTAGAATTCAAAATCGTTTTCGGTGGTAACAAGGTAAATAAAATATGTCCCGAAACTAAGATTCCCAAAACACCTAATGAATAAAGTACAATTTTACGTAAGTCAATATCGTACCATTTCATTTGTTTTTTTTGCACTAAAGAAGCCGTAACTTCATTTAATTTATCAACTTTATGTTGAAAATCCCCTTTCAGATGGGTTCTCAATTTTTGAAGGTTATCCAGGGATTCCTCTACATTCTCCGAAATATTTTCATTTAACACTTCCTTTAAACGCTTCGCAAATGTCGGGGATTTTCCATTCGTAGAAATTGCAATTTTAAGACTTCCTTTCGTTACAATAGAACCTAAATAGAAATCGCATAAATCTGGTTTATCCGCAACATTTACCAATAAATTCTGTTTTTTTGCAGCAGTTCTAATTACTTCACTTGTAGGAATATCCCCAACCGCAACAATCACTACATCTTTATTTACTAAATCTTCTTCCGAAAACAATCTTTGTAAAATTGTCAATTCTTTTGATTCTTGAAAACTTAAAATTTCCGGATTGATTAATGGAGCAACAAGCGTTACTTTTGTATTCGGACTACTATTCCAGAGTGCAGTAAGTTTTTCCAAGGCAACAACTCCCCCACCAACAACCAAGACATGGAATTGTTCTAATTTTAAGAAGACAGGAAAAAGATTATTTTTAGACATAGGGTTTAGCTTACAAAGTTATTTTTTAAATGGTTTTTTGTAAGGAATGTCATAAATAACACTCGTGTAATATAATGCTCCAATTGTTGGTCCAGCAGCATATTGAATGTATCTGTTATTTAAGATGTTAGTACCACCCACTTTCAAAAAAGCACCTGCTCTTTCGAATTTATATGAAAATTGTGCGTCAATTGTTTGGAATGCTTGAACACGACCGTTAGCTAGTGGGCTATTCCAATCGTAAGCATCTTGCCATTTCCAAACGATGTTAAAACCTACATTTTTAACGATTTCTCTGTTACCAAACTGAACATTTACAGCATATTTAGGTGTATTGAAACCTGTGAAAGTGTTACTTTTTGCGCCAAAAATATCTGTTGTGTTTTTTGCTTCAAACGCATTGTAGTTCAAGTTCGCAGAAACTGAATATTTCTTATAAAAATTGTAGCTTAGACGGATAGCAGAACCATAACCAAAGAATGTGTTAGTAGAATTAGCATACACACGGTATTTCGTTGGAGAGTTCAACACATTTTTTGCAGAAGCTAGTGTACCGATTTGATCTTGGTTTTTAGTTGTAATATCAGTTGTTGATTTTGTTGGTACTGCGACTTCTAATTGACCTAAGAAATTTTTATATTGGTTAAAATAGAAATCAGCATCGATTACGAATTTATTATCAAAAAGTACTGTTTTATAACCGAAATCTAAAGCTTGTACTTGTTCTGGTTGCATTTTTTGGATATTCGCAGCAACTAACAAGTTTTGGTGTTTTTGAATGTTAGCATCCGATTTATCACTACCTACTGCTTTAGTAAATGCATCAATAGATGATTGTGTGTATGAATTTTGTAAATAGTTCAAACTATCATTGATAAAAGATAAACCACCAACACGTCTTACACCTCCATTGTTTACATACGATAAAGCTTCAAATAATGCTGGAAAACGGTATCCATTTTGTGCAGAGATACGAATCGATTGGTTTCTAGTTGGTGTATAAACTATAGCCAAACGAGGATTCCATTTTCCATCGAAATCTAAGTTTTTGTCGTAACGAATAGAACCAACCACTTTTAATTTTTTATCGAATAACTCTTTACTTCCTTGAAGAAAACTACCGAATTTAGAATAATAAACATCTCTTCCTCCAGCAGTAGCTCTATTGTTGACTGTTTTTGTGTAATCTACGAAGTTGTTTCCATCCGGAATGATATCGTATACACGTGCATCTGCTCCAACTTGTAATTTGAAGTAATTATTTACTAAAGAAGATAAGTCATATTGCAATTCACCATGGTACAATCTACTGTTTTGGTATAATTGAGCGCCACCTGATGTGTTATTTGGATTTTGCACTTTTACATACGAATAAATAGAAGGGTGATCCCAGTTATTTATTCCAGTAATCGTAGATTTAACAGCATCAAATTCAGGTGTTCCTGGTTGTGGCCTACCAGCATCCGCAGCAGCTCTTGCAGTAGCATTAGCAGCTATCAAATCATTTCCATTAGTACTATAAGCAGTAGCCAAAGCTGTTTGGTAATCTGTTTTCCATTTTGTGTTATCCTTAAATGTTAAATCTAAATTATCCGCTAATGGTTTTAAGTTATACGAATTTCCTGTAGATTCAGTGTTTGTGTACACTTTTGCAGTTACTTTTTTTCCTTTGTACTCTACCACATGACTCTGTAACAACACGTTATTTAATTGAATTTTATTTCCACGTTGGAAAACTCCATCCATACCACCGACTCTATAGGTATAACTGACTTGGGAAGAATCATTAAACCTATAGTATAATCCTACATCAAATTTACGTGTAGCAACATCTTTGTTTACAAGATCTTTTTCCCAGTAACCCGTTCGTCTTACTAACTCCGTTTTGGTTTTACCATCATTGTTCAATGTAACTCCAGCGGGTAAGTTAACAGTCACTTTATTATTACTCTCATCGCCATACTTATTCCAAGCATCGTACGCTGGATTGTTTTCAGGAGAATTAAAAGTATTTTCTGTATTGGATGTTGCTAATCCGGAAGGATTTTGGTCTGTCGTATTGGAAGAAACCCAGTCTACCCCTTGAAAGTAAGAACCATTTAATTTATAGGCAAAACGACTACTATCTCCTAAAGTACCAGCGACACGAATAGCAGACTCCGATAATAAACTTGCATTGTGGTCTTTATTATCCACATGGTTTACTCCTACTCGTTGGTAAATGCTCACACCTTGAGTTTTGTAAGGATCTTTTGTTTGTAAGTTCGCTAAACCATTTATGGAGTTGATTCCGTATAATGCCGAAGAAGTACCTGGTATAATCTCCACGCTTTGGATATCTAATTCTGTCGGACCAACTGTATTACCTATAGACGCTCCTAAAGTTGGTGCTTGAATATCTACTCCATCTACTAATTGTTGGAAACGGAAGTTGTTTGGAGAATTAAATCCACGTGTATTTGGAACCTTAAAAGATAAAGAAGAAGTGGTTAATTGAACTCCTTTTACGTTTTCCAAAGCATCATAATACGATGGAGCTGGAGTTTCACGTATTGCTTTGATATCTAATTTATCAATTGCTACTGGCGATTTCAACTGACTTTCAGAAATTCTAGAAGCGGAGAAAACTACTTGATTCAACAAAGCATATTGTGGATCCAATCCTAAATTCAATGTTGATTTTTCATTTTCAACTACATATTCTAATTTATCGTATCCACTATAAAATACTTGTAATGTAAATGGGAATTTTTGAGGAACAATCAAGGTGAATTTACCTAAAGAATCGGAAACTGCAGATTTCTCTGAATCTTTGATTCCAACCTTTACACCTCCTAAACCTTTACCTGTTTCCTTATCGTGTAAAGTACCGGATAATTGTATCAAATTGTTTTGAGCAGTCAACCGACCACTCAAGGTGACCAGAAATAACAACAAACTAATTTTTAATATATTTTTCATTTTATATAAACTTTTATTTTTTTCATCTAATTAAATTCCTTTGCTGATATCAAAAACAGTTCTTTGCGATCTTGCAAGTCTACCACTTCTCCTATTACAATAATTGCTGGAGCAGGTACTGGTGTTTCTTCAAACTTGAATAAGATATTGGAAACTGAACCACGAAGAATTTTTTCGTTTGGTAATGAACCATTACTGATTATTGCAACTCCAACATCGTACTTTCCAGCACGTTTATAAATAGAAATAATCTCCTCCAATTTGGTTAAACCCATTAAAATGACAGAAGTACCTTTGGTTTGTGCAGTATGTTGAATATCCGGATTTAATTCTCCATTCGATAAACTTGCTGAAATAACCGTAAAACTTGTGCTTAATCCGCGGTGAGTAACTGGAATCCCTGCTAATGCTGGAACAGCAATTGAACTGGAAATACCAGGAACTACGGTTGTCTCAATACCATATTTCTCAACGAATTCAAGTTCTTCGTATCCTCTTCCAAAAACGAATGAATCTCCCCCTTTTAAACGAACGACATTCCCATGCGAAAATGCGTATTTAACTAATAACAAGTTGATTTCATCTTGCGAATATGCTTTGAAACCTTTACGTTTTCCAACAAATATTTTTGTTGCTATTGGTGCATAATCTAATAATTCTTCATTTACTAACGCATCGTATAAAATAACTTCCGCATTTTTAATCGCGTTTAATCCTTTTAACGTTATTAATTCTAAATCTCCAGGTCCTGCACCTACTAATGTTACTTTTGGTATTGTATTAAGTTTTTTCATTTTAATTTTTTTAAAATTTTATTTTTTTACCATTGAGAAATTAAGAAGTTAAGATTGTAAGAAAGACACTTTGTTTAATTGAGAGAATGAAGAACTTTTTATCCAATTTCACTATATCTCTTAATTCACTCTGCGCTTCACACGTTATACCTTCCTAAACTTCTTAATGGTTAATTTTTGAATTATGCTCTGATTTCTTTTGCTTTTGCGATGAATCCTTGAACCTCCTCGAAGTATGCATGCACAAATGCTTCCTCTGCTTTTTGACTGTTGATGCGCATTATAAATCCGGAGAAATTAATGGCCGTTTTGAAACCATAAAAATCTCCAAAATGTGTATCAAAGTCGGCAATAATACCGCTATGTGTGTTACAATGCACTTTATTTTCCAACAATAAAGCTTTCGCTGTATGTATACCTGCAGAATAGGTGAAATATGCAGCATCCGCCCAACGTGCTTCGTTTATTGCGTGTTGCGCATCTGCTAATTTCTCTTCCGCATCGTAAATAAGCGTTGCCACTAAATCAATCATGACACCAGCACACTCACCTACTCCTATTTCTGTCTTAAATTTATCTTCACTTCCCCAGTCGATGAAATCAGCATCCTTAATAGTTGATAAATCCGCCAATGGTTTTAACAAATCATAGAAATATTTATTTCCTTTACGATCATAGTAATCGTTAAATGCTTCATCTTCGTGTTGATTTTCAAGGTAATCATTCAATAAATAACGAATGATATCTAATACACGTTTGCTAGGTAATTTAATTACTTTATCTGCTATACGTCCTTCCCCATTTCCAAGTCGACCACCACCTAACAATAGTTGTAAAGCAGGTAAGGTATTTTTCTCTACTTTCATGGAGCTTCCGTGGAAACCGATGTGCGCCAACCCATGTTGACCACAAGAGTTCATACATCAACTAATTTTTATTTTAATATCGTTGTTGTAAATTAATTCCGGATATTCTTCGCGAATTACTTGTTCAATAACTAAGGCTACGTCCGTACTATTGGAAATCCCTAAGTTACACGTATCCGTTCCTGGACAAGCAGTGACATCCGCTAAACCATTATAACCACTTGCTGCTAAACCTATTCCTTTTAATTCCTCATACAAGAAAATTAAATTTTCAGGTAGAACAAACTTTAAAAGAATACTTTGATCTATTGTAAAACGAATATCAGAAGCAGCATATTTATCTACAATATCTGCCAGTTTACGTGCTTGCTCTGTCGTAAAATTACCTAAAGCAACTTTCAAGTAAACACCAACATAGCCAGCTTGTTTTTGGTCAAATACATTGGTTCGTACCCATTCTGCAAATGTTGGAATTTGAGAATCTGTGAGAATTTCTTTTTTGGAAAGAACATTTGTAGGAACTGGATATTCCTCTTGCTGTGCATACACATGAAAATCAGATGTGTGATCGTACTGAACAGCAGCACGTTCTACCTCTACTAATCGCACAAATTCTTCAAAACCAACCTTTGCAATTAAATATTTTAAACGCGCTTTATTTCTACTATTTCGTTCTCCATGTCTATCAAAAACACGAATAGAAGCTTCAATGAATGGTAGTATTTCTTCAGCAGGCAAAAACTCAAAAGCTGTTTTAGCAAGTAAAGGTTGTGCTCCTAAACCACCAGCAACAAGTACTTTAAACCCTTTTACACCATTTTCAATTTTAGGAATAAATCCAAAATCATGAATAAAAGCATATGCATCGTCCGATTCATTTCCACTAAATGCAATTTTAATTTTACGTCCTAATTCTTGACCGAAAGGTTTACGCAAGAAATAACGAAATACTAAATCTGCATACGGAGAAACATCAAAAGGTTCAGAAGGATCAATACCTGCCGTGGAACTAGCCGTAACATTACGAACTGTGTTACCACATGCTTCCCGAAGGGTAACGTCGTCTTTTTCCAACTCTTGCCATAAGGCAGGTGTACGATCCAAACTGACATAATGTATTTGTATATCTTGACGGGTAGTAATGTGTAACTTTCCCGTACTATATTCATCCGACACATCCGAGATTCTGCGTAATTGCTTCGTAGTTACTTTCCCAAAAGGTAATTTAATACGAATCATTTGCACGCCTTGTTGACGTTGTCCATACACACCACGCGCTAAACGTAATGCTCTAAACTTATCATCTGAAATCTTCCCATCTTTAAACAATTCTATTTTCTCACCAAGTTCGATTATATCCTTTTCTACTATCGATTTAGTATGAATTAAATTTAAATTTTGTATTCCTTCCCTAAACGTTGCCATTAATATAGTATTTGGTTTATTTAATTGTTAATTATAAAAACGAATTTTCTAATAACAGGACAAAAATATAACCGAAATTTCGATTACACAAGAAAAAAATGAAAAATATTCTAAATAACTATAGATTTAATAGGAAAATAAATTAAATAATTGAAAACCAAAAAATTAAAATAGAACTAATCTAGATTATTTGTGGAAATAGTTAAATAAAAATGTCTCACAGAAAAGGAAAATAGAAAAACCCTACAAAAAAAGTAGAATATAAATATAAAATGAATGATTAACATATACTTTGATAGAATCGTTTGTGTTTTATACAATCCTCTTATTACGCTCAATTCTTTATTTGGCTTCCATAGGTTCGTTTTCGCCCTACTGTAATAATATCACTTAATGTAGCATTTTCCCATGCTCTTAACGCTTAAAATGCTAAATTTACTTCTCAAAACATAGTCATTTAATAATATTATCTTCATTGAAATAAACGTATTTTTTCAGTTAGCTATTTCTTTATACTTCCTAAAACAAACGGTATATTTACGTTAATACTTAAACATATACACGGAATAATAATCTAAATGAAAAAATCACTTTTTATCTCCTTCTTTTGCCTTTTATCTGCTTTCTCATTCACCCAAGTGGAAACAGAAGATGCAGACGATGAATACACCGAACGCTCCTACGATGAAGTAGAAGCAGAACGCGGACACAAAAAAGTATGGACAAAACATCCCAACCCAACTAGTTTTAAAGGGAAGTTATCCTACGAAGAATACGACCAAAATCATATCGCAATTTTAGGAGATGGTAAAATACTTTTGCTTGAACCTATTTCCGAGGATGTACAAATCGTTGGCGAATGGTTCGATTACTACCTCGTATATACCCAATCCACACGTAAATTAGTTGTTAAAGGCAGAACAGGTAATCCTATTTCATCTATGCTCGTTCCAACAAACTGTGAAGTGATCGGACGCTTAAAAGATGGTATGACAGACATAGAAATCATGTATACCACCCATGCGTTCGACATCGAAAATATAGACACAGGCTCAATTAAACGCTACGATAAATTTTGTAAACTCATCGCTTCAAAACAATAATAGTAAGCAATCAAATCATTTCTGACTAATTGTTATTTTTTATAACGTTACGAAATTGATTAATTAAAATATCACAATACGTTTATCCCATGATAAATTTCTCTGAAAAACAAAAAATGAATGGAGTTTGGATTGCTATTATTCCTACCTGTTTTATAACTTGTTTAATTTCTTTCCAAGAAATGAAACCGTTAGCCGACGATTGGAAAAATATTCTTCCACTATTGATTACCATACTTGTCATGTCCGCCTTATGTGTATTTATGTTTAAAATTGAACTAAAAACCAACTACACCGACGAATATGTGCAAGTGCTCTACTCCCCATTTCACTGGAAAGCGAAAAAATTCTACTGGAAAGATATAGCCCATTTTGAAACACGCACCGCTGAATGCCTAAAAGAATATTGGGGATGGGGAATAAAAGGAACCAGAAAAAATCGTTCGTATACAGCATATGGCGACTACGGCTTACAACTAACTTTTAAAAATGGGTATCGTTTGTTTATTGGTTCGCAGAATAAAGAGGAATTGGAGAAGGTGGTAGAGGAAATAAAAACAATAATCTACCAAACACAAACTGTTTTTTAGAATAAACAAAAACTAAAATTGTTTTTTACAAAAAACATTTTTGTCTTTTAGTCTTTACAAAATACAATTTCTCTACATTTACTAAAATATACTTTACCCCAAACCATGGAAACAAAATCCTTCACACAACACGGAAAACTGATGTACCTTATCTTTATTCCACTAATAATAACTAACCTCTATTTATTCGTGCAAGCTTCCGCTAATCCAGGCGGACAAACAAAATATTATGCAATTCTAAGTCTTTTATTCCTGCTTTGTCTGGCATGCTTCAATAAAATCACCATTACCATTACGAAAACAACACTCAGTTTCTCGATGGGTATGGGTCTAATCAAAAAAACCTACCAACTTTCGGACATCAAAAGTTGTACCCCTATAAAAAACAATATCATTAATGGATGGGGAATTAGACGCATCTTAGGAGGTTGGCTATATAATGTTTCCGGATTTCAGGCTATCGAACTTCGATTCAAAAATGAAAATAAAATAATTCGTATCGGCACCGATAAACCGAATGAAGTAGTGGAAGAAGTCAAAAAATTTATACGGTAATTTTCTTAATAAATACGCACATCTTACTCGCCTCACGTCGCTCGTCACATGAATCCTGAGCTTGTCGAAGGACGTCGCTCATAACTCATCAGTCACTCAATACTTGAAGCTAAACTCCTTGCTCTCCCAGTTTCCTTCAAATAAATGGGGATAATGGCGTTTCATTTCTGATTTCATTAATTCCAAGGGAACATCGTCAAACGAACCATAGTCATGCACATATTCCATAAATTGAGTATCACCAGTATAGGCTTGAAATAGGGAATCATTCTCTCCATCCCAAACCAAAGGAGGTACACCAGTCATACGACAAATCATACGATCAAAAGATGGTGTACATTTCACCCAACGATTTTCAACATACAATTCCACATAGCCATGAAAAACAATTTCGGGACGACGTAAGTACTGCAATAATCGCTCTACACCGATGTGATTCACTACCACTGCATAGCCCAAACGCGCAGGTATTCCCAAACGACGTGCACAGGCACATAACACAATGGCTTTCTCCACGCACCAGGCACGTTTCTTTGTGAAAATATGACTCCCTTGTAACGCGTTTTCAGTTAGGTGTAAATGGTAGGGATCGTACAAAAAAGCATCCCGTACTTTCTCGTACAATAAAATAGCAGTTTGCTTTTCCGATTGAGCAACATCAAAATCACGAAGAAAAATAGAAAAATTCTCGTGCGTGTAATCTAAAAAAGCTGTTTCTTGGAGAAACTGTTCCATATTATCTGTGGAGTCCTGCTAATTTCGATATTCCCGCCTTATTCAAAATGGTTAATTTACGTGTAGCAATATCAATCAATCCGTCTTCCTTAAATTCTTTCAATAAACGAATTAAGGTTTCGGTAGCGGTACCAACATAATTTGCCATGTCTTCTCGAGAAATATTAATCGGATCTTCTCCGTATACTTCTTTTAAAATCAATAAAATAAATGCCAACCGTTCACGTACTGATTTTTGCGCCATATTCGTAATAAATTCCGCGCGTTCCCCTAATTCTTTCGAAAATTCTTTGAATAATTCATTTCTAAATGCAGCATTACTGTCAATAATACTCAAGAAACTATCGCGATGAATGAAACAAATGTTCGCATCTTCTAAAGTGGTAGCACTTACTTTGTATGGTTCACCACTAAAAATGGAACGAAAACCTAGTATTTCGCCGTCACCAGCAATTTGTATAATCTGCTCTTTCCCTTCATCCCCAATGGCAAAAACTTTGACTTTACCCTTATTCACACAAAAAACACCTCTTGGAATGCTTCCTTCTAAAAATAAGCCTTGATTTTTTTTATAATGACTACATGCCTTGTGTTCATTTAAATCTTCTACTTGTTCGCCATGTAAACCAGCAAATAAGGATTTATTTCGTGCGCCACAATTTTCACAAGAAACAAATTTGTGCGAATGATCAACCATACGTAAAATAATTAGTTGTCCAAATGTATGTAAAAGACTGTGATT
Organism: Crocinitomicaceae bacterium; assembly: GCA_044232905.1. Lineage (GTDB taxonomy): Bacteria > Bacteroidota > Bacteroidia > Flavobacteriales_D > Crocinitomicaceae > CANHVK01. Next base: position 28,016 of record JBIIKZ010000006.1, read on the forward strand.
ATTCGCTAAAAACCGCGCTGAAATGCAGAATTGTTTATAATTTAATCTGCGCAACAATGGCTTGAACAAAGGAAGTATCAAGGGTTTCAGTCAACGGTACACGCACATAGGGTATTTCTGGAAAACGACGAGAAATAATGGATTCTGTAGCGCTATTTTCGTCCCCAACAAACACCACTGCCATTACCGATACATCCGCAGCTGCAAGGGCAGACAAGGATAATAAGGTATGATTAATACTCCCTAAATAATGTTTAGATACCAATACAACCGGTAATTTCCATTGTTTCAACACATCCAAATACAAATCCCCCGCTTGATTCAAGGGTACCATCAAACCTCCTGCTGCTTCTATAATTAAATCTTCGGTAGTTGGTATCGAAAAATCGGATAATTGGATGTTAACACCATCGATTTCTGCAGCGTAATGCGGAGAAGCTGGTGTATGTAAACGATATATCTCCGGATAAATGGTTTGAACAGAAGGAGCCAAACGAGCTACTTTGTGGCTATCTGAATTATCCAACTCACCTGCCTGAACAGGTTTCCAGTACGAGGTTTTAAATTTTTCTACTAAAATTGCGGAAACGATTGTCTTACCAACATCCGTTCCTATTCCTACCACGACAAATTGCATCAACCTCCTTTTCGTATAACTCCGTAACCTTCTTTCTTAAGTAATTCGATGATTTTATCTCTAAAATTCCCTTGAATGATGATTTCACCATCCTTTACAGTACCGCCAACACCACATTTAGATTTCAATACCTTTCCTAATTCTTTCAAATCCTCTTCCAAACCGATAAAGCCTTCAATTAACGTAACCTCTTTTCCAGCACGTTGTTTTTTATCAATCGAAACGTATAATTTTTGTTGGTTCTTCGGAAGTGTATCTTGTACCTCCTCCTCCTCTTCTTGGTAGGAAAAACTTGGATTGGTAGAATAAACGACATTAATGCGTTCTTTTTTACTTTTAGCCATCGGGAATAATTTTAAAGAATAAAGATATTACATCTTCGGACACTTCTTACAACGCTTGCGATTTTTCTTGTAATTTTTCAAAACAATCTTTTATCCAGAACAAGCACAATTGGTGTAATTCCCCGTTCCGCTGGATTGAAAAAAGTAACAAAAATTAATCCTCAGTCACCTCAAATATTAACTCTGAAACCTTACTTTCATCAAAATACTCCGCAGCAATCTCTCTCAACTCTTTCACCGTTAGTTTATCGATAGCACTGTAAATCTCTTGAATCGAATCAATTTGATTAAACAACAACAAACTTTTCCCTAACCCTAGCATAATACCTGAATTACTATCCAAGGACAAGGCTAAATGTCCTTTTAATTGTTCTTTTGCTTTCTTCAATTGGATTTCGGATAAAGCATCTTCCCGCATCAATTTGATTTCTTTGTAGACCAACTTACGTGTTTTCTCCAAATACTTTTGATCCGTTCCAAAATAGATTGTCCAATAGCCAATATCGGCATACGGAGAATAACTCGCTTCAATGTTATAGGAGTACCCATATTTCTCTCGAATTGTCAAAATCAGACGTGAATTTAACGCTGGTCCACCAAGTACATTGGTCAATAAAGTCATCCCGCGACGCTGTTCGTTGTTATACCCTGGCGCAATTCCACCAATAACCGCGTGCGCCTGAAAATTCCCTTCTTGCGAACGTATTTGGAATGGTTTATAATCCGTGAAAGGCAACGGTGTAACTTGAAGTGCACTTCGCTTTAAGGTAGAAAAATCTTTTTCAATGGTTTGCATTAACTTGCTTAAAGGCACATCGCCAACAAACGAAATCACAATGTTTTCTGCAAAAAAGAAACGCTGAATATAATCCATCAATTCTTTGCGTGTAAAGCCAGAAACGGATTCCTTCGTTCCTAATATATTGGTGCCAAGTGGATGATTCTGGAATAATAACTCTTCAAAATCATCAAATATTTTATCGCTTGGAGAATCTAAATAGGAATTAATTTCATCCAAGACAATCTCTTTCTCTTTCTGAATTTCCTTCTCTGGAAAATTGGAATTCAAGACAATATCTGCAAGTAACTCCGAACTGCGTTTAAAATATTCCTTGGTGAAAGATGCATATACGCAAATTTCTTCCTTGGTTGTGTAGGCATTTAACTCTCCTCCAACAGAATCTAAACGCGACAAAATATGCAAAGATCTTCGTTTCGTGGTACCTTTAAAAATACAATGCTCTAAAAAGTGTGCTAACCCTGCTTCATGTGACTGCTCATATCGAGAGCCTGCCAATACAGTTACTCCCATGTGCGCCACAGGTGAAGGCGTATGCATGTACACCAAACGAATTCCATTGCTTAACGGAACAATTATCGGTTCTATTTCTATCATTAAGGATTTATTCTGAATAGTTGCCATGCATTTTCTTCCCATTCATACACAATACGATCGTGTAAGCGTGAAGGTCTTCCTTGCCAAAACTCCACTTTGACCGGTTTTACAAGATAACCACCCCAATGAGGAGGTCTTGGTACATCCGTTGGAAATTGTAAACTAAAATCTGCTACTTTTTTTTCTAATTCTTGGCGCGACGTTAATTTTTGACTTTGGTTAGAAGCCCAAGCACCAATTTTACTACTATATGGTCTAGAAGCAAAATAGGCATCACTCATCGCTTCTGGTACTTTTTCTACGAATCCAGAAATACGAATTTGACGTTCTAATTCCGGCCAATAAAATAAAACATGCACCTTGTTATTCGCTTCAATCGCTTTCCCTTTGTCGCTCTGGTAATTGGTGTAAAAAACGATCCCCTCTTCCAATAATTCTTTGATGTAAACTACGCGTGTCTCCGGAAAACCGTCTAAACCTATCGTAGAAACAGAAATCGCATTCGGCTCATGCACATTGCGTTCAAGCGCTTCCCGTAACCAACTTGAAATCATACCAAACGGTTGATCTTCATAGTGATCTTCTAACTTTCCTTGATCAAACTGATGATGATCGTTTCGTATTACATCTAAAAAGTTATCCATGTGCTTACGCAATTATCTAATGATTTACCTAACTCGTCTCTTTCGTCTCTTGTCTCTCGTCACTCACTTATTCTTCTTCGCCTGAGAAATCATCCTCTAACGTACTCTCAAACTCATCGTCAAAATCCGATCCCGAAGCAGAAAACACAACACCTTTCCCAGTAGTTTCCATTACTTCCTCGTCACTCGTCACTTCCGTCACTAACTTCTCTTTCGCTGGTTTTCTTTCCAACTCCACATCTAACTCTTCATTAAATGGAAAAATATCTACGATAGGTGTTAACATAATGGAAGGAATTTGGTAATCTACCATCAACGTGGATAAACTTTCTTGAATACGTTCAAAAGCTTCTTTAACAGAAGTTGCAGTTACCAAAAAGTTTTGTGAAACTTTCTTTACTTTTTTAGGATTTAAATCCGATTCAATTTCTAAGCCATCTCCTTCGCTTTGGTAAGTCACTTTACATTTATACCACAAGTCAGCATCTTCGTAGTAGAAAATATCGTGGTATTCTGTACGTGCAATGTTTGTTACCGTAAATTCTCCACGTATGATTGAACCTAATTCTTCGTAAATTCTCGCTTCTGCGTCAGTAAAAGTCATCGCAGCCAATAAATATGGTTCAGAAACACGCTTGAAAGTTCCGTCTTCTAATTGTTTTGTATATTTTACTTTTACGGTAAACCAAGTATTCATAGAGTAAATATTTATAATTGAGTAACAAAAATACAAAATAATCAAGCAAAACCATGCAAGGATAAACTAGCCATTATTTGATTGAAGAAAAAATGGTATTTTTACCTATATCAAACAATGTATACTAGATGAAAAACTTTTTTACAATCGCATTTTTACTACCATTAGCGTTTTTTTCCATGGCACAAAACAGGGAAATCAAATTTGAAACGGGCACCTTCGAAGAAGTAAAAGCAAAAGCAAAAAAGGAGAATAAATTAATCTTTGTGGATGCGTATACCACTTGGTGTGGACCTTGTAAATGGATGGCTAAAACAGTATTTACGAATGATACGGTGGCAGATTATTTCAATACTAATTTTATTGCCACAAAAATAGACATGGAAAAAGGCGAAGGAATTGAATTCCGTAAAAAATATAATGTCTTTTGTTTTCCGAATCTACTTTTCATCGATGGCAATGGAGAGGTAATCCATCGACGTGGTGGCGGAATGCCTCCTGCAAACTTTATCGCTTTTGCAAAAGAGGCACAAGGAACGACAAATACCTACCAAGCATTCGCCAAAGAATACGAAACTAAAAAATCAGATCCATTATTTTTAAGTACTTACATTGGATACTTAAGCAAAACCTGTGTGCCATATGAAGAGGTGGTAGTAAATTATTTCAACACGCAATCCGATGACCAATTAACGTCACGAGCAAACTGGAACCTATTTTATGCGTATGCAAAAACGTACAACAATAAGGCTTTCAACCATGTAACAAACAACTTAAACACCTATTACACTCTATACACAAAAGATTCGGTAGATCTTAAGTTGAAAGACGTGTTATACAAAAGCGGCCAAAAAGCAGTTTTCGCCAAAAAAAATGCGGATTCAACGTTTAATGCTTTTAAAGCAGATATCTCCAAATTCCCAGAACACATTACAAACAATGTGCTGTTTCATTTAGAGTTAGATAAATCTGCCGCAAAAAAAGAATGGGCAACCTATGGTGATTTACTTTTATCCAAAGGAGATACGTACCTTTCACCTAAAGAATACAATGCAATTGCTTGGAAAATATATGAAAATATAGACAACCCAAAAGTGCTAGATAAAGCAATTCAATGGATGAAAAAATGCATCGACGAAAATCAAAACAACCCAAAAATGGCGCTTTATGCCGAATATGACACCTACGCTTCTGTTTTGTACAAATTAAAACGTAAAAATGAAGCGTTAGATGCTGCAAACGAAGCGCTAAAACGAGCAAAAGCTTCTGATAACGATTATGAAAGCACCGAAAAATTAATTGAAAACATTAAAAAATTATAGCCATGAAAAAATTAATCGCAATCGCATGCTTATTTATAAGCCTTAGTTCCTTTTCACAAGCAGACACACTGAAATACAAAGGAACTTTCAACGGAATTCCAACCATTTTTAAATTTGTTATTACCGTAACAAACAAAGGATGTTTGGTGAGTTTTGATGGAACGTACTTTAGTAAAAAACTTAAAAAAGACATTACGTTTTCAGGTAAATTTGATTCCTGCGCAAGACGTGCAGATCCAGACGCACCTATATTGATGGATGAAATGAATGGAGATGTTATGATCGGGAAATTCCTATTCTACAACATAGGAGAAGACAAATGTATAGGTGAATGGGTAAGCGCAGACGAAAAAAAACATGCAAACCTGAACCTCACGCTGCAAAAAGAAAAAAAGAAATAGATTTTCGCATCCATGCTAACCTCTATTCATGCGAGTTGGAAAACGTTTTTTGAAATGGAAAGTCAAAAAGACTATTTCAAAAAACTACTCGAAATAATTGAAGAAAAATACGCTACAACATCTGTATTTCCTAAGAAAACAGAAATATTCAGAGTGTTTGAAAGTCCACTCGATGCAATTAAAGTTGTAATTCTAGGTCAAGACCCCTACCCTTCGTATGGGTATGCCAATGGATTGAGTTTTTCGGTAAATCCAGAAATCTTTCCGTATCCCAAAAGTTTATTACACATTTTCCGCGAAATAAAAGTAGAATACCCGGCTTTCGAACCAGAAAATGGAGATCTTTCTCACTGGAAAGAACAAGGAGTTTTTTTACTTAATACAATTCTAACCGTTGAAAAAGGAGCTCCACTAAGTCATAAAAATATCGGTTGGGAAACATTTACTACAAACACACTTACCTACCTTTCCAACCACACAAAATACCTCGTTTACTTACTTTGGGGTAAAAACGCACAAAACATTGAAAAACATATTGATAACACACAAAATCTCCTAATCAAAACATCCCATCCTTCCCCATTAGGGTATACGAAATCAGGAAAAGATTTTATAGCATTCAAGAATAGTGGACAATTTAAAACATGTAATGCCTATTTAATCGCGAATAAGCGGAAGCAAATTTCGTGGTAGTTTACTGAATTTCGTATCTTTGCACACGTAAAAATGCAACCATGACAAACACATTACAAAATGATTTAGTACTTCGTGCCGCTAGAGGAGAAAATATCGAACGTTATCCGGTATGGTTAATGCGTCAAGCAGGAAGAATTTTACCAGAATACCGTGCGGTTAGAAGTTCTCTTTCTGGCTTCAAAGAATTGGTAGAAACTCCTCGTTTTGCAGCAGAAGTTACGGTGCAACCAGTAGATATCTTAGGGGTTGATGCTGCAATCATTTTTTCCGACATTCTTGTAGTTCCTGAAGCTATGGGCTTGGAGTACCAAATGTTGGAAGCAAAAGGTCCATGGTTTGAAAAAACAATCAAAACAGAAGCGGACTTAAAATTTGCTGAAGTAGATTTTGATGTGGAAGACCGTTTAGGCTATGTCTTGGAAGCAATTAAATTAACAAACAAAGAATTAAATGGTCGAGTACCACTTATTGGTTTCGCAGGTGCACCTTGGACTATCTTTTGTTATATGATCGAAGGACACGGTTCCAAAACATTCTCGGAATCGCGTAAAATGCTATACACAAACCCAGTTTTAGCGCATAAATTACTAGATCGTATTACCAAAGTGACAATAAAATACTTACAAGCACAAATTAAGGCTGGTGCCCACATGGTGCAAGTTTTTGATTCTTGGGCTGGAATTTTGGGTACAGAACAATATGCTACGTTCAGTATGCCGTATTTGAAGCAAATTGCAGATGCAATACAAGAAGTCCCACTAACTATTTTTTCTAAAGGTGCTATGAGTTCGTTAGAAGATATCGCGAATTTAGACTGTAATACGGTTGGACTAGATTGGAACATGGACATTCCAGATTTTAGAAAAGTAATCGGAGACAAAAGAACCATACAAGGGAATCTAGACCCTTGTGCTTTATATAGTTCGCATGACGAAGTAGCAAAACTTACTACAAATTTATTAGATTCATTTACGAGTAATCGTCACATTGTAAATCTTGGTCATGGGGTTTATCCGGACGTAGATCCTGCGAAAGTGAAAACGTTTATACAAACAGTAAAAGATTACGCAATTAAGTATTAACCCATGAAAACAACTGCACTACTTCTTTTTATTTTTTTAATTCATTCTGCTCATTCTCAAGTCACTAACCTCGTTGAAAATGGTAGTTTTGAAATTATTAAAGGTAAAGTGAAAGGATTAGGATGTTTGGAAGCTTCTGACGATTGGAAAAATGTAACTTCTACCAAAGCGGATTTATTTGTCAAAGAAAATAAACTTCCAATTGTTTTAACTTCTGGAAATACCTTTGGTAAAGAAGACCCAAAAGAAGGAGATAATTACGCAGGTTTAGTAGTCTATTCCCCAAAAGATAAAATTGCTAGAAATTACATCACTTCTCCTTTAGCGCAACCAATGTTAAAGGGAAAAAAATACTGTGTTAGTATGTATATCTCACTAGCAGAAGGATCTAAATTTGCAACGAATAATCTTGGAGTAAACTTCCACAAAAAACAACCTAAACAAGAAGATAACAAAACGTTAGTAGAAAAAACTTCCATTCTTCATCATAACTCGAAGATTGTTAGCGCAACCTATGGCTGGGAAAAAGTATGTGGTACCTATATGGCTGAAGGTGGCGAAGAATTTATTACGATAGGTAACTTTACTGCAACCGATAAAACAAAAACGGAAAAAGCAACTAAAATTAAAGATTATAAAGGGGTGCTTTCTGACTTTGCTTATTACTTTGTCGATAATATTTCAGTAATCATGGTAGATCAAAAATCCGCGTGTGATTGTGGAAATCAGGAAAATAATAAAGACACTTACTACCATAAAATAATTATGTTGGAAGAAAAAATGACTCCTATTCAACGCATAGAAGCGCACACTGCCTTTTTTCCTTTTGGAAAGTATGAATTACAAGAAACGAATAGATCTACTATCGACGCAGTCATTCTTGAAATGAAAAATAACCCGACATTTATTATTGAACTATTTGGACATTTAGATGTGAATGAAGCTGAACTAGCTACTAAAAAACCTTTATTTGCAGATTTATCGAACAGAAGGATTCGTGAGGTGATGAAATACATGATTGAAAATGGCATTGATGAAAAAAGACTTATTTCTACACCAAAAGATGAAAAAGAACCTAACGAAGAAATTTTAGAAGATGACGATGAAGATTTAAAATTAGCGAAAAATCGTCGTGTCATGTTCATCGTGAAAAAATAAGAAAAAAACATGTTTAAATTAGGAGAAAAAATTGGTTTTTTATCCGAAAAAGGAACAGCTAAAATATTAGAATTCCTTCCAAATCAAAAAATACGGTTAATCGATAGTGAAGGATTTGAGCAGATTCGCTTGAGTTCGGAACTTATCACCTTGCATAGTTTAAATTACCAGTTAGAAAATACAGCTCCAGCATTTGATAAGGAAGCTATTTCTAAACGAAAAAATATGCAACTTTCGGTAAAAATAGAAAACAAAAAAAGAACTTCTATTTGGGAAATTGATCTTCATATTGAGAATTTGATAGATAATGCTAAAAACCTAACAAACACAGAAATATTACTCAAACAAATGAGTAATTTCAAAAATACATTTGTAAAGGCATGCGATAAACGTATTCAAAAATTAGTCGTGATTCACGGTGTTGGAGAAGGTGTGTTAAAAAATGAAATTCGTTCGTATTTGTCCAAGCAAGAAAACATAGAATATTTCGATGCATCCTACCTTGAATACGGTAAAGGTGCCACAGAAGTTAGATTCAAACATTCATCCTACTGACCATGAAAATTTTACTTTCACCTGCAAAATCATTAGATTATTCCAAATCGATCGAAAAACCATTTGTAAACCAAGCATCCTTTCTAAAAGAAACGGAACAACTGGTGGTAAAACTAAAAAAGTTAAAGCCTAAAAAATTCATGGAAATGATGCATATTTCCTCGGATTTAGCACATTTGAATTACGATCGTTACCAAGCATGGATTTCTCCAACGGAAGAAAGCGAAGTGGTTAAAACATGTATCGAAGTATTTAATGGAGAGGTATACAAAGGTTTATACCCATTTTCTTGGAACGAAACCGAACTTATTCGTGCCAATGAACAAATTCGAATTTTATCTGGTTTATATGGGATGTTAAAGCCGTTAGACTTGGTTTACCCATACCGACTAGAAATGGGAACCAAATGGCAAATAACTCCAAAAGTGAAAAATCTCTATGCATTCTGGTCGGATAAATTAACCAAACAATTAAAAGCTGAAAAACCTAACGAAATTTTAAATTTAGCTTCTACAGAGTATAATAAAGTAATTAATTTCAAACAATTAAAAGCAAAAGTAATCACGCCAACATTCAAAGATTTTAGCAATGGAAGCTATAAAGTGGTGATGATGTACGCCAAACATGCACGTGGCGCAATGGCTAATTATTGTGTTAAAAATAATATTCAGTCTTCCGAAGAATTAAAAGTGTACGATGTGGATGGATATACCTTTGATGCTAAAACATCGACAGAAACCGAATGGAATTTTATTCGTTAGTTCGATTTTTTTAATTCTATCCACTTAGACATAAATTTTGTTGCTTGAAACTGTTGGTGTTGTAAAAGGTTTCCAAGAAAATTTTGTTTCCGGTGCTTTTCAAGTTCCACATAGATTTTTTCAAGTTTAGCAATAAACCCATTATCCCGTTTTGTAAAACGTGTCTGTAAAATTTTGTTCCCATTTTCAACTGCTGCATGCCATTTTTGCGTATAGCTATACAATTCTACAGCTTCATCAGCAAATGCTTCTGCCTCTAACTCAACAGAACCATTCCAAGGCAATTCTCCATGCATAGATTCAGCTCCTATTGGGGTGGTTACACTTGGTACACCATGTACCATCGCTTCTATTAATTTCCCTTTAATTCCAGCACCAAATCGTAACGGAGCCAAAAACACGCGTGTATTTTCGAATACCTGCGTTACGTTTTCTGCACGTCCCTTCACGATAAATCCTTCTTTTGGATTATGCAAATCCAATACTTTTTGAGATGGATAAGCACCAAAAACATGTAATTCTACTTGTGGCAACTGTTTACGAATTCTAGGCCAAATTTCTTTTTTCAAATATAAAACAGCATCCCAATTTGGTTCATGTAAAAAATTACCAATAAACGAAAAATTAGATTTGTCTTTATATTCGCTATTTACGGTTTTTTTAGAATCTATCCACATTGGTAAATAATACAATATAGCTTTATCTATTTTAAATACATTTTCTAATACTTCCATTTCATATTCTGAAATGATCCACGTTATGTCACAACGTAATATACTTGCTATTTCTCGTGTTGCAATCTCTTCTACCAACAAATCATCCAAACAAAAAACACGATTCTCTTTCACTGCTTTTTGTCGTGTCTTACGTAAACAATGTAAATCTTCCGAATCTAAAATCCGAAGCGCATTCGGACAATTTTCGCTTACACGCCAACCATAGTATTCCTCGGTGATATAACGATCAAAAACCACCATTGTTGGTGTTAGTTCTTGGATAAAAGAATCAAAACTGGAAGAATTAAGTACAATCGTATAACAATCTACTCCAAGATTTTCTATAGGATAACTAAATTCACCGCGTGCTGCAGAACACGCAAAGGATACAAAATATTCTTGCTCTAAAAAAGATTCAATGATTTGTAAGATACGAATGCCTGCAGCAGAAGAATTTGGCTCTGGCCAAACAAGTCCTATGAGCAATACATGGTGTTTCATACGTGAAGAATCCCTATTTGATTTGGTGAAATTTGATTCCCAATTCTTGTTCGATTTTACGGATACGCTTAATTTCTTTAGATTCTATAAAAGCAATTGAAATTCCTTTTTTACCAGCACGCGCAGTACGACCACTTCTATGTGTGTAATTTTCGATATCATCCGGAAGTTCGTAATGCACCACAAAAGATAAGTCTTCCACATCAATTCCACGTGCAGCAATATCCGTAGCGACTAAAAAAGAAAACGTTCCTTTTTTAAACATACGCATCACTTTTTCACGTTCGCGCTGCTCTAAATCGCCATGAATTACACCAACACTGTGTTTACTTTCTTTGAGTTTGTCCGAGATAAATTGCGCGGAAGCTTTTGTTCTACAAAAGAAGATTCCCGTTTTATTCGGTTGTGTTTTTAAGAAATGAGTCAAATACCCGAATTTTTGTTTTGGGTCACACACAAAGTACTGGTGTTCAATACCACTATTCATGTTTTTTTGCTTATTTACCTGAATACGTTTAGCATCTTCGGATAAATAATTGGTTATAATCAATTCTAACTCATTCGGTATCGTAGCAGAAAATAACCAAGTAAAACTATTTTTATGCGTTTGTCTCAAAATCGTTTCGACATCTTTTTGGAAACCCATTTTTAACATCTCATCCGCCTCGTCTAATACAACAGTATTTACATCTTTTAAATCGACTACTTTACGGTCTAATAAATCGAGCAAACGACCTGGTGTTGCAACAATTACCTGCGTAGGTCTTGAAAGTGCACGAATTTGTAAATCAATCTTTTCTCCACCATACACCGCTTGCACATATACATTTGTGGTGTATTTAGTCATTTTAAATAACTGTTTGGAAATTTGTTGACACAACTCACGCGTAGGCGCTAAAATTAATGCCTGAACTTTTGGAGAAGTGGCATCTATTTTTTGAATAATTGGGATACCAAAAGTTGCTGTTTTACCTGTACCTGTTTGTGCTTGTCCGACGAAATCCGATTTATACTCTAACAAAAAAGGAAGTGCTTTCTCTTGAATTTCAGTCGGTTCTGTAATATTAATATCATTCAGTGCTTTGATTAGGTAGGTTTCAACACCTAAATCTTTAAAATTGGCCACGTGTATTTATTTAATGAAAATGAATTATTCTTCTATTTCTTCTAATTGACTCTCCCAATAATCATTTAAAAAAGATTGTATTTTTCTACCTAAGGTATTGAAATATCTTTTGGTTCTATAACCACCTACCCAGACGATTCCACGGATTGCATTTGTTAGAAAAATTTCGTCTGCAGCCAATAAATTCTGTGGTAATATGGCACATTCATAGACTTTAATACCATGAGTCAGTGCTATATTTATGACTTGCATACGCATAGTGCCAGCTAAACAACCGTCTTCCAAACTAGGGGTGTATAATACACCATTACTAACTACAAATAAATTCGAATTAGAACTTTCGATTACTGCATCTTTTTCATTGATTAACAAATAATCATCCAACCCTTTTTCTTTTGCAGCAATCGCAGTCATTACATATAACAATCCATTTTTTGTTTTGAAATTGGATAGAAAGTTTTTTTGTTTTTTGAGTTCTCGATAAATATCTACTTCATACCCTTTGGAATTCAATTCAAAATAATTGGACTCGTACGGATAAACTTCAATAAAATAGGAAATTTCATTCGTTTCTGGAATATAGGTTCCTCCTAGAGCTCTATCCAAGGAAATTCTGCATTTTCCTCCTTCTTTTATTCCAGAAAGAGCAATTAATTCTACAACCTTATCTTCAAAAAATTCTACGGTGAAAAAGGAAGGAAATCGCATTTTTATTGCTTTTGCTCCTTCCACCATACGATTAAAATGGTTGACCATATTAATTGGTTTTCCATTCATAACACGAACACTTTCAAATAATCCGTCCCCATAGAGGTATGAACGGTTACCTGCTGCAATAGTAGCACCTTTATTCGGTAATACCGCTCCGTTATTGTTAACAAATAAATCTTGCATACACTAGGACATTATACTTTGTAAAAACTCTCTTCCTTTATCAGCGTTGATCAATAAAATATATAAAACACCGAATACAGCACCACCGATATGTGCATCATGTGCTAAGTTTGTTTTCTGTCTTTTGAACATCCAAAATTCAAATGCTAAATATAGTGGTCAAAAAATATAAGCTGGGATCATTATAGGCAAAAATATCAACCCCATTTTCATCGTTGGATTCCACATGATACCTGCAAAAACTACCGCAGAAACAGCACCAGAAGCACCTAGGGATAGGTAATTTACATTTTCTTGATTGCGTATGTATGGCCATAAGGTAGAGAAAAGTCCACCAACAAAATATAAAATCAAAAAATGTATCATCCCATTAGAATTACCGAAATGAGTATCTAATTCTCCTTCAATCATTGCACCAAACATGAAAAAAGAAATCATATTAAACAGTAAGTGCGACAAATCTGCATGAATAAACATGTGTGAAATAAATCGCGATAATTCGTTATTATGCTTCACACGATATGGTGAAAAAACCCACTTACTGATCATTTGCGGATTCTTAAATCCCATAAATGAAATAATGGCTGTAGCAATAATGATTAAAATAGTCATATACTGGTTGTAATATCGAAGTAAATATAAGGATTGCAGATGAAAAAATGGATATTCTAATCAATCTAAAACATTTATGGCTTGCTTCAAATGAACTATTTGATTAAATTAAAGTAACAAACAATAGAATTACAAAGTAAAATGTCGGAAAAATTTAGAAATAAATACAGAATTCCATCAGCAAGATGGCAACAATGGGATTATGCATCCGAAGGAATATATTTTATTACAATTTGCATAAAAAATCACCAGCATTTTTTTGGTGAAATTATAGATGGTAAAATGATTCTGAATGAATTAGGAAACATAACACAAAACGAATGGACTAAATCCATTGAAATGCGACCAGATATGCATTTAGAATTAGGGGAATTTGTTGTGATGCCAAACCATTTTCATGCGGTTATAATGATTGGTGAAAATAAATATAATACAAAACAGAATATTTTGGATGGGTGTGGGTGTGGTAGAGACGCGATGCATCGCGTCTCTACGGAAAACCGTCACGTTTTTACGCCAAACCAACCAAAAAATAAATTTGGGGTACAATCCAAAAATTTGGCATCCATTATTCGGGGATTTAAATCGGCGGTGACAACCTATTCTAAAAAACATGGAATATCTGAATTTCAATGGCAGGCACGTTATAATGATCATGTAATTCGAAATTCATTTTCATTGACACAAATTCAAAATTACATTATCAATAATCCTAAAAATTGGAAAAAAGATACGTTTAACAAATATTAATTCAAACATGTGGATTACATTTTGTGTAGAATCAATTTCAAGAATCTATTATAATCCGTAATTTTAACGACAAATCAAAAAAGAGAATTATGAGCGTACTAATTTCCCCATCGATGTTATCCTGTGACTTTGCGAATATGCAACGTGATATTGAAATGATCAATGCAAGCCAGGCAGATTGGTTTCATGTGGATGTGATGGATGGTGTTTTTGTACCAAATATCTCTTTTGGTTTTCCGGTGATTGAAGCGATGAAACGTCATGCAACAAAACCATTGGATGTTCATATTATGATTGAAAATCCAGATGATTATATCGCGGAATTTAAACGTTGTGGGACCGATATTTTAACGGTTCACTACGAGGCATGCAGACATTTACACCGTACGATTCAAGCAATCAAACAAGCGGGAATGAAAGCAGGTGTAGCATTGAATCCACACACACCAGTGAGTGCATTAACAGATGTGATTGCAGACTTGGATTTGGTATTGATTATGTCCGTTAACCCAGGTTTTGGTGGTCAAAAATTTATTGTAAATGCAGTGAATAAAGTTGCTGAAACGAAACATTTAATTCAAACAAAAGGTTCTTCCGCATTGATTGAAGTTGACGGTGGAGTCAACCTAGAAACTGGAAAACTATTAGTTGACGCTGGTGCTGATGTACTAGTTGCAGGAAGTTTTGTATTTGGTTCTAGTAATCCAAGTGAGACGATTGAACAATTAAAAGGTCTATAAGAGATTACTTAAACACATGCGGATCATTATTGAAATCCTCAATTTGATCCTTAATTTTCTTGATTGCTACCATTAGTATATAAATATCTACAGACTGCGAATTTTTCACCCATTGGTAGGCTTCATTATCCCCATCGATAGCACGTGCCATATTTAATAACAATTTAAATTTATTGCGATCCAACCAAGCATCTGCATGTTTATTTCCTTCGGAAGCTTGAATAAATGCCAATAAATGTGGGTACCCATTATCCATCAACCAATCGCGCGCTTTCGTATTTAATTTGATAGCAGAACACGCAGTATGTAATTCTAAGAATCCATTAAATTTTAACCATTCTGAAAATTCATCCTCTCCCTCGATTGCCTTCGCCCATGCCAATAAGATTTTTGGAGGATAGTCCAACGCTTTCATCGGTACTACTTTTTTCTCTTTATCGGAAGGAATGTGTACCTTTTTTTTCTTTTTGAACATGGCTAATAACTTACTGAGCATAAAATAAATAGGAAACTAGAATTGCTGTAACTACTCCAACAATATCTGCAATAATACCTCCCATAGCAGCATAACGCGTGTGTTTGACTTTTACAGCACCGAAATACACTGCTAATACATAAAAAGTGGTTTCCGTACTTCCTTGAAACGTTGCTGCTAATTTACCTACAAAACTATCTACACCAAAGGTTGTCCAAGACTCGACCATTAATGCACGGGCTCCACTACCGGAGAAAGGTTTCATAAACGCAACGGGGAGCGCATCTACAAATTCTGTAGCGGTAACTCCTATTGCTACTAAACCTAATTTTATTCCATCAATTAAAGCTTCTAAAGCACCACAGGATCGGAAAACAGCAATCGCTGCTAACATAGCAACTAAGTATGGAACAATTCCGATAGCAACCTCAAAACCACCTTTTGCACCCTCGATGAATTGGTCATATACATTTACTTTAGAACGAATTGCGAGGACAATAAAAAAGATTATTATGAGGAATAAAAACAAGTTACTCCCCACAGAAGAAATAGGCTGAATGTATTGTGGATGATTATAAAGTAAGACTAACAAACCTACAATCAATACTGTCAATGTTCCAACATACAACAAAACAACTTTATTCAGTAGATTTATTTTTTGACGAATACCAACATAAATCAATGCAGCTAGTGTAGCAAAAAAAGTTGCTATCAATATCGGTAGAAAAACTTCCGAAGGAGAGGCGGAACCATTTGCTGCGCGTAGGGACAAAATACTAATCGGAATGATTGTCAATCCAGAAGCATTCAAGACCAAAAACATAATTTGCGCATTTGTTGCAGTATCTGGTTTTGGATTTAAGGTTTGTAATTCCTTCATTGCTTTCAGCCCCATTGGCGTAGCAGCATTATCTAATCCCAACATATTAGCCGATATATTCATCATCATAGATCCAATAGCTGGGTGACCTTTTGGTACTTCTGGAAATAATTTAGAAAACAAAGGGGATACTAATCGTGTCATGATGCGAATAGCTCCGCCTTCTTCTCCGACTTTCATAAATCCTAACCATAAGCACAAAGCACCCGTAAAATACAGGGATATTTCAAATCCAGATTTTGCAGCATCAAACAAAGAAGTGACCATTTTCTCAAAAATGGTTAAATCGTGCCAAAAAAGAAGTTTTGAAAGTCCTGTAACCAGTGCAATCAAAAACATTCCTATCCAAAGTCTATTCAATAACATAATGACGAAGTTCGGGAATTAACTAGCGGTGTTTGAACCTTGTTGCAAACAAATATTAACAAAGTTTTCAATAAACAAGGTTCCTTGATTTCCAGAAACCTCTGGATGAAATTGTACACCAAACAAAGGTTTGGAAGTATGACACATAGCTTCATTCACACATGCGTCCGAAACGGCTAATAACTTAAAATCTTTTGGTAAAGAAATGGATTCACAATGATCTTCCATCATTTCAAATTCTACTGGTAATTTATCAAATAAAGGATGCTCTTCCAAGGATTCGATTGTTTGCCAATCGCGGTCTTCTTTTTGTCGTGAAGGTCTGGCACCATGCAGTAAACCTAGCATTTGGTGACCAAAACAAATACCTAAAACAGGAATTTCAAGTTCTTTAAGAAAAGCTAATTGTGCTAAATGTTTGGTGTAATCTATCTCCGAAATTAATATCGGTGCTCCAGAAATAATAACCCCTTTTTTATCGATAGTATGTTCTTTTTCGAGCTCCCATAATCCTATGGTTTGATAATCCATCTGAAGATCAACCGCTTCTTCGATAAAAGGTGTTTTCTGACTACCACAGTCGATAATTAAAATCATAGCGCTTTTTGTTAACGTATTACATTTACGTGCCCCAATTTTGTATGTTCTTGTCCGTTTTGCTTTTCCTTAAAATTTAATTTCCAGATATACGTATTACTTCCTATAAGTTGGTTATTATACGTTCCATCCCAGCCTATTTGCGCATTATGCGATTCAAAAATCAGTTCTCCCCAACGATCGTAAATAAACAAAGTATAATTATACGGATCTAAACCACTGGAAAAAATCGGTTTAAAGGTATTATTAAACTCATCACCATTTGGCGTAAATGTATTTGGGATATAGTAAATTAATGGCTCTTTGGAAACTATCACTTGCGTGTAGACATTGGAACAACCTTCTTTTGTATTCGATGCGGTAAGGGATACGGTATAATATTTACCCTCGTCCGTTGGAAAAAAGTGAATTGCATCTTTCGTGATAGAAGTAGGTTTCCCATCCCCAAAATTCCATTTAAAATACTTTCCATCCGAATTCGTTTTAAATCGAACCTCTGGATTTAAGATATCAATGGAATCTGGAGTAAAGACGAAAGAAACGTATGGCTTATTTACAACCTCTACATAATCTAACTTTACAATTGAGTCTTGACAACCATAACTATCAATAGCAGTCAAGGATATCGTGAAAAATCCATTTTTACTATACTTATGATTGGCTTTCGATGATTTTATTCCGTCTCCAAAATCCCAAACATAGTTTTCACAAAGTGGAGAAGTAGTATTTAAAAGACGTAAAGTATCATCGATACAAATTTCTTTTATAGATGAAAAATTAGCAAACGGTAAACCATGTATAGTAAATAATTTTGTGGTTTTACAACCTTTATTGTTGGTAAAGGAAACGGAATCTACACCTGCTTTCAAGCCAAATACTTGACCTGAAACTGAATTAATTGTCAAATTATTAGAAGTAGATTTCCATGGATTTGTAGCTGCTGGAGTTTGGTTGGCTTTTAATATAAGTTGGCTGTTTTCACAAACACCGAGTGGCAAAGTAGTTATCGCTGGTGTCGCATTTACAACAAGTTCTTTAGCTATCTTACAACCTACATTATCCATAAATGTAATCGTAGATTTCCCTGCAGTTAAACCTTGCGCTTCACCAGTACTAGGATTAACGCTAGCTATTGCAATATCTGAAGAAATCCATGCATTTGAAGTCGCTGGTAAATGATTACTTGTAAATACTGTTTTATAACTTTCACATAAATCTGGAACAGTAATGGATGGTAATGGATTAACAGTAACAAAAACAGAATCGAAATTTTCACACAGGTTAACATCTAAACCTTTTACACTATAATTCGCACTTAATTGTGGTTTAAACGAACTATTGTCTTGTATATTATTATCCCAAAAATACGTCAAGGCTCCGGTCCCTTTTAGTATTACCTCATCGCCTATGCAAATACTGAAATCTGCAGCAGTTTTCACTTGTGGTAATGGATTAATTGTAATAGTAAACTTTTGCATTGCCGAACAATTATTTTCATCTGTAATAGTTAATCCATACTCACCAGTATGAACTGCAGGAATAGATTTTAATGTAATTGTAGTGTTTGCAACAGGAGGAATAACACTTACCAAAGAAGCTGGCCCTGTCCATAGGTAACTTAAAACCGTTTTAGTAGAGGTGTAATTTGCTTTTAGTATCAAAGGTTTGTTTTCGCATGGTACTATATAATTTGGAGAAAAAACAGGCAATTCATTAATTCTTACAAACACAGAATGTGTATCGCTACATAAATTTACATCGGTTACTTTCAATGAATACCTGCCTGAATCCGAACGTGAAACAGAGGGTATCGATGGATTTTGTGTGGTATTCAAAAATCCATTATTATGGGACCAGTCATAAGACTTAGCACCAACAAAATCAGTCGAAAGATTTAAAGCTGCTAAAGCACAAGGTGTATTTGCTGTAACACTAAATACAGGTAACGAATTTATGATTACAGAGGTTGTTGCAATTGCTGAACAACCATTTGCGTCCATGCCTTTCAATGTAAACACTTCGCCAGAAATAGCATTTTTAATCCTTGGTTGTTGAACTAAAGAATCATTGAAAACAGCTGTATTAGAACTTTTCCAACTCCATTTTGAAAGTACATCACCACTTTGATTTAATCGCAAAGTCGTATCATTCGCACACAAAGGTCCATTATTAGAAACGCTTATAACTGGGCTTGGCTTGACTGTAACCCTTACTTTTTTAGTATCCGAACATCCTTTAGCGTCTGTAACCGTAACATTGTAATCTCCATCGTGGGTACTAGGAGTTGCAGTATTAGAAACCAAAACAGTTTCCATATTTGCTAGTGTAACTGGTCCGGTCCATAGATAAGTTATAGCATTCAAATAATTTGCTTTTACAGAAAATGGAGTTGTCTCGCATGGAGATATTGCTGATGGCGTAAAAATTGGAAGTGGTTTTACAGAAACAAAGATGGAGTCTATTTTGTAACAACCTTTTGAATCGGTAAACTTCAAGTAATAATATCCACTATCCGATAATTGCGCGGAGGAAATAATTGGATTTTGAAGTGTACTTGTAAACCCATTTTTATGAGTCCAAGCATACGATTGAGCACTTGCGGTAGAGCAATAAATGGATAAAGCTTGTTTTTCACAAGGACTAGAGGAAGCTAAATTAAAGATAGGTAAAGGACTGATCGTAAAAGTTGTAGAAGAAGAAGCTTTACATCCATTCACATCATACCCAGAAAGCGTGAAAACTTCATTATTAATCGCTTTTTTAACAACAGGTTGCTTTATTAACGAATCGCTGAATAGTGCATTCGCATCACTTTTCCAACTCCATTTGGTTAAAACATCCCCGTTTTGAACTAAAGAAAAAATACTGTCA
Source organism: Crocinitomicaceae bacterium (assembly GCA_044232905.1). Lineage (GTDB taxonomy): Bacteria > Bacteroidota > Bacteroidia > Flavobacteriales_D > Crocinitomicaceae > CANHVK01. The sequence goes on from JBIIKZ010000006.1 coordinate 48,237, forward strand.
TTAGCACAAATTGGACCTGAATTAGTTACCGTAATACTTGGCAAATTATTTACCGTGATTTTAACAGCTGAGGCATTCTTACAAGTATTAACATCTGTTCCAATTACCTTATAGGTATTTGTACTCGTCGGTGCAAAAGCTATATTATCCTGAATTCCATTATCCCATAAATAAGATGTTCCTCCATTTCCTTTTAAGGTAATGGAAGCTCCTTTACAGATACTTGTGTCTAATTTTGTACTAATTGTAGGCAAAGGATTAACGGTGATTTTAAAAGTCATGGTAGGACCCTTACATGGATTTTTAAACGCATTCACTTTTATGATACCAATTTCTTGTTGGGTTACTAATGCAGTTTTAAATAAAGTGTCCGAAATACCATAAATTGGTAATCCAATAGCACTATTCGAATTTGTCCAGGAAAATGATTCAGGTGAATCTACGCTCGTAAAAACAGGTATATCTACATTATCCCCTGCACACACAATAATATCTGTTAATTGATCTGTTTTTGGTGTAACGCAAGTAGTTGAAATACAATTTGCTGTCTCAGGCCCTGTACAATACCCACCAATTGGAGTAAGTGTAAAATTGACAGTCTTACCCATACCACTGACAGTAATTGTTGTATCTAAGGTAGTTGCTGAAATAGTTCCTGTAACTGCAGTACCCGTATTGTCTATGGTATAATTAAAAGTATAATTCGTTGCATTTTTAATTTTATCCCACGTAAATTGAACCGAATTATTTGTTCTATTACCACACTGTAAATTCAAAACCTGCTTCGGCATTACAGCAATTGTAACTAAATTAGAAGTGTCTGGAGGACAAACACCAGATTTCACTAAAACACGAAATTTAGTGGTGTCATTCAAAACCGGAGTTGCATATGAATTCAAAGTATTAACGATATCATTCCAAAGGATAAACGGCTTAGTCGCACTTTGCCATTTTAAAATGGTATTACTATTTCCAACTAAGGTTAAATTGCCACCTGTTTGACCAGCACATATGGCAGTAGATGATCCTAAAGTACCAGCAATACTTTTTGGATCCACCGTCACTAACACTTGAGTTGAATAAGCTTCAGGACAGGTACCACTTTTAACAACAGCTATAAATTTAGTAGACTGATATATAGGTCCCGATGTAAAAGTAGATGTTAAAATTGCAGTATCGATCCACGTTGTAAATGGAGAAATCGCATATTGCCATTTGGTAATTAAACCAGTTTTTCCAGACAGAGTAAGTTGATTACTTGGCGAACCGATACAAACTGTATGGTTACTACTTACCGTTCCTCCAATACTCGCAGAATCAATTTTTACAAGTACAGAATCTTTTAAATCCGTACGACAATTATTATTGTCTTTTACATCCACTAAGAAATATTTAAACACTCCCTCTTTTGACGTATTTGCAGTTATAGTAGCGCCGTTTCCAGAACTTACAACCGTTTGATTTGTCCCTCCATCCACATTATACGTAAACGTATAATTTGGCGTACCAGCAGAACCTGTAAAAACTAGAGAGGCATTTGCATCCCCTTTACAAACAACTAAATCATTGCTTTTCGTTGCTAAAGGTAAAGGATCATTAATGAGTGTAATTTTCGAAGTAGCAACAGCACAAACACCTGTTTTTACAGATACGGCATCTAAAAAATTCCCGTACGTTTTATCTGGTGTTGCATATTGCGAAACAAACTGTAAAGAATATTGCCCTGTGGTCGGAACCGTATAACTTACATTATATACTTTCCATGCAGTAGTACCAGTTCCAAAAACCCCTAGCTTTGTTGAAACACCCCCAACCAGACCAATCATCACCTTTACTGAATCTATCCCCTGTCTTCCTCTATGGGCAAAAGAAACATCAAGTGTACTTCCTGCATTTAAATTAATTTTTTGAAATAAAGTGGATTGTTGGGTTGCATTTAATTCAATATATTTTGTTCCTGAATATGGAGCAGGATTTGTTGTCCAAATTTCAATTTTATTATCCGTTGCAGTAGTTTGCCAACAATTCGTTGCAATATTGGTATTAACAAAAATAGCAGTACTTGTATAATTCTCAAAATCACTATTACACAATAAATTAGACGGAGTAAAAATATTGCAAACATAGTCCCCAGGCACAGTTGCTAAAAATGAATTCACATTTCCTGGATTAATTGCACCTGCAGGAACTACCCATTTGTAAGTGTTGTTCACCGAAGGAGCGTTTGTAGCAGTTAAAGTAGTATAAACACCTTTACAAACATGTACGGAGCTAGTTGTAATCGTATTTAGAGGAGTTATCGTTAATTGAGCAGGGTTGGTACTATCACTACATAAACCTGTGACATCTTTTATAATACACTTAAATTGATAATTATTGTATTCGGCAGTAACTCCTGTCAATACCAAAGTTGCAGAATTCGCGCCTGAAAATATACCTATATTTGAAACATCAGAATAGCTAACACCTCCGTCCTTACTAACTTTCCATGTATAAGAGGTAGCTCCTGTCACAGACATAGAGAAATTGATGGTACTACCTGGACACGATGTAATTGGAATTGGATGTGAATTTATAATCGGTTTTACACATAAGCAATTTGAAATTGTAACTAATAGCGAATCTTTTGTTCCTGTGCATGTACCTGTAGCCTCAACAATATAGCGGGTGTCTACAATTGGTCCAGGATTTAAAGATAAATTAGCTGTTGTCCCAATAGTTGGTGTATAACTTGTACCTGCACGTGAGGACCAAGTTAAAGTAGATGTTCCAGTACCAATAGCTTTTAATTCCAGAGGATTGGTATTCGGATTACAATAAATTTGATCTGGGCCAGCATCCACCATCAATACACCTGAATTAGTTGCAAGTGTATAATCACAAGTAGCCCCAAGATTACCGTCAATCATGATATAATATTCATTACCTACGGTTAGATTAGTAGCATTTAACACGGTATTATCCATGTTCGGAGAAGACCAAAAGTTAGATTTTGGCACGATTGAAGTACAATTACCTTCGTAAACACCTGCTTGTATTCCTAATATATTTCCTCCTTTACCAGCTTTACAATTACTTACATATATTGTAAACTTTGCAGAAGTTTCACTAGCAATAAAAGATAACCAAGAATTATTTTCAATGGAGGCACCGCCATATACCGCATGTTGCTGATAAGTTCCGCTAGGTAAATCAATCGTATAAGAACTAGAAGTGTTTCCACAATACCCATTTAAATCGCAAATACGTGTTGGAGCAGAACAATTATCCCCTGCAGGTATGTGCGAGCCACATTCTGGTGGAGTCGAAACACAAATATTAAAAGTACCTAAAAGCGCATTAACACTGGTTGCACAGACACGAATATATACATACGTATTTGGTGTTAACCCAGAACGATCTAATGTTAATGCACCTGAACTATAATCAGATCCAACTTCGTTTAGCGTTACACCGTTATCAGGAGATGTATATAACGCCAAGGCTTCTAGTCCATCAATACCAACATTTTGAAGTATTACACTTATTCTTCCATTTGCAGGAACTTTTGCTTTAAACCAAACATCCGAAAATTGCCAAGTTGCATTTGTTACTGCTGAGATTAATTTTTCTGGATTGGATTTGGTGGATTTTGAAAGTGTATATAAGGAAAAATTACACGTTTGAGAAACTGGTAATTCTATTGCATTACCTACCAAATCATTTACATCTCCGAGACTCTTAAATGTACAAACGGAAGTATTAAACTCAAACTCAGTACCTCCTCCAACATTAAAAACACGGTAATAATAGGTTTTACCAATAACTAACCCTGTATAAGTTCTTTCTAAACGATTTTGAGGATTTGGAACATTCCCAACGGTTGTGTTATCAAATGGTAAGGAATTAATAACAACTCCACCACAAGCATCGTACAATTGAAAATCTGGTTTAAAAACTTTTGCACCGATGATATCTTTTGTTTTAACGACACTAACTGCATGAGAGGTTGCTGTTGCAACAAAGGAAAACCAAACATCATTTAACGAATAACCAGGGTCAACAGTAGCGCCACTTAAAGTACCATTTACAGGAACACAGTCGGAGGATGGCGAAACAGCAATTGCATTTGCACATTTATCATTTAAAGGTGCTTGACCATAGGAATAACCTACTATAACAACCAATAAAAAGCTAAATATTACTTTATACATGTAAACTTAAAAAATGCAATGATTATAAAGGTAATAAAATATTACATTTTCCAGCGAAGTTGAAGATTGATTTCCTTTTTTTGCGTTGCTATAATTTGGTTAAAATTGGAACTTGAATTCTCTTTGGATAAATAATGAGTATCTCCAATTTTAAACCAACAATCCAATCTTTTCCAAAAAGTTAAGCGAAAAAGTAGATAAGCACGAATTCCTTTTCCGTAAAACGCAGGACTACTATATTGATAGGTGGGACTCGATTCAAAACTATAAATTCGGGAAGCGTAAGAATCAGTATCAAAAAGTACAAATCGAAGAACTAAATCACTTTTTTTGTTCTTACTCGTTAAATTAAAATCTTGAAAAAACAATAAACCCGTCTCTTTTTGTTTATCCAATCTAGAAACCGATACGACTTCCAATCGCGAACGAATTTCTAATAAATCACTCATTTTGTATGTTAGATTAAAACGTAAATTAGATTGATTAACCGCTATCAAAAACTTTAAATCTTCTGTTATTAAACTACTATTCTGCTCCTTGATTTGACTCAGGTATCGCACATAAAACTCAAGTGTTTTTGATGGTTTCCAAGTAATTTGCATGCAATTCTCAACACCTTTAGAAGGTAAACTAACTTGTTGTTTTATCCATGGAAATTTGAAAAAATCGGAATAAGCTTGTAAACTCCAATATTTCGCAAATACACTAGTAAATGCAACATATAAACCTGTTTCGTTTTGTACCGTATTCCCTTCCGAAAAACCAGCATTATATCTTGTTTCATACCCTTTATCATAATTTCGATACAAAAGACTTACTGAATTCTTGGAATCTAATGCCAGCATAACTCCTTGTAAAAAAGCAGTTTTTTTACTGAAATCAACATAAGAAAATTCTCCAAAAACCAATAAATTTCGATAGGTATACGAATAATCTACACTGGTGCTTTGGTATTGACCACCCCTGAAATCAAAAAGATTATAACTAGATACTTTTGAATTTATACTTGGCGAATAATGCATAAAAACAGATGCTAATCCTAGGTGTAAAGTACCTAAATCATATCGCAGATAAGCACCTAACACGTTTTCTTTTAATCGATCTTTTCGTGCCAATTCACTTTCTGTTCTGTGATAACCTGTTGTTAAAACAGAAGAAATTTGATTGTTAGAATCCGCATATAAAGAAGCATCTTTTCGATGCATTGAAGCAAAGACCAAAAGTGTAAAACGTTTATAGGCGAATTCTGAAGCAACACCACGAAAGAAACGATTTTCTTCAGTAGAAGTATGCGGCCGAATAACTTGCGCGTTTTTTTTACACGTTGTAAGATCTAGAGATTTTCCTAACGCGAAGGAAGTCCAACAATTTAAACCCTGACCAATTTGCACATGATAATCTCCGAATAGTACATTCTTTAATCGTTTTCCTACTTTTACTTGCAGATGACTCGAATAAAAATCAAACCCATTTTTATTTATTTTATTAAAAAATGGTTCACCAACATCTTTTTCTGCAGTTATTCCAAAGCTTACCATTTGTTGATAGGTGTAACGAATTCGTGTTAAATAGTAATCACTATTTCCTACATAAGATGAACTTAAATTGTTTGACTTGTTAATAGAAGTATTCCAATTATTTTCTACTGGATGTTGAAACCGTGTAATTGCTTCTATCTTCCCTTTATGGGTGAGTTCGAACAAGGTTAAAGGCGGATTATCCGATCGTTCATTTAAAGTTACAAATGGTAAAATCAGTTGTATAAAAGATGTATCCCAAGTCGGAAGCGTTTGCAATTCAAACAAGGATAGTAAAGGACCAAATTTTATACGATGCTCCATCAAATCATTAATTTGGATATCGCTTAATAAATCTAAAGTTGTTAAATCTTCTTTTTGAACTGTATTTAAGTTTAATGGATTTTCAAGGTGGTACTCCCAAATCTCCTGAATTTGCGTTAAATCGATATTTTCGGTTTGATTTCTTTCCATCCAATATTCAAAACGCTTGTGCAAAAGTGGATTCGACAGTTGTGCAAGTAATGCATCGCTGTAAAAAAGCAGAATTATAAAAAAAAACTTATTCTTCATTTATTTCCTTGGGTTTCGAAGAAAATCGGACGCCTACCTGTGTTGCTAAACCTAAAATAGGTTGCCAACTACTGCCGACATCTACTCTAACCTGTTTTTTAAACCATACCCCTATTCCACCACTTACTTGATAGGAAGAAGTCATCAATCCGGTTCGAAAAACAAAAGATGGAGAAACGAAATATTCACATGCTATTTTTAAACGAACTGGACTAATTACAGATTTTTCAATTTCAGTATACATTCTCCAATTGGGTTTTAAAGATATATACTGAATACCCACAAATAAGAATGTTGGATTTGCTTCTTGTATTTCTAGAGATTTTCTACCTAACGACTGAATACACATTCCATAGGTAATTTTATCCGTTAATTTACCTTGTATTGCTAGGGATATTTCGAGAAAATTTCGAGAACCATACTGTTGAATTGAACTGTTTTTATCTCCTAAATACACCCCTAATTTTAAATTTTCAGACATATTCATTGCATATGCAAGCCCTCCGCTAAATAGGCTATAGACTTTATTGCCAAAAGATTGTATTGAAAGACCTAAAACTCCTTTCTGAATCGGTACCGCGACCATAGCTCCGTTTTTTTGTACATCCATCATGGCTATCATCGACATGTTTTGCAAGCCAATTTGCAGGTGTTTTATATCTGAAAGCACTGACGGATTCATTTGTAGGACAGACATATCTTTTAAAGTCGCTACACATGAAGCTAAAGCAATGCTTCGCGGGCTAACATTAGTATTTGGTTGTCCTAAATTTCCAAAGGGAAAGCCTATTACCCAAATGAAAATTACTTTAAACCTTACCAATAAGTTTGACTTTATTTTTAGCGACATATTTTGCCAACTCTAACATGTTTTTTGTTTCTGTTTTACGCATTAATTTTGACCGATGTGATTCGATAGTTCGCGGACTTAAGAATAAATAATGTGCAATTTCTTTACTCGTTAATCCATTTAATAGATAAGACAGAATTAGAAGATCTTTTTCAGTGAATTGAGCTTTCTTTTTTGTTTTATTGACTTTTTTAGAACCAAAAATTTCTAAAGTTTGTATCGTTTTATCTGAGAAAAATTTTTCTCCTGAAATTACAGAAAGAATAGCTTCTCCTAATAAATTAGAATCCTGATTTTTATGTACAAATGCTTTTGCCCCAAGATTAATAGTTTGTCTTATGACAGCGATCTTATCTGTAGAAGAAACGATAATGGTTGGTACAATAAGATTTAAATTTTTCATGATCGTTAATACAGAAAACCCATCACATTCCTCTATATAAAGATCTAACAAGAATACATTTACCTCGTTTTTACGCATAAAATCAATCGCATCCTGACCGTTGGATACGGAATGCAGCGCAAATCGAAACAAGTCCAATTGTTCTAACTTAAAACGAATTCCTAACTGAATAAGTTCATTCGCTTCAGCGGACAATATCTGAATCTTATTACTAATCATACTGCAAATTTCAGTAGATACATTAAAAATTACAAATCTTCTGTTATTAATTTCTCACAAAAAACAAACTAAACAATTCAAAAACAATCACTTGAACTATCAAAAAAAGCGTATAAATACACAAATAACACCCCATATTCTAATACATTCAATGAATTAATGATCGAATTAATGGATACGTTATTAAAAAAGGTTTGTTTGTGTTTTTTTATTATTTTTTGTTGTAAATCACCCTACAATATCCTACTTTTGGACTACAAAAATTAATAACATAAAAAATCCGTCAAAATGGGTGTACTAGTTAACAAAGATTCAAAAGTTATCGTTCAAGGTTTTACAGGAAGTGAAGGAACTTTCCATGCTTCTCAAATGATTGAATATGGAACAAACGTAGTTGGAGGTGTTACTCCAGGTAAGGGAGGTTCTACACATTTAGATAAACCAGTATTTAATACAGTTGTTGACGCAGTAAACGCTACTAAAGCGGATGTATCTATTATTTTTGTACCACCAGCTTTTGCTGCAGATGCAATTATGGAAGCTGCAAATGCAGGTATCAAAGTAATCGTTTGTATTACAGAAGGTATTCCAGTAAACGATATGGTGAAAGCGAAAGAATACATTAAAGGGTATGACACGCGTTTAATCGGTCCTAACTGTCCAGGTGTAATCACTGCTGGTGAAGCGAAAGTAGGTATCATGCCAGGTTTCGTTTTCAAAAAAGGAAAAATCGGGATTGTTTCTAAATCTGGAACATTGACTTATGAAGCTGCTGACCAAGTTGCTAAAGCTGGTTTAGGAATTACAACTGCAATCGGTATCGGTGGTGACCCAATCATTGGAACTACTACAAAAGAAGCGGTTGAATTATTAATGAACGATCCTGAAACTGAAGGTATCATCATGATTGGTGAAATCGGTGGTAACTTAGAAGCGATTGCTGCACGTTGGATTAAAGAACATGGTACTAAACCAGTAGTAGGATTCATCGCTGGTGAAACTGCACCTGCAGGAAGAACAATGGGACACGCTGGTGCAATCGTTGGTGGACACGATGATACTGCTGAAGCTAAAAAACGCATCATGCGAGAATGTGGAATTCACGTAGTGGATTCTCCTGCTGAAATTGGTAAGAAAATGGCAGAAGTTATCGGTGTTCTAGCTTAATGAATATAAAATTCGATCAACAATATCACTAAAATATATTTAAAGCTGTTTCATTTTGAGACAGCTTTTTTTATGCGATAAAAATTTTAACTTTATACGTATGAAAATATTCATACTAGCATTTCTACTTTTATTAAGCGATTTTTCATTCTCTCAAAACAAAGAAAAAGCGGTATCTTCCAATGTACAAATTGTACATAATAATCATTCGTTTATTGAAAACAAAGGACAATGGGACGAAGATATTTTGTTCAAATCTTCCTTTAAAGGAGGGAATCTTTGGATACAGCGCAATAAATTTTTATTTCATCTACAAGATTTTCAAAAACTGCGCAAAAACCATGTAAATTTGGGTAATCCGGACGTAAATGCAATTGATAGGCAGCATGTAGTTCATCTTAACTTTAAAAACTCGTTTGAAATTACACGTGTTACAAAAAAAAATCCTTCTCAATCGAATTATAACTTTTACATTGGTAAAAACGAGAACCAATGGGCTAGTGATGTACATGCTTATACGGAAGCGCAATTATACGATTTATACAAGGGGATTGATTTACATTTGATTCAAGAAGATGAACAATTAAAATATGAATTCCTAGTCTATCCGTCTGGCAACCCCAATGACATTCAATTAGAAATTGCTGGTTCGACCAAGTTACACATCGATCCTCAAGGAAAACTACACATATCAACACCGCTTGGCGAAATTATTGAAGACAAACCCTATGTTTATCAATTAACAAATGGAAAAAAAGATCCTATTAACTGTGATTTTAAAATTGAAAATCAAACTGTAACTTTCTCATTAGGAGATTATGATAAAACAAAAACATTAATTATTGATCCTATATTAATTTTCGCAACCTATAGTGGCTCTGTTACGGATAATTTTGGAATGACAGCAACCTACGGTCACGATGGTACAGCATATTCAGGTGGTACCATTTTTGGCAATTCCTATCCGACACCCGATAATGGTGTATTTAATATTAAATCCAATTTTAATGTCGTTTCTGGAGGGAGTCCTTCCGATGTATTTATCTCTAAATATTCAGCAGATGGATCCAAAATGCTTTGGACTGCTTTTTTAGGTGGACAAAACAACATCAATGGTGCTGAAACGGTACATTCATTGATATGTGATTCACAAAATAATATCTATGCATTCGGAGCTACCTCAAGCAATGATTTCCCAACTACAAATGGCTGTTTTCAAAATGTACATGGGGGCGGTTCAACATTTAATGCAGTTTTCAACGGTGCTCTTTTCGGTGATTTTGGGGTAGATATATATGCTGTAAAAATAAGTGCTAATGGACATAATCTATTAGGTTCAACATATATTGGAGGATCTGAAAATGATGGGATTAATACAAATATCACTGGTGTAAATTCAAATTATAATGGCAGCAATTATTATGATAGTTTAACTTCAAACTACGGCGACCAATTTAGAGGAGAAATTATGTTAGATAAATTCAACAATATATGTATCGCTTCCTCTACAAGATCAAAAAATTTCCCTGTAAAAAATGCAGCAAAAGCGACAATCAATGGTCAACAAGATGGTGTCATTTTTAAATTGAAAAACGATTTTTCCCAATTATTATTTTCGACGTATGTTGGAGGAAAAGACAATGATGCGTTATATTCTGTAAAAATCGATTCTTCCAACAATATTGTGTTTTGTGGTGGAACAAGTTCGAATAACTTACCTACATCAGTATCTGCCTATCAAAAAACATATGGAGGTGGTAAATGTGACGGATTTATAGGTAAACTTTCATCTGATGGTTCGCAACTTAAACATTTAACCTATTTAGGCTTATCCGATTTTGACCAAACATTTTTACTAGAGATTAACAAACAAAATCATGTATTTGTAGTTGGTCACTCGCTCGGAGGAAATTTTCCAATTATAAATGCAAGTTATTCAAACCCGAATAGCGCCCAATTTATTGCAGAACTTGATTCTAACTTGAGTAATTTATTGCATGCAACTGTATATGGAAATGGGAATAAAAACGTTACAAACATCTCTCCAGCTGCATTTCTGGTGGATGATTGTGGGAACATCTATGTTTCAGGATGGGGAGCAAATATTCTTCAAAACAACTTATTAAGTGGTATGCCTGTAACCGATGGATCTTTACCTCCAAATGGTTTTGACTTCCATTTATTCGTAGTAGATCGATCGTTTAATAATATTATTTACGGAAGTTATTTAGGAGGAAATCAATCTCAAGAACATGTAGATGGAGGCACTTCCCGTTTTGATAAAAATGGAATTGTTTATCAATCGGTTTGTGGAGGTTGTGGAGGTCATAGCGACTTTCCCACAACAAAAAATGTCTGGTCATCTACCAATTATAGTAATAATTGTAATAATTTAATTTTCAAATTCGCGTTCGAACTTACTCCGACGGCTAAATTAACGGTAAGTAAAGATACCGCTTGTCTTCCTGTACAAGTAATTTATGAAAATAAAAGTATCAATAACGACAATTTCGTTTGGGATTTTGGAAATGGGGAATTAGATTCTACTTCTTTGAAAATCACAAAAAAATACACCATAAAGGGAGATTATCCGGTAAAATTATTGGTAAAAAATTCACTATGTAAATTGATAGATACTGCTATTTTTACTAGTACGATACTAGATTCTATTCGCTATGATAAATTAATAGATATTGAATTTTGTTCACCAACTAACACAAAGTTTACTGCTAACAGTTACGGTACAGCGACTCAATATTCATGGTCATATTTCAGTAGCTTTATACCTTCCCTTAAAAAATCAAGCGATTCTACTATTTCCTTAAGTGCGGATTCTTCTCAAGTTCTTTTTTATAAAATAACCAATGGGATTTGTGAAAGGTTAGATAGTGTTCGTGTTTCTGTAATTAGTTCTACTTTTAAATTAATGGGTGATTCATCTATTTGTGTTAAATCTTCAGACTCCTTATTTTACATTATAAATAGTTTAAACCAAACGTTTACAGTTGATTGGTCTCCTAAGAATTTTATTACTTCTTATCCATCCTACAATTCAGCGATTATTCAACCTGATTCGAGTCAAATGGTATATGTTCAAGCAACTGGTTCTGAAGGATGTGTTTTAAAAGACTCCTTGAAAATAAATTTGACCTCTTGGAATTTATTCAACACAAAAGCAAGTGCAGACACAACGTATGTAATCAAAGGGGATAATGTAAAATTGTTCGCACAACCAAATGGATATACCTATACTTGGACACCGGAATTAAATGTGATGCAGAGTAATTCCCAAAATACGGAAGCAAAAATGTGGGAAAATACCATTTTCAAAGTAACTATTTCAGATGGCAATTGTACGGTAAGCGATACGATTTTAATAAAAGTTATCCCTTGGCAATGCGATTTTCCCTATGTGTTTGTTCCAAATGCATTCTCTCCAAATGGAGATGGTGAAAATGATGTACTTTATGTTCGTGGACATCCAATCAAAAAAATAGAATTTAGAATTTTCAATCGTTGGGGCGAAATGGTATTTGAATCTAACGATTTAAACATAGGTTGGGACGGAACCTACAAAGGGAAATTATGTGACCCAGATGTTTTTGACTATTATTTAAATGTGGAATGTGTAGGGGAAGAACGCAATCAGATTCAAGGAAATATTACGGTATTGAGGTAGTTATAACGTTTTAAGAAATTCTTTAGTACCTGCATACATCCTTTCCAACTCTTCGTTTGTTGTACAATACGGCGGATTTAGAAAGATTACATTCCCAAGAGGTCTAATCAATAATCCAATCGACAAAAAGTAATCATAGGCTTTATCTCTGATAGAAGAAAAATAATCCGCGTTTTCTTGTACAATTTCAATAGCTATAATCGTCCCAAGCTGACGAACTTCTTGCACCTTATCGTTATTTTGAATTCTTTCTTTAAATACTAAATGTTGCTCTGAAATACGTGTCACATTTTGTTTGAATGCAACTTCGTTTACTAAATCAATATTTGCACATGCAACTGCGCAAACTAAAGCATTCCCGGTAAATGAATGTCCATGTAGTAATGCTTTTGTTTTCTCTTCCGATAGAAAGGCTTCATAGATTTGTTGTGTAGCAACGGTTAAACCTAATGGTAATACACCACCTGTCAACCCTTTGGAAAGACAAACTATGTCTGGTGTTTCTTGGATGTGATGCATCGCAAACAACTCCCCTGTTCTCCCCCAGCCTGTCATCACTTCATCAAAAATCACGAGGACACCATAGGATTTTGCTAGTATGACTAATTTCTCTAAAAACGCAGCGGAATACATGCGCATCCCTGCCGAACCTTGAATTAATGGTTCCAAAATAACAGCTGCAAATTCTTGTGTACAAAAAAGTTTTTCTGCTTCTAACAAAATAGCTTCCTCCCTTTCTTTCGCTGGAAATTCTAAGTAATCTACCGAAAAGAATAAATGTTCAAATGGTTCATTAAAGTACCCACGTTGGGAAATAGACATTGCTCCAAACGTATCACCGTGATATGCACCATCTAAAGCTAACACACGTTTCTTTGCTATTTTCTGATTATGCCAGTATTGAAAAGCCATTTTTAGTGCGACTTCAACCGCTGTAGATCCATCGTCTGAAAAGAAAACTTTTTGTAAGTTAGCTGGTAATAAGTTTGTTAATTTTTCAGCTAACTCTACCGCTTTTGGGTGGGTTACTCCTGCAAAAATCACGTGATCGATGGCATCAAATTGATCCACTAACGCTTGTTTTAAGCGCGGATGTCCATGCCCATGTATATTTACCCACCAAGAAGAATTACAATCCAAATATTCTGTTCCGTCCTCTGCAAACAGACTCGTATTTTTCGCTTTTACAATTGCCAATGGTGTTGGAGCGGTTTGCATTTGTGTAAACGGATGCCAGATGTGTTTGAAGTCGGATGGAATGATGGAATTTGTATTCATAATTCAATTTTTATCTATATAAAAATGGGTTACGAAATTCATAACCCATCATGTATAATTTATAAGCAATCGCTATTCTTCAGGTGCATCAAATAAACTTGGTTGTACATCCTCATCGTCCTCCTCTTTTTTATCCAAATCCCACTCTACCGTCAATGCTTCTTCGGTACTTTCTCCTCCTTCCACAACGACTGCAGCATCTTCTGGCCAAGGTTCACCTCCATCTATTTCATGATTCAAGGTAATTTCCTTCACTTTGAATTTAGTTACTTGATTCCCTTGCGCTTTCAGCCCTTTCACATCAATCATGTCCGCGATGTTGAATACGTTATCCGGAAGGTTCTTTGTCTCTTTCAATAACTTATTAAAGACTACACGCACTTCAGGACGATAAGAAGTTGAAACAACATCTAAGAACGAACCTTCTGCTTCGGAGATAAAAGATACTTTTTTATCGGAAGTAACCTCACACAAGAAACGCTTAACATAATGCATTTCTTTATCTGCATCATAATATACTGCTGAAATCGGTCTACGAGGAATCCATTTTTCAATATGCACCATATCTTCGTCGAAGTGGTTGGCTAAATCGAAACTGGTCAATCGGTACTCCCCTGATTTATAAAGCGTAAGTATTCTATCCGAACCTTTAAACGAACCTAAGAACTTACCTCTTCCATCGTCGTTCAAACGTCCAACGATAACATCATACCAAATTTTACGCGCTGCTAAGGTCGAGCCACCCACCTCTTTTTGGGTGATTTTCTGCACAATCTCTTTCGTTACGCGATTTCCTGCGGAAGTTCTGGATTTGATTAACAAATCTCCAAAATCAATATCAAAACGCAAACGTTTTAAGTGTGGACGTGGACGTAACATCACCGTAACCACTTCTTTCTCACCGTTAGGATGAATCGAGAAGTATAACAATTTACTTCCTTTAACTCCCCTTGTAAGATCATACTCCGTGTCACGTGTAATCGAATTCACGTAAAAACGTTTCATCATCGCTGGTCCACCCAATCCATCTTGGTACATCATGTGGTAAATGGTACGCGTATCTCCTCGCTTCCAAACATCTGCGTGAATGATCCCTTTCCCAACAAACTTCTTATCCGAAACTTTAACAACCAACATCTTTCCTGTATTGAAGAAAACAATGATGTCATCAATTTCCGAACAATCGTTAACCGCTTCTTTTTGTTTTAATCCCCAACCGATGAATCCTTCCTCCGGATCCACGTATAATTTTCGGTTGGCGATAATTACTTTGGAAGAAACAATGTTGTCAAATATTTTAATTTCCGTTTTACGGTCTCTTCCTTCGCCAAAACGTTTTTTCAAGTCTTTGAAATAATCAATCGCGTATTCTGTCAAATGAGCCAACTTGTCTTTCACTTGTTCCATCTCCTCTTCCAACTTCACAATCGCTTCATCGGCTTTATCGCTATCGAAACGGGTGATACGAATCATTTGGATTTGCGTCAACTTTTGTAAGTCTTCCTCCACGATTTCACGTACGAACAACTTTTTGAAAGGTTCGAAACATTTAAATAAATACTTAAATAACTCTTCTTTATTCGAATACTTTTTAAAGTCGATATACATCTCTTCACGGATGAAAATCTTCTCTAAAGTCGAAAAATGCCAAGCTTGCATCAATTCTTGCAAACGGATTTCCAATTCCCATTTCAGTAATTGTACCGTATTATCTGTGTTGATACGTAAAATTTCACTTACTCCAATAAAACGAGGTTTATCGCCATCAATAATCGAAGCATTTGGAGAAATTGAAACTTCACAATCGGTAAAAGCATATAATGCATCCAAGGTTCTATCTGGAGAAACACCTGGTGCTAAATGAATGTTGATTTCTGCATTTGCCGAAGTATTGTCTTCAATTTTACGCACCTTAATTTTACCTTTATCGTTTGCTTTGATGATGGATTCAATCAAGGAACCGGTATTTGTCCCAAAAGGAATTTCGGTTATTGTTAATGTCTTATTGTCTAATTTCTTGATTTTCGCACGTACACGCACTTTTCCGCCACGAAGTCCATCGTTGTAGTTGCTAAAGTCCGCCATTCCACCCGTCAAGAAATCTGGGAAAATCTCCACTTTCTTTCCTCGTAAATGCAGAATGGACTGATCAATTAATTCATTAAAGTTGTGTGGCAAAATTTTACAAGCCATACCAACTGCAATCCCTTCCGTGCCTTGCGCTAATAATAACGGAAACTTTACAGGAAGTTGATCTGGTTCTTTATTTCTACCATCGTAACTAGATAGCCAGTTCGTAGTTTTAGGATTAAATACCACATGCGAAGCAAATTTGGATAAACGTGCTTCAATGTAACGCGGAGCAGCAGCACCATCTCCAGTTAGGGTATTCCCCCAGTTTCCTTGGCAATCGATCAAAATATCTTTTTGACCCAATTGCACCAAGGCATCGCCAATGGAAGCATCTCCATGTGGGTGATACTTCATCGTGTTACCAATGATATTTGCAACCTTGTTGTAACGCCCATCATCCAACTCTTTCATCGAGTGCATGATACGACGTTGAACCGGTTTAAGTCCGTCGAATAATGCTGGTACAGCACGTTCCAAGATTACATACGAAGCATAATCTAAGAACCAATTTTCATACAAACCATTTAGTGGGATAATGACATCATCCACCTTTGCTTTTTCAAAAGGATTAAACTCCTCTTCGTTCGCATTTACGTCTTCAATTTCGTCTTCCGCCATAATTATGCAATTTCTTCGACTTCGTCGTTACCTTCTAATTTATCTTTCGCAATTTCTTCCTCCAAATCTTTTTCTACGCGCAAGTTATCAATGATAAAATCTTGACGTTCTGGCGTATTTTTACCCATATAATAGGATAAAATTTCATCAATCGATGCTTCTTTGGAAAGAATTACTGGTTCTAATCGGATATCTTCCCCGATAAAGTGTTTAAACTCATCCGGTGAAATCTCCCCTAATCCTTTGAATCGCGTAATCTCTGGGTTTTTCCCTAATTCGTTGATCGCATTTCTACGTTCTTCATCCGAATAACAATAGATTGTTTTCTTTTTATTTCGTACCCTGAATAAAGGGGTTTGCAATACATATACGTGATTACGTTTCACTAAATCTGGGAAGAAACGTAAAAAGAAGGTCAACAACAACAAACGGATGTGCATTCCATCGACATCGGCATCGGTTGCAATCACAATCTTGTTATAACGCAAATTATCCATGTCTTCTTCGATGTCTAGTGCCGCTTGGATCAAGTTAAACTCTTCATTCTCATACACCACTTTTTTGGTCAATCCAAAACAGTTTAATGGCTTACCACGCAATGAGAAAACCGCTTGGGTATTTACATCCCTCGATTTCGTAATCGATCCACTCGCAGAATCTCCCTCGGTAATAAACAAGGTTGTTTCCTCCCGACGATCATCTTTCAAATCTGGGAAGTGGATACGACAATCGCGTAATTTTTTGTTGTGTAAACTCGATTTCTTTGCACGGTCACGTGCTAGTTTACGAATACCAGTTAACTCCTTACGTTCGCGTTCCGACTGCTTGATTTTCTTCTCAATCGTCTCAGCAACTTCCGGATTACGGTGTAAGTAATTGTCTAATTTATCTTTTAAGAAATCATTAATAAATGAACGCATGGATTGTCCACCTGGTTCAATTTCTTGTGATCCTAATTTGGTTTTTGTTTGGGATTCGAATACAGGTTCCACCACCTTCACCGCAATCGCAGCAACAATCGACTGTCGTATATCTGCTGCATCGTAATTCTTATTGTAAAAATCACGAATTACCTTCGCAATTGATTCTCTAAAAGCACTTTGATGTGTACCACCTTGGGTAGTATGTTGCCCATTCACGAAAGAATAATAATCTTCTCCATAGGTCTTACCGTGTGTAAACGCTACTTCGATATCTTCCCCTTCCAAGTGAATAATTGGGTACAATGGGTCCCCATCCATATTGTCCTCCAACAAATCTTTCAATCCATCTTTCGACTGAAATTTTTCTCCATTAAAATAAATTGCCAACCCTCTGTTTAGGTAGCAATAATTCCAAAACATCTTAATCAAATATGGTGCTTTGAAATTGTATTTTTTAAATATTTGTTCATCCGGCCAAAACTCTACATACGTCCCGTTTTGTTCGTCTGTTTTTTCTAAATCTTTTTCTTCTAGCAATTCACCGCGTTCAAATGTAGCTTCTTTTTTCTCGCCTTCACGCACAGAATACAACATGAATTTCGAACTCAAAGCATTAACTGCTTTGGTTCCGACTCCATTCAAACCAACCGATTTCTTAAAGGCTTTAGAATCGTATTTACCACCTGTATTCATTTTGGATACCACCTCTACTACTTTCCCTAACGGAATTCCACGTCCATAGTCACGTACAGTAACCTTTCCATCTTTTACTTTGATATCGACACGTTTCCCATTTCCCATTACGAATTCATCGATACAGTTATCGACAACCTCTTTCACCAAAATGTAAATCCCGTCATCTGCCGCAGCTCCATCCCCCAATTTTCCGATATACATCCCCGGACGCAAACGGATATGTTCTTTCCAATCTAACGATCGTATATTATCCTCTGTATATTGATTTTCAGCCATTACTTTAGTTATAATTTACGCTAACAAACAAAATTACATGTAGAACAGTCATTCAATACGTTACTTTTCAATACTTTTACACGTTGAATCGTTAATTACTAGAGGATTTATCACTAATTTTCGAGAAAAATTCAAAGAAAATATGAAAACTAAAAATACGATTAACTCCAATT
>JBIIKZ010000038.1:0-21544 GCA_044232905.1 Crocinitomicaceae bacterium
CTTATGACTACAAGTCTTATGTCTTGCACAAAAACTTCTACCGCAGAACAAGATAAAATAGATGATGACGCAATTACAAGTTATTTAAATCAACATTCTATCATTGCAACTAAAACTTCCTCTGGATTATATTATTCGATCGAAGATCCTGGAACCGGCATGCAAGTAAGTGCAAACAACACGGTTTACATGAAATACAAAGCCTATTTATTAGATGGGACAGTCTTTGACGAGAATAAAATAGGAACGACATTATCACTTCCTAATACGATCAAAGGATGGCAAGAAGGAATTCCAAAATTCAAAGTGGGCGGTAATGGAAAATTATTTATACCATCCAAATTAGGCTATGGGACAGAAGCTACGGGAAAGATTCCTGCGAATTCGGTTTTGATTTTTGAAGTTGAAGTGATTGAGATAAAATAAGAGTTTTTCTAAATTGCTTTTTTTTCGTTCAACTACAAAATTCAACTCCTCATTTACTCAAGTAAACTGCGGGTTAAATTTTTTGTCTGCCTCAAAAAACCTAATTTATAAAAACTCCTAATAACTATTATTATATACTTTTACATAAAAAAACAAAAACCATGCGCGTACTAGCAGAAATACCTCATCCAAAATATAAAATTCAGATTTTCAATTATAACAGTAAATACTTAGTGAAAGTCGAATTGGATCAATACGAACAAATTTTCAAGATTAACGAAATAGATGTTTTTGGAATCGAAGATGTTCAAGCGATGATAACCGAAGAATTGTTAGATAACTCCTTCAACCGCTTTTTAACCATGCGTGAAGATTGGTCGAAAGCCTTTGCAAATAAAAACACCCATTCAAAATAAATACTATCCGATGAAAAAATTAATTACCATTTGTTTAAGTACTTTACTTCTTACCGCTGCATGTGGAGGAAAAACAGAAACTAAAAAAGAAGAAAACACGAAGCCAACTGTACCAGTGATTCGTACAAACGGATTAAAAATTGCGTATTACGACCAAGATAGTCTAAAACTGCAATACGATTATTTCGTAAAAATGGAGAAGATTTCCTTGAAAAAACAACAAACAATTCAGGCACAATTGATTAATAAAGAACGTGATCTTCAAAATTACATCAATACCAACGAACAATTAGTGCAGCAAAAACAACTTTCCGACATGCAAATTCAGGAAGCACAAATGGAAGTGCAACGCAGAAACCAAGAGTTGTACCAAATGCAACAAACACAAGGAGCAAAATTAGAAAGCGAAACGGTGAACCTTTTAAACATGCTAGGGAAGAAAATCGAAGATGCAGGAAAAAAATACTGTGAAGAGCATAAAATTGATATTCTTTTGGTTAAATCACCAGGAAGTCAATATAATTACATCCACCCTTCTATGAATGTAACGAAAGAGTTTATTGCTTTTTTGAATCAGAAATACGGGAAGTAATTAATGTGTAAATTGTTCCATGTGAAAATGTAACAATTACTAACATATTATAAAACTTTACACTTCTACTTTTAACTTTCTACTTTCTACTCCCATGTTAATCGCGCAACAAAAACTGAAAGAAAATATTGCTGAATACATACTGTACATGTATCAGATTGAAGACGTTATCCGTTCGTACAATTTTGATGTGGAACGTATAATGGATGAGTATGTCCGTCAACAATTACCTGACTCTTCGTTTCATGCTACCTACAGACAATGGTATAAGGACTTAATCGCACAAATGCATTCGCAAAAAATTGAGAAAAAAGGACATTTATACTTGATTCAAGAGGTGATGATTGAGCTTTCCTACTTGCACAATACGTTATTGAACATGGCAAACGATGTGAAGTACAAAGAATTGTACGAACGTGCAATCGACGCCATTGAAGACTTCAAAGAAAAATCCAATTTAAAAGACAAAAACCACATCGAATTGGTATTTCATGCGATGTATATGAAGTTGTTATTACGCTTACAAAAGAAACAAATCCATACCGAATCCGAAGAAGCCTTTGATTCCATGCGAATTTTGATTGCGTATTTATGTCGCGCGTACCACCAAATGAAAAACGGGGAGTTGAATTTTTTTAATAATTGATTGGAAGCGCTAGAAAATAATCGTTTTGAATTTAATTCTATAGCGAGGCATAAGAATTATTCAAAATCGACTAACCTCTTCCCTTTTGACGGATTCACCAATTACACACCAAACTTCTTTCACGAAGAAGAACCATTCTTACTTCATAAATTATTAAAAGAAATCGCGTGGAAACACGACGAATTGACTTTATATGGTAAAAAGATCATTACCAAACGTCAAGTTGCTTTTGAAGGAGACGAACAGATTTATTACACCTATTCAAAACAACAGAAAATAGCAAGCCCTTGGTCGCACGTTGTATTGGAACTCAAACAGAAATTAGAAAAGGAATTACAAACGCAATTCAATGGTTGTTTGTTGAACCTATATGCTACTGGAGAAATTGGAATGGCATGGCACAGTGATAATGAACCAGAATTAGATACAGAAGGTATTATTGCTTCGCTTAGTTTTGGTGCAACACGAACCTTTCAGCTCAAACACAAACAATCGGGTGAAAAAATCGACCTAAAATTGGAAAATGGCTCTTTAGTAGTGATGGATATGCATTCCCAAAAACATTGGATGCATCAGTTAAAAAAAGAACCAAAAATTTTCGAACCACGCGTCAACTTGACGTTTCGGCAATTTAGAAATTAAGTAGTTTACTTTCCATTTTAAGGAATTAAAATCAACCAACTCAAATTCTATTTTTATATTTGTATAAATGTTTAAACTAACTAAAGATATCGAATCAAAAATTGCAAACTTGTGTGTAAAACACCATGTTTCGAATCTTTATTTATTTGGTTCAGCGCTTACAGAAAATTTCAATATTGATAGTGATTTAGATTTTGCCGTTATTTTCAATGAAAATTTATCACCTGTAGAACATGGAGATTCTTTTTTTAATCTACTAGGCGATTTAGAAACTTTATTCGCGAAAAAGATTGATTTATTAGCCTACCGCGCTATTAAAAACCCTGTATTTAAACAAGAATTAGATAACACAAAAGTTCCGATTTATGCAGCCGCATAATGAAAAATTGAAATATTTACTAGATATTCAGTCTATCATTGAAGAACTTGATAAAATAATTCATAATCCATAACTTATAATTCATAATTTCAAACATGTTACGTCGTAATTTTCTTTCTCGTCTTGGATTAGGTTTTGCCGCGTTAGGACTCCCAACCATTTCATTTAGTCAAAACAAACACACCCAAAATATTCCACCAATGAATCCAATAAAATCCATCAAAGCTTTAGGTTTCCAATGGGAAACTGCTGATCCATTTTTATTTTGTGTACACCATGAAGATTTCTTTCCAAAAGGAAATGATCAAATGGGACCAACGACTTCGATGGAAGGTCGACATATGGGAAGTGATTTTATCATCAAAGATGGGTTTCGTATGTATCATGGACAAACTGTTCCTGGATTTCCGGGTCATCCGCACCGCGGCTTTGAAACCATTACGGTTGTTCGCAAAGGCTTGGTCGACCATGCTGATTCGATGGGAGCTGCAGGTCGCTATGGTGACGGCGATGTACAATGGATGACTGCAGGAAAAGGCGTGCAGCATTCCGAAATGTTTCCTTTACTACATAAAGACAAAGAGAATCCGATGGAATTGTTTCAAATTTGGTTGAACCTTCCGAAGAAGAATAAAATGGTAGAGCCACATTTTAAAATGTTGTGGAGCGACACCATCCCTACCCTTAAACATACCGATAACAACTCTAAAACGACCTTAGTAGAAATCATTGCAGGATCGATTGGAACTACAAAAGCTTCTACCCCACCTCCAAACTCTTGGGCAGCTGATGCAAATAACGAAGTTGCTGTTTGGAACATCAAAATCGAAGCAGGTGGTAATTGGGAATTACCAAAAGCTTCGGAAGGAATTAATCGAACGCTTTATTTCTATGAAGGGGATACACTTCAAGTTGCAGAAACACTTGTTCAACGTTATAACGCAGTTGAAGTCGATGCAAACACTGCTTTAAAATTAACCGCAGGAAACCTAGAAGCGAGTATCCTAGTTCTTCAAGGACGACCAATCAATGAACCAGTAATTCAATACGGACCATTTGTAATGAATACCAAAGAAGAAATTCAACAAGCATTTAATGACTACCACGAAACACAATTTGGTGGTTGGCCATGGAAACGTTTGGATCAGGTGCACGATCGAGAAAAAGGAAGATTTGCGCTACATGCAGATGGAAGAGAAGAGAAACGGAGTTGAGGTTGACGGTCCTTCGAGAGCCTCAGGGACCGGAGTCAAGAGTGACGAAGTGACGACCCGAAAGCGTTCAGAAGTCGCTTGTGCGTATTTATTAATCCCAATAGTTTGTTGCTAATTTGAAGGTATTCACATGCGCATCGACAATATACTTGATTTCTTTGCTATAACCGCCTCCCATAGAGCAAACAACAGGTACATCCAATCGTTTGGCAAACTGAAATACCATTTCATCGCGTTGTTTACACCCTTCCATCGAAACTCCTAATTTTCCTAAGGCATCGGTTTTGAGAATATCAACACCACATTGGTAAAAGATAAAATCAGGGGTGAATTGATTTTCAATTTGTTGTAATGCATCTTTGAGTAAATTCAGAAACGTTTCATCATCACAGCCATCTTCCAATGGAACGTCCAAGTCGGATTGTTCTTTTTGCAAGGGATAATTATTCCGACCATGCATACTAAAGGTAAAAACTGCTGGTTCGTTATGGAATATTTCGGCGGTTCCGTTCCCTTGATGCACATCCAAATCGATGATTAAAATGTTTTTAATAGAAGTATTATCCAATAACCATTTCGCAGCAATTGCTTGGTCGTTCAGTAAACAAAATCCTTCTGCGCGATTACTATAGGCATGGTGTGTTCCTCCCGCAACATTCAAAGCAATTGAATTATGTTCAAAGGCATATTTTGCAGCCAAACGCGTACCTTCCATGATGCGAAGTTCACGTGCTACCAATTCCGGGGAGTGCACAAACCCGCTCACACGTTGTTCGCGCTGTGTTAATGCACCTTGCAATAAACGTTCTATATACACTTCATCATGCACCTTTAATACATGTTCTAATGTAATCTCTACGGGTGAAATAAGTTGTTCCTCCGAAATGACACCTTCATAAAGCAATTGTTTTGGAATCAAATCGTATTTTTCCATCGGAAATTTATGCCCTTCTGGAACTGGATGAATATATGTAGGGTCGAAGAAAACACGCATAAAACTATAATTACATTAACAGATTATTACATATCCTTAGAATTAATATCCACTAATATTTTACCATCTGGCCTATCATACACCGTAATGTTTGAATACTCCCCTTTTTCAACCAGCGCAATTAGGCATTTATCCACTTTCACAGGGCAATGATTCTCAAATGAAATCATTTCTAATGCTTTGTAAGTACACAAATTCTCAGGTAATTCTTTCAACGCGCAACTGTAAGTAAACTCATTGATATTTGGCATATGATGAATTGGAAACGAAGTCAATATAGGTGCGGCTATATCCAATTCTGTTAATTCGGGATAGGTCAATTCACTTTTCCACGAAGTCAAAAGCGGCGTTTCTAACGCTAAAATTTCCAGTCGCATTAATTGCGACTTACTCATATCCAGCGACTTCAATGTTTCCGAATGAATTTGCAAAAACTCAACACTTTTTACCAATGGAAAATTCAAAGTTGTTCCGGTATAACTTTCCACTACAACAAAAAACAAGGAGTCCAATGGCACACGCCCTAGTAGTTCAAGAACTTCCTGCGAAGCGGACATAAACTTAACTTCTAGCAATTGTGGATTGTTTCGCAAAGACGCTTCTATCGCTTTAAGCGTATTTCCGGCATCAATGACTAAAGCCTGTAAGGAATCATCGTGCACGACCACTTCATCCCCTTCCACTACTTCAAACTGAAAATCTTCGTTATATGGCTCCAGGTCTTGAGAAAAGTAGCTTTGGAAAACTAAGAATGAAATTAAAAGTACTACTAGCTTCATATCATTGTTTTGTTTTCACATTAAAAAATTGAACCATTCATCCATTTTCAAATCATTGTTACATTTTCACATTGAAAAATTTACACATTAAAAAATCTTCCCAGGATTCAAAATCCCTTTCGGGTCAAATACCGTTTTAATCGAACGCATTAGGTTTAACTGTACTTCTGAAAACGCTAAAGGCATGTATTGTTTTTGTACCAAGCCAATCCCGTGTTCTCCGGAAATAGTTCCGCCTAAAGCAAGGACTTCAATGAACAATTCCGAAATCGCTTTGGAAAGTTCATTGTCCCAGAAATCATCGGATAAATCGCCTTTGATAATGTTCACATGCAAATTACCATCCCCCGCGTGACCATAACATACCGATTTAAATCCATAGTGATTACCGATACGTTTTACCGCCGATAACAATTTCGGCAATTCATACCTCGGAACCACCGTATCTTCTTCTTTGTAAATCGAGTGCGACTTTACTGCTTCCCCTGCCTTTCTGCGTAGTTTCCACAATTGGTCTTTTTGTGCTTGACTCTCCGCGAATAATATTTCGTCGGTTTCAAAGTTTTCTAATACCTGTGTGATTGCTTCACACGAAACCATCAAGGCATCTAAATCAAAACCATCCACCTCAATCAATAAGTGCGCTGCGTGGTTATCTTTTACTTGTACCACCGATTCCGCTTCATATTGCATCGTCAACAACAAAGCATCACGTTCCATGAATTCCAAACCACTTGGTGTGATTCCCGCTCTAAAAATCGCTGCAACCGCTTCACACGCTTTTTCCGCATCGTAAAAAGGCACCAACATCAACAAATCTTCCGTAGGATGTGGGATCAAACGCAAAACAATCTTTGTGATTACTCCCAACGTACCTTCACTTCCAACCAATAACTGCGTCAAATTATATCCTGTTGCATTTTTCAATACGTTCGCACCTGTCCAAATGACTTCACCTGTTGGTAAAACCACCTCCAAATTCAAGACATAATCTTTGGTTACGCCATATTTCACCGCTTTTGGACCGCCTGAATTTTCAGAAACATTCCCACCAATGAAACAACTTCCTTTACTCGCAGGATCCGGAGGATAAAACAAACCAACCTCACGCACCGCGTCTTGTAATACTTGGGTAATCACACCTGGCTCAACCGTTACTTGGTGATTTTTCTCGTCGATTTCAAGGATTTTATTGAAACGTTCCATGGACAACGCGACTCCCCCTTTTATTGGCAACGCACCACCACTCAAGCCCGTACGTGCTCCAGATGGCGTTAAAGGAATGGTATGTTCGTGGCAATAAGCCACAATTTTAGAAACCTCTTCGGTTGTTTCTGGTCGTACCAATACCTCCGGTAAAAACACTAAATCTTCGGTCTGATCGTGTCCGTACTCGGTTAATAACTCGGTTTTTGTTGTGCATCGTTCACCTACAATGAAAGTGAAAAATGCGATATCTTCTGATGTAATTTTGTTGTAATTCATTTTCTTTAGCTTTTAGGAAATAGGACTTAGTAAATTGTTAATAACCATCTAAAAATTCATAATCCATAACTCATAATTTATAATTTCCTAGTCATATACTTCAAACTTCTCGGGTCATAAAAAAAGCGGTACTGTAAACCTCCTGCTTTTTCAATCTCTGGGTTGTAGGTATACACATCAGGTATGACTGGCGAATAGTTTTTAATTTTCCCGGTATAAATCAAAATGTCTTTAAACATGCTCATCGAACCTTTTTCGTAGGTGATAAAATTTGCTTCGGGATACGCAGTTCCAACATTATCAAACAACTTCCATTGGAACATGATTTGAATGTTTCCATTGGCGATGAGGTAATAATTTCTAAACGCAGAATTACGTATACGGTACTCGATAGTGATATCTTTGTATACCTCCGACTGAATATTATCAAATAGAACTTTCAACGGTGCTTTTGGACTAGACGGAACCTTGATTGGATTAGAGAATTTCTTCAATTTCCCATCGTAATAAATAAAGTAATTGTAGTTGCCAATGTATCCCATTTCCGCATTTTTCGATGGATTTTCAGAACGACTCGCTTCCTCTAATGCAAAGTTGTAACGATTCACGGTAATAATAGCATCTTCTTCGTTGTCCGGATTTAAGAACGCTTTGTGTACTTCATACGTATATTTCTCATTTCGCGGAATGGACAAGCGACCTTCCACTTCACGAACCACTTGTTGCTCGAATGGAAGAACCACTTCTTTTTCTTTCTTTTTAAAAAATTCATCCGTCACCTTTTCTTCATCTTTTTGTTCGGTACATGAACTCAAAAACAAGGCAGTAACTCCAAATACAAGGAAGGATAATAGCTTCATAGGTATGATTTTAACGCAAAGATAAGGATAAAAATAAACCCAATAAAAACCCGTACACCACGGTTAATCGAAGCCTCCATTAACACGATTAGGTTTACTGCAAAGTTCTGAATTCCAATGTCTCTTACAAGAATCTTTCGATTGAGGCCTTTCATAGTGTTGCGTAGCGTCACCTTATTTTTATATTCCTAAGCTTCAAATTAGAATGTACGGGTCCTTCTTGCGAAGTAGATCTCATAGCCAATCTCTGATGGTCGGATCGTGGGGTAAAATTAAGAAGAAAATAAAGAATGATTCTGATAACTGTAAGGATTTTGAATACTTTTTTAACTTCAGAATGAAGTAACTCCCCTATCCTATTGCATACCATCAAATAATTGCAGATTTTTGTACTACCTATGAAAAAGAAAGTTGAAATCCTAGCACCCGCAAAAAACCTATGGCAAGGTCAAATGGCCATAAACGCAGGGGCTGACGCTGTATATATTGGTGCGCCACAGTACGGAGCACGCTCAAATGCTACAAACTCGGTGGAAGATATCGCCGAATTAGTGGAATATGCGCATCTTTTTAAAGCGCAAGTATTTGTGGTTATCAACACCATTTTGTACGACAACGAACTCGAAGATTGTAAAAAATTAATCTATAAATTGTACGACATCGGCGTGGATGCGTTGATAGTGCAAGACATGGCAATCATGGAAATGGACCTTCCTCCGATTGTCATTCATGCAAGTACGCAAGCAAACAACCGCGACCCAAAACATGTAAAATTCCTGAAAGATGCAGGGATGCAACGTGTGGTGTTGGCACGTGAATTGAACCTAGATCAAATAAAAGACATTGCGAATGAAACCGATGTAGAATTGGAATTCTTCGTTTCTGGTGCCTTATGCGTTTCTTTCAGTGGAAATTGTTACATGAGTATCGCTGGAGGGGAAAGAAGCGCGAATCGTGGTTCATGTGCACAAAACTGCCGTTTGCCGTACCAATTGATTGATGGTACTGGGGAAACATTAATCGCTAACAGTCACCTACTTTCCATTAAGGATTTGGATTTGAGTGATCAACTTCCAAACCTTATCGAAGCAGGAATCACTTCCTTCAAAATCGAAGGCCGCTTGAAAGATGTGGTGTATGTAAAAAACAACGTTTCCTACCTACGTAAACGATTAGACGCATTTTTGGAAACCAGCGAACACTATACCAAAGCTTCTTCGGGAAGAACTTTCTACAGCTTTGATGCTGAAATGGATCGTAGTTTCAACCGTGGCTATACCGACTATTTTGTCAACAAGCGTACCGAAAAAATTGGCTCCTGGGAAAGTCCAAAATCCCAAGGACAGTATATTGGTAAAGTATTAGATACCAAAGGAAAAGGTTACCTCATCGAAAATGCTGAAATCCTAAATAACGGAGATGGTTTGTATTTCTTAAACGAAAACAACGAACCCGACGGAATGCAAGTGAACGTAGTTTTAAACAATGTTGTCATACCAAATACCTTCCGCGAAATTCCAGTTGGAACGGTGATTTACCGTAATTCCGATGCTGAATTTATTCGTTTGGTAGAACGAGAAGACAGCGCTGTTCGTAAAATTGGTGTGAACCTACATTTTTCAGAAACTGGAACAGGTTTCCAATTGACCGCAACGGATGAAGATGGTCATACGAGTTCAACATTCTTGGAAACAACAAAAGAATTGGCGAAAAGTACAGATTCCATTATCCCGAACTTAGAGAAAAACTTAGTGAAAACGGGGAATACACCGTTTATTGTCGACAACATACTCGTAGACATTGCAGCAAATTGGTTTTTACCGATTTCAAAAGTAAACGAATTGCGCCGGGAAGTCTTGGAAATCTTGGTGGAACAACGGGTAAAAGAATACAACCGCGAAGAATTTCAAATCACCAAAACGGACCATCCCTACCCGGTTACTTCCTTGGATTATACGTATAACGTTTCCAATAAACTAGCACGTCAATTCTATGAACGTCATGGCGTTACAGAAATCGAAAAAGCTTTCGAATTACAATGGGATCCTGGAAAATCGCGCGTAATGACCACAAAATATTGTGTCAAATACGAACTTGGTAAATGCGCACGTTTCCAACGCGATACGATGGGAACGAAAGTAGTTGAACCGCTTACCCTAAAACATGGCGAAAACGAATACAAATTGAAATTCAACTGCAAGCCGTGTGAAATGGAGATTTGGGAGAAAGACGCAGAATTGACGTTTGAGGATGAAAGTGAAGAGTAACGAACTGACGGGTGTTGTTTAATAAGATTTAAAAAAAATATTATTCCATTTTAAAAATCAATTCAACTTATGTACATCCCAAAACTATTCGCACAACACAATGAAACCGAAATTATTCACTTCATAACGAATAATAATTTTGCGATTCTAATCAATCAAGTTGACAAACGACTATGGGCAACGCACATCCCATTGATTCACATGCAAACGGATGAAGGAAAACATTTCCTTACGGGACACATTGCAAAAGCAAACAAACAATGGCAGGCATTTGAAAATGATCAAGAAGTGCTGGCTATATTTTCAGGTCCAAACGCATATATTTCTTCAGCCTGGTATGACCACGAAAATGTCCCAACGTGGAATTACACTGCTGTTCATGCCTATGGTAAAATAACGATCCTTAACGAAGATGAACTGTATATTGAGTTGGCCAAACTCATAGAAAAACAGGAATCCGGAATTCAAAACCCGAAAGTTTTATCCCAAATACCTCAAGACTTAGTGCGTAATGAAATGAAAGGCATTGTAGGTTTTCGCATAGACATCACTGAATTTCAAGCGGTCGAAAAACTTTCTCAAAACCAAGATTCGAAGAATCATAAAGCAATAATTTCTGAATTAGAAAAAACTAATAATCCTTCCTCAAAGGCAATTGCTACGTTAATGAAGAAAAACAATAAATAATGCTCACCAATTTAGAAGAAACCCTCACTACGCTTAACAAAGAAGGAATGATTGCTTTTATAAAGCAACATTCCGATTGTTTTGAAGAAGCAATTCAACTAGCGACTTCCGATAAACAACCATATTCTTGGCGTTCAGCGTGGTTACTCTGGAGTGTAACGACCAAAAACGACCCGCGATTTGACAAACATATTTCCTCCATCTTAGAAAGCATCAAGAACAAACAAGATGGACACCAACGGGAATTACTCAAAATCTTATACCTACTAGAAATTGAAGAAGCCTACGAAGGCCAACTTTTCGACCTCTGCATTTCTTTATGGGAAAACATTCAGAAAAAACCATCGATCCGCTACACTGCCTTTCGTTTTTTAGTTAAAATCACCGAAAAACACCCCGAACTCGGCAAAGAACTATACTTCCTTTTAGAACCACGCTACTTCGAATCCCTTTCCCCCGGCGTTAAAAAAGGAGTATATAAAATGTTAAACCGTCACTCGTAACTCGTCAATCATATGATTTCTCACTCCACCATCATCCATGTCTCCATCGAAAACGTTTGGAAACATTTCCTAATCAAAATTGCACACCCTGAAAATTTCGTTCCAGGAGTAAGTAACATCGAAATATTGGGAGAAAAGCCAAACGAAGTCCTGCGCGCTATGGACATTCAAACTCCAAACGCATCCAAAATTCGATTGACCGAGAAAATTACATGGAGTCCTTATTGGGTAAAATTCGAAATCATCGACCACCCCTTCCTCACAGGCTATGTAAACAACCTTGCAGAAAAAATTTCTGAAAACGAAACAAAAATTACTTTTACCCTTAATTGGAAAAATAAAATTACTGGAGAAGATTTTACCCAACAAGAAATCATTACCAATGCGGTGAATAAAACAGCTACTTATATTGTGGAGAAGGAAGGATAAAGAAAATTAAAATTATAACATTCATTGCTACACACTTTTTTTTTACAAAAAAACAACAACGTTGAAAATTTAAATAATTACCCTTAACTTTGATTTGCAAAAATACAAGGACGTAAATCCCTTAATTACTGCACGCATAAATTTTAATTTTTAGTAGGAAATCATTATGGAAACTTCAAAAATCATTTACACTATTACCGACGAAGCGCCAGCATTGGCTACGTATTCTTTTTTACCAATCGTGAAAGCATTTCTTTCCTCTGCAGGAGTAGATGTAGAAACGAGAGACATCTCGTTAGCAGCACGTATTTTAGCAAGTTTCCCAACCTATTTAACTGCGAATCAACAAGTAAATGATGCCTTAACAGAATTAGGTGAATTAGTAAACCTACCTGAAGCAAATATTATTAAATTACCAAACATCAGTGCATCTGTTCCTCAGTTAGTTGCTGCTGTAAAAGAACTACAAGGTGCTGGTTTTGCAATCCCTAATTACCCAGTAGATCCTCAAACAGAAGAAGAAAAGACTATTCGTGCTACCTATGATAAAATCAAAGGAAGTGCTGTGAATCCTGTGATTCGTGAAGGAAACTCTGACCGTAGAGCGCCTTTCGCTGTGAAAGAATATGCACGCCAAAACCCACACTCTATGGGTGCTTGGAGTATAGATTCTAAAACAAAAGTAGTTACAATGACTTCTGGCGATTTTAGAGCAAACGAACAATCCGTATTGATTGAAAATCCTACAAAAGTAAACATCGAGTTCGAAGGGAAAGATGGTTCAAAAGAAACGTTAAAAGCGAACTTAGGACTAATCGCAGGTGAAATCATCGATGCAACACACATGAACGTGAAAGCGTTAAACGCATTTTTAGCTGAACAAGTTGCATACGCTAAAGCAAACAACATCTTGTTTTCTGTGCACATGAAAGCAACCATGATGAAGGTTTCAGACCCTGTTATCTTTGGTCATATCGTGAAAACATATTTTGCAGATGTATTCGCTAAACACGCTGTAAAAATCAAAGAACTTGGAGTTAACGTAAACAACGGTTTAGCAGACTTATTAGATAAAGTAAAAGGCCATACAGATATTGAAGCAGACATTGAAGCAGCTTTTGCAAATGGTCCTGCAATTGCAATGGTAAATTCAGACAAAGGAATTACCAACCTACACGTACCTTCTGACGTAATTATTGACGCATCTATTCCTGCTATGATCCGTACTTCTGGTCAAATGTGGAACAAAGAAGGGAAACTACAAGATACATTAATCGTTATTCCTGATTCTAGTTATGCTGGAGTATACGACGCAACCGTAAATTTCTGTAAAGAAAATGGAGCATTCGACCCAAAAACAATGGGAACAGTTTCTAACATCGGTTTGATGGCGCAAAAAGCGGAAGAATATGGTTCACACGACAAAACATTCGAAATCAAAGCGGATGGTGTTGTGAAAGTAGTTGCTGAAAACGGAACGGTATTAATGAGCAGCGAAGTGGAAGCTAGTGATATCTGGAGAGCTTGTCAAGTGAAAGATGCTCCTATCCAAGACTGGGTGAAATTAGCCGTTAACCGTGCGAAAGCAACACAATGGCCTACTATTTTCTGGTTGGATGAATCACGTGCACACGATAGACAAATCATTGCGAAAGTGCAAAAATATTTGAAAGACTACGATACAACTGATTTAGACATTCAAATTTTATCTCCAACGGAAGCTACGCTTTATTCCTTGAAAAAAGTGAAAGCAGGAGAAAATACAAACTCAGTAACTGGTAACGTACTACGTGACTATTTAACGGATTTATTCCCAATCTTAGAAGTCGGTACAAGTGCAAAAATGCTTTCAATCGTACCGTTAATGAATGGTGGTGGTTTATTCGAAACTGGTGCAGGTGGATCTGCTCCTAAACACGTGGAACAATTCTTAGAAGAAAACCACTTACGTTGGGATTCTTTAGGAGAATTTTTAGCATTAGCTGTTTCCTTAGAACATTTAGGAACAGCATACAACAACCCAAAAGCAACTGTATTAAGTCAAACTCTAGATAAAGCAACTGCACGTTTATTATTGGAAGATAAATCTCCATCTAAAAACGTGAAAGAATTAGATAACAGAGGTTCACATTTCTACTTGGCGTTATTCTGGGCGGAAGAATTAGCAAACTGTGACGATGCTGAAATCAGTGCTTCTTTCAGAGGTTTAGCTGCAGAATTAGAAGCAAACAAAGAAACAATTTTAACTGAATTAAACGAAGTTCAAGGCCAAGTTGTAAATATTGGTGGATACTACTATCCGAATTCGGACTTAGCAGCAAAAGCATTAAGACCTAGCGAGACATTTAACCATGCGATTGAGTCTTTACTTGTAAAAGCATAATTATAATACAAACTAAAAGAACTCTCCTTTCATTATGATTGGAGAGTTTTTTTATTATCAATTTTCGAATGAAATTTATTCTCTACATTGCTGTACTAATTACCCTATTTAGTTGCGGAACGATTCAACCAACAGCACCTGCAATACAAACAGCTGAACTAATTGTTAAGCAAGAAGAATCGGAGATAAATGTTCCTATTCAAGTAGATTTAACCTCATATCTGAAAGAAGCAGAAAAACAAACACCTAAAACCTTTGAAGACGAACTAAAACAATGTGAAGGAATTAGTTTTTGGTATAAATTGGAAAGAAATCCCTTAGAATTTGATGGAAAAAACAACAATTTACTCCTCGAACTTTCTGGTAAATATGCGATTAAACTAAATTACTGCCCGAAATGTACGGGTATTTTCTCCGACGAGGATCATTGCATTACACCGAGAATTTATGCGAGTTGCGGTGTGGGCGAACCGATGCGTAAAATCAAAGTGAGTACATCTACAGCGCTCTCTATCGCAGCTAATTACCAATTGCAAGCGAAAACCGAAGTCAAAGAAATTGAAACGACCGACAAATGTCAAATCACTGTTTTTAAAGTCGATGCAACAAAAAAATTGGAAGAAGAAATGGCAAAAGCCTTGAAAGATGTAACCAAAGACATCGACAAGAAAATTGCGGATACGGATGTCAAAAAACAAGTCTCAGATATTTGGAAACAGTTAAATACCCCTATATCCATTGTAGATATGGGATATTTTTCACTAAATCCAAGTTCGTTAAGTATATCAACCCCTGAATTCTCCAAAAACAAATTAAACTTAATAGTTTCAATTAGTGCCTATCCCAAAGTATTACTTGAATCTAAAAATACACCGATTCCACCACTCCCAAACCTAAGTAACAATAGAGAAATAAATAGTGGTTTTTCGATTCATTTAGACATCAATGGTAGATACCAAGCGATCAATAACTTGTTAAGTAAAAACATCAACGGAAAAGAAATTTTACTAAAAAAAGAAAAAATAATCCTAGACTCCGTGAAAATCTTAGGTGCTTCCAATAAACAACTTTCTTTTCAAGTAAATTTCTCTGGAAAACGAAGCGGAATACTTTATTTAGTCGGTACACCAACATTCGACAAAGAAAAACAAGTGATTTCATTTCCGGATCTGACGTTTGATATCGACACCAAGAACAAATTATTAAAAAGTGCTGCGTGGCTTTTCGATAATATGATTACAGATAAAATTCGCGAAGCAGCCATTTACGACTTAAAAAACGATTTGAAAAACAATAAAACTTTAGTCGAAAAAGAACTCAATCGCGATTTAGATAAAAATATTCGTATGGCAACAACTATATCTTCAATTGCTATAGATGGTATTTACCCAATGAACAACGAATTACTAATACAAAGCAGCCTTATCGGTGAATTGAAAATCTTAGTGAAATAAATACTTATTACCTCAGTCAAATACGTCACTCGTCGCTTTATCTCTCGTCACTCAAAAGTCCGTCACTCGTTACTTCGTTACTCCTTTTCCCGCTATCCATCCCGTACTCCACGCCGCCTGAAAGTTAAACCCTCCGGTAACTCCATCCACATCCAACACTTCTCCTGCAAAAAACAAACCTGGTTGATGACGACTTTCCATGGTTTTAAAATCTACTCCCTCCAGCGCTATTCCTCCAGCAGTTACAAATTCTTCTTTAAATGTCGTTTTACCTTTGACTTCGTAACGATCATTCAACAAGGTGTTTACTAATTTATTATACGCTTTTCCAGTAACTTCTTTCCAACGTGCATCTACAGAAATTGCGGATTTCACTACTAAAAATTCCCACAAACGACTAGATAAACCAAAAGGATTGTAATTACTGATTTTCTTATCTGCATTCGTTTCTTTAACACTTTCTAGTTCCTGGTGTAATGCTTCTTCTTTTTTGGTATGCAACCAATTAACCAAAACTGCAAAATCGTAGTTGTTTTCCGCTAAAATTCGTGCTCCAAAGGCAGATAACTTCAAGATCGCTGGCCCGCTCATCCCCCAATGGGTAATCAATAAAGGTCCATCCGCTTCCAATTTTGTTTTTTCTACCCGTACTAAAGCTGGTTCAACAACAATCCCCATCAAGGAACGAATGGGCTCATTCGGCATGTTGAATGTAAACAAAGATGGAACAGGTTGTATAAGCGTATGACCAAACTTTTCTACCCAACGAAGTGAATCCGCCTTGGGTTGACCGCCCGTTGTATAAATCACGCGATCGGCGAAAATTTCTTGCTCTAGCGATTTCAAAACAAAACATCCGTTTTCAAAACGAATATCGTTAATGGGTGTTTGTTGTTGAATGCACACACCCAAACGTTTTGCCTCAAATTCAAAGCAATCAATAATCGTTTGAGAACTATTTGATTTTGGGAAAATACAATTATCATGTAACGTTTCAAGTTCTACTCCACGTTTTTTAAACCAATCGATCGTAGATTGTACATTAAATTGCTCAAATGCTTTTCTAAGTTGATTTTTACCTCGCGGATAAAAATTAGATAGTTCTTTATTATCAAAACATGCATGCGTAACATTACAACGACCACCACCTGAAACCTTAACCTTCGCTAGTACCTTATTCGATTTTTCGTATATAGTCACCTGTGCATTTGGATGATGTTCTTTCGCGGAAATTGCAGCGAAAAATCCCGCTGCTCCTCCACCTACAACCGCAATGTTTAGACTTGAACTCATGCAACAAAAATAGTCAAATCAAATTTGCTTCTAAAAAATATATTAATAAAACTGAAAGTATGTTTTGGCCATTAATTTTCCTTCACATCCAAAAATCTCGGTCCTGACTCAATAACCTTCTCCCGTATCGGACACCCATCCACATGACTCCCATCCAAATACCCAATACTCATTAAGAATTCATTTACTATCTCTCCTCCTGTAAATTTAAAGGTCTTTTTAAATAGTTTCATCCAATCCTTCAACACCATGGGATGATGATGATCCAACCAAGCACTAAACGAACCATGCGAGTCTTGTAATTGCATTATCACTTGTGCATTATGTATCGCAGCATGCACTTTCAAACGATTGCGAATTATTCCTGCATCTTGTAATAAACGAGCAACATCTTCCTCCCCATAATTAGCAACCACTTGTACCTCAAACTTACTATAAGCTTTTTTGAAATTTTGTTGCTTTTGTAAAATGGTATTCCAACTTAATCCCGCTTGGTTAATTTCCAACACCAAACGCTCAAACAACTCTTTGTCATCCAAAATCGGAAAACCATAAGCAGTATCGTGGTAGATTTTATGCAAATTATCATCTTCCATACGCGAAACTGCATCGCAATAGGAAGTTGGTTTTTGTGGTTGGTTCATAATATTCTATTTATTCAAAAAAGTACCAAAACCATGTAACTTCTGCATCCAATAATCAGAATTCTCAATCTCTGCAATAATCACCCCCTTCGAAGTACTTGCGTGTATCATTTTCAAAGGCTCCCCTTTTACTGAAATGATAATCCCAACATGCGACACTTCATCTGAACCATTGTTAAAAAAAACCAAATCTCCTTTGGTAACTTGGTCTTTTTCTAATCTACGACAGGTAGCAAATTGATCGCGCGAACTCCTACCGACTAGCACATTTGCTTTTTGAAATACAAAACATGTAAATCCACTACAATCAAAACCCTCTGGTGTAACACCTCCGAACATATAAGGAACACCAATATGCGTCTCTGCAATTTCTACTACTAACTCCCGATCTCCGGACAATACTTCCGTTTTTTTAGGACTTTTAATTGAGCGTACATCATTGTATGGTAAACCTTCAAAAAGCCCATTCAACACCTCTTTCAATCTACGGTATTTTTCTTTATCCTTTTTAACTTTAAACTTTTCCAATTCATCCAACAAGAAAAAGCGCAAAGCCGAAATCTCTTCTTTATGTTTCAAGAATAATGACTTGCTTTCTGGAATACTTTTAAGTTCTTTCAACAAGGTTGCACCCTCTACCCAAGGCGATGGATTTCGACGTTTAAACAAAAACTTATTTTCCAAACGTAACAAAGAAACTGCACGATAGTAACGAGGTAACATGGAAGTATCGTAATCGGGATTATTCACCAATTTATCCGCATTCCAATAGGTCAATCGATAATTCCCTTGCGTATACAACAAAGTCAATTTGGTCAAACTGCGATCTTGCCCGAATGTAAACGAAACACTCAACACAAAAACCAGCAAACCAATAACACGTATCAAAAGCGATTGTCTCATACTACTAATTTACAAAACAAGTTTCTAAAATCCTCATTTTATAGATAATTGTTACATTTACACATTAAACCATTGAACAATTAAACCCCATGTCCGTACATAAAGACGTTAAAAAAATTACCACCCACGTACTTCAAGAAATGAAAAATCGTGGTGAAAAAATCTCCATGCTAACAGGATACGATTTTTCCATGGCTAGAATTATTGATGCCTCTGGAATTGATGTCATTTTAGTTGGTGATTCTGCCTCAAATGTGATGGCCGGTCACGAAACAACATTACCAATTACTCTCGATCAAATGATATATCACGCTGCATCTGTCGTTCGTGCTGTCGAACGCGCTTTAGTGGTTGTAGATATGCCTTTTGGTTCGTACCAAGGCAACTCCAAAGAAGCACTTTCAAATGCAATTCGTATCATGAAAGAGACCGGTGGTCACTCCGTAAAAATGGAAGGTGGTGAAGAAATTATCGAATCGATCAAACGTATTTTGACTGCAGGTATACCTGTAATGGGACACTTAGGGTTAACACCTCAATCTATCTATAAATTTGGAACTTACGTTGTTCGAGCTAAAGAAGAAGGTGAAGCTAATAGATTAATAAACGATGCTAAATTATTAGAGGAAGCTGGATGTTTTGCAATCGTTTTAGAAAAGATACCTGCGCAATTAGCAGAACAAGTTGCGAAATCTGTTTCTATTCCAATCATCGGAATCGGTGCCGGAAATGGTGTAGATGGACAAGTACTTGTGGTACACGACATGTTAGGAATAAACAATGAATTTAGCCCGCGTTTTTTACGTAAATACAATAATCTTTATGAACAAATGTTTTCTTCATTTCAAGCATATATTTCGGATGTAAAATCGGGTGATTTCCCTAACGAAAACGAACAATATTAACAAAAGACAAAAGACTTGTTTACTTTTATTTCCTTCTTCTTTTTTCTTAAATTCTTTTCATCTTTATTCTAACTAAAAATGATTCAAGGAAACACAGCTTTACCAGATATTGAAGTTCTCTATGAAGACAATCACGTTATCGTAGTGAATAAAAAAGCATCCGATATTGTGCAAGGGGATAAAACAGGAGATGTAACGATGCCTGATAAAATAAAAGAATACCTTAAAATCAAATACGACAAGCCAGGAAATGTGTTCTGTGGAGTTGTTCATCGTTTAGATAGGCCTACAAGCGGTGCAGTTGTTTTTGCGAAAACAAGTAAAGCACTTTCGCGCTTGAATGAACAATTCAAAACCCATGAAACAAACAAGGTATATTGGGCAGTAGTCGAAACCAAACCAGAGCTCAAACAAGGGAAATTAGAAAACTTCCTGCTTAAAAACGAAAAACAAAACAAATCATACGTTCACGTGAAAGAAGTGAATGGTGCAAAAAAGGCTATCCTTCACTATAAACTTCTAAATTCATCCGATAAATACCATTTATTAGAAGTGAATTTAGAAACGGGTAGGCACCACCAAATCAGAGCGCAACTATCTAATATTAAGTGCATAATTAAAGGAGACTTAAAATATGGTGCTAAGAGATCTAATCCCGATGGATCCATTCACTTACATGCGCGCCATCTTGCGTTTCACCACCCAACAACAAAAGAAAGAATCATCGTAACAGCACCTGTACCAAACGAAGCATTATGGCAATGGTTCGAATCGAAAAATACGTAATTTTACACTTTTAACATTAAACAAAGAGTCAAAGTGCTTTTTTTAACTATATTTAAGATTAGTACATTCATTACAAAGCTCAATTAAATGTTTACAAACAACATCTTCGGTAAAATATTATTTTTCTTACGCTCCTTTTTCCCGATTCAGTTGCTTTTCGGCCACTTGAAATACAATTTATTTGCCTTAAGTTTTTGGATCTTCTTATTTTTAATTATCACAGATAAAATTGGTTTCTCTTACGGAATTCCATTCCTTTTTTATTCACCTGAATACAACGGAGAAATTGGTTGGATATCCTTTGCTCTTATGGGATTTGCGATTGGTGGTTTTACAATGGCGTTTAATACGTATAGCTACATGAAACTAGGAACAAAATATCCTTTTTTAGCTACTTTATCTCGTCCATTTATTCGTTTTTGCTTTAATAATTCCGTAATACCAATTATCTACAATTGCTATTTTATTTACCGTTTTATAAACTTTCAACGTTTAGAGGAATTTGCATCTGAATCCGATGTATACGCATATATTTTTTCCTACTTGGGTGGATTTACCTTATTTATTTCAATTTCTTTATTGTATTTCTTTCCAGTAAACAAAGATGTTTTCAAACTATTAGGTAAATCAAGTGATGAAGAAAAAATTGAAGAAGCCGTAGGTTCATTTCTTCATAACCAAATTCATTGGACAGAATATTTCACCTACCAAAAAGATAGAACGTATATTTACATGGTTACTCTATTTCACTGGCGTAAAAGTAGATCAATTAATCATTACGATAAAGTATTACTCAAGAAGGTTTTTTCTAGAAATAGAATTAATTCTTCTTTTTTTGAAATCGTTACAATAGCAGC
>JBIIKZ010000067.1:0-11811 GCA_044232905.1 Crocinitomicaceae bacterium
CTTTCAAGGTAATAGATTTAGTTACTCCATGAAGTGTTAAATCACCTTTAACTTCATAATTTTTTTCATCTTTTTTAGTTACAGAAGTACTTTTGAATATTAATTTTGGATGAGCAGCTGCATCAAACATATCTGCTTGTTTCAAATGACCATCTAATCCTTCATAACCAGTACTTACACTTGCAGTTTCTGCTGAAAATTCAAAAATAGCGTCAGAAAAATCTTCTTTGGAAGAATTGATTTTCGACTCATATTTTGTAAAGAATCCTAATACATCATTAATTCCTAAATGATTAATAGAAAATCCTACACGAGAATGTACTCCGTCAATACCCCATGTTGTAGCTTCTGTTGGAACAAAAGAAAATAATCCAAATGCAAGACCTGCAATCAATGTTAATTTTTTCATTTTTAAATTTATTTAAGTTGTTTTTTATTTACCATGGTAAATTTATACATTATAATTGAATTAGATTACGAAATAATAAATATTTTCTCTACTTTTTTATTCCTTTATTATTCGAATGATTTCAGTGCCATAATCACTGTTTAATTCTAATACATACACCCCATTTTCCCAGGTAATCATATCTAATTCAAAATCCCCTTTCACTGACATTTTTTGAACTATAACTTTCCCTAATAAATCCATGACTTTTAAATTACCGCTTGGAAGATTAGTTAAGGTTACATATCGTTGGGCAGGAATCGGGGATACTGCGACTTTTTCCAAATTTTCTTTAATTAAACTACTGGTGAGGCATGAATTATAATTTACTTTAATTTGGAATTCTTGACGTGCATCGTTACACCCTACTGAAACTACCTCCCAATCATAAAATGAATAATAAAATTGTAAGCCAGCATTTATTGCATTACTACCTTTAATCGATATAAAATCTTTTAATTCATAGGGATATTTAACTCCTGCGTTTGAGCGACCAAGCGAACCTAAAGTACCACTTAATCCTAATTGATAATCTACTCCAGGATCTAAATCAAAATTCAATTCAATTCTTTGAATTCCAACTGGTATATTTATGTTTCTGTCTTGCAACACTTTTCCTAAAGCGTCGCGTAATTCTATCACTCTTTCCCCAGCAGTATACGCATTTACCAAAACAGATTTAAGTACTAGGGGTCTAAAAACATCAAAAATTTGATAACGAACGGTAGCCGCATAATTCCCAATATTAGTACTCACATTTGTCTCGCCAACATGCATCGTACTATCTTTTGCTAGATTTGTACGACCCAAATAAAAACTCTTGTCAGTTTTAGGATTTTTAATGGAAAATAAACTTGCGGTATCTAATATGACTTGCGATGTATCTGACGAATACCATGCTAGAGGACCATTCATCACAGAAATCAGAGATACAATTGAATCTTCTGGACAAATAGCCACTTGAATAGGTTTAGGATTGATTGGATGTATCTCTACCAAATCTTTCATACGCATAGAATCTGAAATCCCACAAGCATTAGAGGCTTTAGCAATTAATTGCACGGTATATTTTCCAGGTTTTGTATACACATGACTTGGGTTGGAAATTTCAGTAGTGTTCCCATCTCCAAAATCCCAAAAATAACTCTGTGCATTACTACTTTTATTGGTGAAATTCACTTTTAACTCACGGCATGACTTACCATAAGACGCAACAAAATTACTGGTTACCTTAGGGAGATAGGGAGCTCCAACTCCTACCGCATACCATGCATTGGTAACTGATTCTACTTCAGGGGAACAAGAACCAAATAAATCAATTGCTGCTTGAATCGCATAAAAACGAGCATCTTGAAAATTAGATAAACTAGTTAAGTAAACCGTTAAATTTCGATACGCAATCGCAGCTGCTTTATCAATTCCTATACCTGCGACATTATACACATTTCCTTTATCATTTACTCCATTACCACCTGCTACCAGTAAATAATACCAAAAATTTTGAACCCCATTATTACTATGGATACCTCCAAAATCTACATCATTAATTGCAGTCCAATAATTGCCTTGATAAGTATCCGGATGTTTAGTCGCATTAGGATCTTCTAATGACCGAAAAATAAAACTTATCTCATCCCCTACTTTCCAATTTGCTTTATCAGGGCGCGCATACCAATCAATCGTTACACCAAAAATATCGCTGAAGGATTCATTTAAAGCACCAGGCTCATTTTGGGAAACTAATTTAGCTGTATTAGAAGTAATTCCATGCGTAATTTCATGTCCGATAATATCCAACGATACTAAGGGATTTTTTGTATTTACTCCATCTCCATCCCCAAAAACCATACGCGCACCATCCCAATAGGCATTTCCAAAAGCGGATCCATAATGAACCATGTTTATTAATTTGAACCCATTATTGTCTATACTATTTCGATTATGTTTTTGAAGATAATAATCATAGGTTTTTTCAGCACCCCAATGCGCATCGACTGCGTATTGATCTTTTTGCGCATTTATTGTATCCCATACATTATTTTTATCGGTGAAATCCGTAAAAAAAGAAAAATTAGTGCTGTTTTTCATATTATACGTCTCTATACCATTACCTCTTCCAACTTCTTTTAATGTGTACCCCGTATTTGTACTATCCGTCGTAATCGTTTGCAATCCACTATAGACTGTATTTGCAACACCTTTAACATCTTTATGCTGTAATAAGTTTTCGGAAAATAAAACATTTCCATTACTTGCGTCAATAAATACATTTTGTTTTGACAATGGATTTGAGGCGTAAACAACGATTTTAAAAGCTTTCTTTGCAGGCTTAAATAAATTGGACGGATCTATAAAATAAACTATTTCTGCATCTGGAAAATAAGTAGCTTTATCATTTCCGGATTGTCGTTTTAACAGTTTTTCTTCTTGTAAATTTTCCCACATATATTCTGTTGCTGAAATATATTCTGTTGCTTTTTGAATTGCAATATTCGCATCTATAATTACATCATTGAAAAACAAATTATCAAATAATTGTCCATGCATAGAAATAACTTTATTCGCTTTAGCATGCACTACATAATAAGCGTAATAAACTGGTATTCCATCCATTAATTGCTGATAACGATAGTGTACAAAACCTAGTTCATCGGTCTGACAATCAATCAATTTCAACGAAAACAATGTTTTCTCTTCGAAGTAATCTGTTAAAAAACGTGCCACATCCGCGATTAACAACTCTTTTCCTTTCGGAAAAACAACCAAGCTCGGAATCGTAGAATATTCAGAATAAAGTACTTTTTCAGGTACTATTTTTTGTGATGGATTGACATTCGAAAATGTGATAAAAGAAATACCGCACAATAAAACGGCAAGGAAAATTTGAATTCTTTTCATAAAACGTAACCTAATTTATTACGCTAAATTACAAATTTATAAGGATTTATACATCAATACCC
Source organism: Crocinitomicaceae bacterium (assembly GCA_044232905.1). Lineage (GTDB taxonomy): Bacteria > Bacteroidota > Bacteroidia > Flavobacteriales_D > Crocinitomicaceae > CANHVK01. The sequence goes on from JBIIKZ010000067.1 coordinate 3,409, forward strand.
AAGCTGGATCTTGAATATCCTGTAACAGTAACCAAAACTTTTCATCTAGAAAATAACTAGATTCAAAACTTCTAACTCCGTATCTATTTAACAAATAAATGGATTGTTTATCGGATGGCCGATATATACCCTCACTCCATCCTTTATCATTATTATTCGTAAATGGATAAATGGAATACCGAATTTTCCATAAGGAATCTAGAGGTAAACAATATGGGATTTTTTGTTCGAATGCATGATTTTCAACTACACCACAATCTAAATTATGCTCTTTAAAAAAATTTCTTCTGTCTGGATTATACATGCTCGGCCAATAACCTGAAGCAAATTTTATAAACTCATCTTTTGTTAAGATTTTCATGTGTGACAAACAAACGCCATTATCCATAAAAGCGAATAACATAAACAAATCACCATTTCCTTGAACACATACCTTACTAGCAAACACTCCACGAAGCGAAGGATTGGGCCTCACGGAACAAGTGATAGTCCAAATAACAAGAATTAAAACAATAAAAAAGTTCCGATTCATACCGTTTATTTCTAATTAACTGATACGTAGGAACTAAATTAATGTTTCATTTAGCCTTAAATAAGTATCTAGTAATGAGAAATAATAATAAGATGTAAACAAAAACTAACCATATTAATTTAACTACAAAAATTAACAGCAAAAGAACTGGAATTCCAAAAATAGCAAGCAAGTGAAATTTCCCTTGATCCCTTGAATTATTTTTCAAAAGTTATACATCTTGTAGGTGTGATACAATAGCTTAGAGGGATATCATACACGTCTACATCCTCAATACGCTCAATCATTTCAAAAAGAGACAATCCGATAAAAATAGTTTTCGGTGAACAATTAGCTAAAAACCGGTCGTAAACCCCTTTTCCATAACCTACACGCGCTCCTGTGCTATCTACAACTAGTAAAGGAACCAAAACGATATCCAATAGTTCGTTCGGAATAAACTCACCATTCTGGGGTTCTTGTATCCCAATTGCGTTATTCTCAATGCGGGTTTGATCTGTAAATAATCGATGAATTAATCCATTGGTTACAGTATCCCAAACGGTCAAAGCGATTCTACCTCCTTTTTTTTTAATGCCGGAAATAATCTTGTATGTATCTATCTCATTTTTAGATATTATCGGAAGAAAACAACTTATAATTTTATTTGAAAAATCAAAGTTTTCAAACAATATTTTTTTCATATTCTCCTCTAATACTAACTTTTCTGATAATGAAATTCCCTTACGTTTTTCTAAATAGTGTATGCGTAATGCTTTTTTATTCATCTAAAATTTCGGTAAAAAATTCATTGCGGATGAAGACATCGTTTGCTCATTAATTGTTTCAACTTCTGCCAAAGCTTTAGCGATAGCCACCGCTAATAAATCTTCTAAATCCTCTTTTTCAATATCTTGTAACGAAGTATTGATTTCTAAATTTGTAAGTTTTCGATTTCCATTAAACTCAACACGAATCAATCCGCCTCCAGCATCTCCACTAACACGAATTTCTTCCAGTTTTCGCTTGCTTTCTTCCATTGCTTGTTGCATTTTCAAAAGCATTTCTTGTTGATTATTTCCAAACATACCTCCTTTATTTTGGTGAAACTTTATACAAATAAACCCCTGCAATTGCAAATAATATATTTGGAATCCAAACCGCTAATAATGGTGGGAAACCAACATTTAATGCTGCAACTGTTGTCATTTTCATAGCAAAAATATACGTAAACGCAAAACCCAATCCGATTGCAATATTTAACCCAATACCCCCTCGTTTTTTAGTGCTCGATACAGCAACACCTATTAAAGTTAAAACATAAACAGCAAATGGCAAAGATGTTCTTTGATATAAAACTATTTTATACATCGGAACATTAGAAGATCCCTTTGCTACTTCTCGATCAATAAATTCTTTTAACTTGCTATTCGTCATTGTTTCACAGCGATTATCTCTAAAAGCTAAGTCTTCAATCTTAAATGTAAAAACCGTATCTTTTTGCCTACCAGAGGAAAGAATATCATTCGTCGATCCAATTTTTCGCGCATAAAAATCCTTCAAAACCCATCGATTAGTTCCTGGGTAATTTTTAGCGGTAGTAGCACGAATAAAATACATTGGTTGATTTTCTTTCGTCCACTGCTCCATATTAAAATTGTACACCAAATTCTCGTCACTATTATAGGTCGAAAAATAGACATACTTTTCCTTGTTAAATTCTGCATGATAATTCTCCACTAACATTCTAGAACGATAGTACTTTTCTTCGAAGTCTAATCGTATTTTATTAGAAATTGGCAATAAAAAATGATTGATAAAAATGGATAAGACTAACAATATGGTAGCACTAATACCATACGGTTTAAGAATTCGAATAAAAGGTCTACCACTAAATAACATTGGAATAATTTCCGAATCTTGCGCTAATTTTGCAGTAAACCAAATAACAGAAATAAATACAATTATAGACGAAAACGTATTGCCATAATACACCAAGAAATTCAAATAATAATCAAAAAATATAGCTGAAATTGGTGCATTATTTTGGATGAACTCACTTAAGTTAGCAGAGATATCAAATACCATAGATAATAACATAATAATCCCCAACATAAAAAAATATGTAGATAAGAATTTCTTGATGATATATTTATCTAAAATGGACAACATAAATTTATAAACGTTGGTTTAAGATTGGTACTAATTGATTTTTCCAAGTAGTAAATGACCCATCAATAATACGTTTTCTTGCCTCCTTGACTAATGATAGATAAAAATTTAAATTATGCAATGTTGCGATTTGAATTCCTAAATTTTCATTAGACTTAATTAAATGTCTTAAATACGCTTTAGAATAAGTAGAATCTACATAAGATCCACCTAAAGAATCCAATGGCGTATAATCACATTTCCATTTTTCATTTTTTATATTAATGGTACCTTCCCAAGTAAATAACATTCCATGTCGCGCATTTCTAGATGGCATTACACAATCAAACATATCAACTCCCAAAGCAATACATTCTAAAAGGTTTGCAGGGGTACCTACTCCCATTAAATAACGAGGTTTATCTTTTGGTAAAATCGAACAAACTAAATCTGTCATTTCATACAAATCTTCATCTGGCTCACCAACGGAAAGTCCACCTATCGCATTACCTATCGCATCAAATGAAGCGATTACTTCTGCGGATTCGGTTCTTAAGTCTTTATAAGTACTGCCTTGAACAATTGGAAATAATGCTTGATTATGTCCATACAATGGCTCCGTTTTATCCATTGCATCAAAACACCTTCCCAACCAACGATGCGTCATTGCTAACGACTTTTTTGCATACGCATAATCACAAGGAAAAGGAGTACATTCATCAAAAGCCATAATAATATCCCCGCCAATCACACGCTGTATTTCAATTGCTCTTTCAGGAGTGAAAAAATGGTAACTTCCATCATGATGTGATTGAAATCGAACACCTTCCTCTGTAATATTATTAGAATTTGAAAGTGAATAAACTTGATAACCACCACTATCCGTTAAAATTGGTCCTTCCCAGTTGATAAACTTGTGTAAACCACCAGCACCACTTAATACATCTAATCCTGGTCTTAAAAATAAATGATAGGTATTTCCTAAAATTATTTGTGCTTTTACATCTTCTTTTAATTCATGTTGATGTACCCCTTTTACTGAACCTGCAGTGCCTACAGGCATAAATATTGGAGTTTCAATTTTACCATGATCCGTATGTAAAACTCCTGCGCGTGCTTTTGAGGCGGAATCCGTATGATGAAGTTCAAAATGCATATATTTGTGACCTAAAATAAACAAAGCAAAGATAACTGCTATTTACTGATTTGACTCATTTTTAACAAAAAGGATAATTTAAATGGAAATTTTACCAAGTTTTGAAACACAACTTTCACTTTTTATCTTCTGCTTTTTTGTATTTTGTGTAGTGACTCAACTAAGCTATATATTCTACTTTTTCAGTCGATTAGCTTTCACTTCTTTTAAGAAAAAAAACATCAAAAATCCTGAAAAACCTCCTGTTTCAGTCATCATAGCGGCAAGAAATGATTCAGATAATTTATTTGCTAATTTACCAATAATTTTAGAGCAAGACTATCCAAATTTTGAAGTTATCGTAGTAAATCACCAATCCATTGATGAATCTTACCATATTATTAATGCATACAAAATGCAATACCCACACCTACGTATGATTGAAGTGGAAAGAAGTAAACACATAGGCATAGGTAAAAAACTCCCGCTAACATTAGGTATTAAATCCGCATTGCACGAACATTTAGTATTTACCGACGCAGATTGTCAACCGGAAAGTAATTTATGGCTTCAAGGTATGGTAGACGGGTTTGTAAATGAAAATCAAATTGTACTTGGCTTCGGACCTTATAAAGAAGAGACTGGTTTCCTGAATAAAGTAATACGATTTGATACTATTTTTATTGCGATGAATTATTTTTCATTTGCATTAGCAAAAATTCCATACATGGGAGTCGGTAGAAATTTAGCCTATACTAAAACAGCATTCAAATCTGTTAGTGGATTTAAATCACATTATGCCATAAGCTCAGGAGACGATGATTTATTTATTCAAGAAGCTACACAATTAAACACGTACAATATCCAAGTTAACCCAGATACTTATTGTTATTCGACACCCAAAAACACTTGGAAAACGTGGATTGCGCAAAAATCTAGACACTATTCTACTGCTGGAAAATATCAGGTTATTAAAAAAGCATTGTTAGGAATCTATCCCTTAACACTACTATTACTATGGTTTTCTTTTGTTATTTTACTTCTTGATACAGAGTATACGATTTTTACAAGTAGTATTTTTATTAGTGTAATTACACTAAAGTGGATAATTCAAGGGAGATGTTTTGCTAAATTGAAAGGCAAAAATTTTATTTTATTCTTTCCTTTTTTTGAATTATTCTATGCAATAGTACTACCTGTTCTATACTATACTTCTGAAAAACCAAGAATTTCAAAATGGAAGTAAGCGAAAATTTATCTGAAAAAGCCAAACACGATCTAGTTTTACTGGACGCTGCAAAAAAAGGAAGTCAGGCCGCTTATGCAGAATTAATGGAGCGATACAGAGATTCCATTTATTTTATGATGTTTAAAATGGTCAAAAACACGGATGATGCGGATGATTTAACCATTGAAGCATTCGGTAAAGCATTCAGCCGTCTAGAGCAATATTCCCCAAATTTCGCATTTAGTACTTGGCTTTTTAAAATTGCATCGAATAACTGTATCGATTTTATTCGCAAAAAAAGAATCAAAGTTACTTCTATGGATGCTGGGTATACAACGGATGACGGTGAAATTATTCATTTTGATGCGCGTACAGACGTTCATAATCCAGAAGAAGCTATAATACACGCACAAAAAGTAAAAATGATGCGCAATTTAGTCACAAAATTGAAACCGCGTTATCGTGAATTAGTTGAATTAAGATATTTTGATGAGTTAAGCTATGAAGAAATATCTGAAGCATTAAACCTTCCTTTGGGAACCGTCAAAGCACAGCTATTCAGAGCGAGAGATTTTCTAGCAAACATGATTGAAAACACGAAAGAAAGTATTTAAAACAAAAAGGCTCTCAAATTGAGAGCCTTTTTTTATTGCGATATAGAGTCAGTTACTTATTATTTCTTTACAGTTTCTACAACTGTTTTGAAAGCATCAGGGTGATTCATTGCTAAATCAGCTAAAACTTTACGGTTTAATTCAATTCCGCTTTTATGAACAGCGCCCATAAACTGAGAATAGCTTAATCCGTGTTGACGAGCACCTGCATTAATACGAGCGATCCATAATGAACGGAAATTTCTTTTCTTTTGTTTACGACCTTCATAGGCGTAATTCAATCCTTTTTCAATAGCATTTTTCGCTACTGTCCAAACATTTTTTCTTCTTCCAAAGTAACCTTTGGCTAACTTCATGAACGATTTTCTTCTCGCTCTAGAAGCCACGTGATTTACCGATCTTGGCATAATTTTTTGTTTTTTAAAAGAGGGTGCTTCACTATTTCAGAAGGCTTGTGTACTCCACTATTGGGTTAAACGTTGAACCTGTATGAAACTATTTCATACATAATTGCAATTTGATATTTGAAACGTCAGCTGCATGAACAAGTCCTGCATGTGTCAAATTTCTCTTTTGCTTTTTAGTTTTTTTCGTAAGAATGTGGCTTTTAAAAGCGTGTTTTCTCTTGATTTTACCACTTCCAGTTATCGTGAATCTCTTCTTCGCACTGGATTTAGTTTTCATTTTTGGCATCTTTACTTTTTTTTAAGTGTTACCTCTATATCAGCTATTTTTTGTCATCTGACAATATCTTATTTTCCTTTTTTAGGATTTAGCATAATTATCATACGCTTCCCCTCTAGTTTTGGCATGGATTCTAATACGCCCAAATCTCCAATCTCTTGTGCGAATCGCAGTAATAAAATTTCTCCACGATCTTTAAAAACAATGGTTCTTCCTCGAAAGAATACGTATGCTTTTACTTTTGAACCTTCTTCCAAGAATTTTTTAGCATGAACTAATTTAAACTGAAAATCATGTTCATCTGTATTTGGACCAAAACGAATTTCCTTAATTATAACTTTACTTTGTTTTGCCTTTAATTCCTTTTGTTTTCTTTTTTGATTATATAAAAACTTTCTATAATCCATTATTTTACAAACCGGAGGAACAGCGTTAGGTGAAATCTCTACCAAATCCATTTCTTGTTCTTCTGCTAATTTAATAGCGTCATACGTAGACATTACTTTTGGTTCTTCACTTTCCATTACAAGACGGATTTCTTTTGCAGAAATCTTCTCGTTAATTTTGTGCTGATCAGGCTCTTGTTGAGGTACTAATCTTTTTCTTGGCTCTTTTCTCATTCAGTAACTAAAGCATTTGTTGCTAATTCATTTTTAATTGCGACTTCAATGGTCTCGGTAAAGGCTTCTATTGACATAGATCCAAGATCTCCCGAACCTCTTTGTCTAACAGAAACTGTCTGGCTTTCAAACTCTTTTTCTCCAATTACCAACATAAAAGGAGCTTTTTTGAGTTCAGCCTCTCTAATTTTCTTGCCTATTTTCTCATTTCGGTCGTCAACCAAAGAACGAATATCGGAATTATTTAGCAAACTACATACATTTTCAGCAAACTCGTTGTATTTATCACTAATTGGTAAGACATGTACTTGTTCAGTCGCTAACCATAATGGAAAATCTCCAGCGCAATGCTCTAACAAAACTGCTACAAATCTTTCCATTGAACCAAATGGAGCTCTATGAATCATCACTGGTCGATGTTTCGCATTATCACTTCCAGTGTATTCAAGTTCAAAACGTTCTGGTAAATTGTAATCCACTTGAATTGTTCCTAACTGCCATTCACGCCCTAAAGCATCTTGTACCATGAAATCCAGTTTTGGTCCGTAAAATGCTGCTTCTCCATACGCCACCACAGTTGGCAATCCTTTATCTGCCGCCGCTTCTATGATAGCCGCTTCTGCTTTTGCCCAATTTTCGTCAGAACCAATATATTTAGTTTCGTTTGCAGGATCTCTTAGTGAAATTTGCGCTTTAAAATTATCAAACTTCAAGGTTTTGAAGATATACAACACTAAATCGATTACCTTTTTAAACTCACCAAGAACCTGGTCTTGCGTACAAAAAATATGCGCATCATCTTGTGTAAATCCTCTAACACGTGTCAAACCATGTAATTCACCACTTTGCTCATAGCGATACACAGTACCAAATTCAGCAAATCGAGCAGGTAATTCCTTATAAGAACGTGGTTTAGATTTGAAAATCTCACAGTGATGTGGGCAATTCATTGGTTTTAGTAAAAACTCCTCGTTTGCATCCGGTGTTTTTATTGGTTGAAATGAATCAGCACCATATTTTTCATAGTGACCAGAACATACATATAATTCTTTACTTCCGATATGCGGTGTAATTACTTGTTCATATCCAGATCGTTTCTGTGCTGTCTTTAAAAAGTTTTCAAGTCGTTCACGCAATGCCGCTCCTTTTGGTAACCACAAAGGCAACCCTTGACCTACACGTTGTGAAAAAGTAAATAATTCTAATTCTTTCCCAAGTTTTCGATGGTCTCTTCGTTTCGCTTCTTCAACTTTCTCTAAATATTCCGTTAACTCAGCTTGTTTTGGAAAAGTAATTCCATAAATACGAGTTAACTGTTTGTTTTTTTCATCCCCCCTCCAGTAAGCTCCTGCTATAGAGGTCAACTTAACGGCTTTAATTGGAGATGTATCTGGAATATGTGGTCCACGACATAAATCCGTGAAATTTCCTTGCGTATAAAAAGTAATGTTACCATCCTC
>JBIIKZ010000125.1:0-3242 GCA_044232905.1 Crocinitomicaceae bacterium
TTAAATTTAAAATTATTACTCCAAACCCCTATTGCGAAACAACAAAAAGACCTTTGTGCTTTTCATAAACGAATGATCAAATATGAAGAATACATTTTTACATTTCTTTTCTATCAATATGTTCCCCAAGATAATAATGGTTCAGAACATGCTGTCAGAAATGTAAAAGTAAAACAAAAAATATCGGGACAATTTAAAAACTGAAAGAGGTGCAACTATTTATGCAGTCATTCGATCTGTAACAGACACCTGTATCAAAAATGGGCAAAACATCTTGTTTGCTTTTAAGACTATCGCTAAATTGCAAGCTTAATAGTTACTAAAAACTAAACATATTTTTTTATTGCACCTTCCATTCTAATTGAGGCCTTATTATTCCGTTCACTTTACCCAAATAACCCGATTCCCTTTTTACATCCTTTATTTCAAAAGTTAACAACTCTTCGTCATTAAACAATCTTCTCATAGTTTCTGAATGAAAGTAAACGTGAATTTGATATGTATTATCGTTTAAAAAATTAGCTGGAATACGACAGGTTATCTCAGTAATTTCTCCTTTTTTACAATCAAATTTACCTCCACTTCCAAAAACAACATCTCCTTTTATCGTTCGTAAATCGTAGCCTACAGAAATTCGGTTCTGTGTCGTTTGATTTACAATTTTCATGCGAAAATTAATTGACGATGTCACATCAATAACTTCTTCTATATCTAGGGCTGAAGCGTTTTCAACAGCGGCATAAAGAATTTTTACATTTTCATTCCCTTTGGCTTCATCAGTACTATCAAAACTGATTTTTCGTTCAGAAAAAAAATTGCTTTGTAAATATTCTGATATAATTTTGATTGTATTCCCGTTTCCACAAATACTACCATTTTTCATACTTATGACTCGAGTACAAAGGGTTTCAACCGCAGCCATATTATGGCTCACAAACAGCACCGTTCTTCCGCCTTCTTTAGAAATATCCTGCATCTTACCAATGGCTTTTTTCTGGAACTCGGCATCGCCCACGGCCAATACCTCATCGATTATCAAAATTTCTGGATCTAGAAATGCCGCCACGGCAAAAGCCAAACGAACATACATTCCGCTGCTATAGCGTTTTACGGGGGTGTCAATGTAACGCTCGCAACCCGAGAACTCTATAATTTCGTCAATCTTAGATGTAATCTCTTTTTTGGTCATTCCCAAAATAGCGCCATTCAAGAATATGTTTTCGCGTCCTGTCATTTCGCCATTAAAACCCGTTCCTACCTCGAGTAAAGAAGCTACTCGCCCTCCAAACTTTATGTGGCCAGTAGAAGGTGCCGTAACCCGAGAGAGTATTTTTAATAGCGTTGATTTGCCAGCTCCATTTTTGCCTATAATTCCTAAAACCTCACCCCGTTCTACCTCAAAATTAATGTCTTGGAGTGCCCAAACGTAATCGCTCTCGCCCTTGGTACTGCGGTCGTTAGTATCACCAATTTTCAGATAAGGATTTTCCTTGCCCCGCACTTGATGCCACCAGCGGTTGAGATCGTGCGCCATAGTACCCGTCCCTACCTGCCCGAGGCGGTATTGTTTTGAGATGTTTTCTGCTTTTAAGATGATATCTTTACTCATTTATTATTGAAATTCTAATACAACTGATTACTAAAAACTGAACACTAAACCGTATCAATAAAACTCTTCTCGGTCTTATTAAAAATAAGCACACCCACTAAAAATACCGCTACGGTAACGACAAAGGTATAACCCAATCCCCAAATGGAAATTTGCCCCACATTTAACAACATATAACGGGTAGTTTCTATGACGTAAGCCAACGGATTATAATGTACTAACCATCCATAAGTGGGCAGTTTTTGATTAATCAAAGCTAGGGGGTACATCACGGCTGAGAGGTACATTAATAATTGCACGCCAAAACCTATCAGGTTACTAAAATCCCTGTATTTGGTCACTAAGGAAGAGATAAACATCCCCAATCCCAATCCTAAAACACCCATCAGCACAATTAATAGAGGAAAGAATACCACAGAACCATTCAAACCCACAGTAGCTCCTTTGAAGTAGTAGAAAACATAAAACACAACGAATATTAGAAATTGTATTCCAAATTTAATCAAATTAGAAATTACAATAGAAATGGGTACGATGAGTCTTGGAAAATAGACTTTACCAAAAATTCCTGCATTTGCACCAAAGGTATTCGACGTTCCGTTAAGACAAGCCGTAAAGTAATTCCAAACCGTGATTCCTGCTAAATTGAACAAAAAAGGCGGCACTGTTCCAGTATCAATTCCAGCTACATTATTAAAAATAATCGTAAAAGTAATGGAGGTAAATAAAGGCTGAATCAAATACCAAAGCGGTCCTAAAACCGTTTGTTTGTATACCGTAACCACGTCTCTTTTTACAAAAAGCAGTAATAAATCTCGGTACTGCCAAACTTCCTTCAAATTAAGGGAAAAGAATTTATTTTTTGGTGTTATTTCAAACAACCAATCCTTTTCAGTATTTTCTGTTTCGATCATTTCAATTTATTGTATTTTCATTTTCTAGGAAAAGGAAAAGAAGTTTTAATTAGCAAATCCTTATATTATAAATTTACTCTACCGCAAATATAATAATTTAAGATTAGGTTCTATTGGCTTTTAAAAGAAGTCCAACGATTTAAATCAGTACTTCATCAACCTTGCAATAATGCCGTCTTCAATCCTTCAAAATCAAGTAAAACCTGTACGCCAGAAAGCAAGTTTTTCAAGGCAAATTTCCCTTCGTTCATTTCGGTTTCGCCAACGATAACGACATAAGAAAATCCGCGTTTATCAGCATGCTGAAACTGTTTTCCTACCTTGACATTATCTGGATATAATTCCACTTTTATTCCAAAACCACGAAGTTTTGTGATGGCTTTCATCGCATAAAACGCTTCCATCCATAGAACCACCATCAATAACGATGTACTCAAACTCTTGCCAAGTTTGATTGATAACACTTTCAACGGTTCTTTTCAGTCCTTCAAGGTCGTTGTAGTTGATGGTGATGATGGTGAGTTTTGGCATATTCTTAAAATGATTGGGTGTTGGATTGATTGTATTGAAAAAACAAGGACTACATCAAAATCCAAATTCCTTTTTTTTCGGTACCCGCACGTTGGATTTTGTTTTGTTTTTTTAATTTTTCGATGTCTCTTAATACTGTTCGCTTGGTCACTTTAGATTTTTCTGCAATTTCTGATGTTGTTATTTGA
>JBIIKZ010000126.1:0-3233 GCA_044232905.1 Crocinitomicaceae bacterium
TAAAACTCTCGCCTTAAAAAACCAATCACGCTATCGTGTTGTGGGGTGCAAAGATATGTATTAATTTTAATTAAACAACAAAACGTGAAAAAAAAATATTCTTTTGTCTAATCTATCATTTCAAAATCCTTGTCGCTTTCTCCGTTGAGCAGTGCAAAGATAAAGTACTTATTTGAATTAACAATCGATTTTTGAATTAAAATTTAATTATTTCTTAATATTCAGTAAATAAAGGCGTTGCAAAATGATTTTTTTGTTTTCGTTTTGTTAAATAAGCGGGAATTAGAACCTAGTTAGCATTTTCTTTAATAGAACTAGTCTTTCCAAATCAGGAGTGCTATGTAATTTCATAGCTATTTCCAAGGAAGTTGTAATTAAATTATCTCCTGAAGAACCAATCATAACACCCTGTTGTCCCTCTAAAAGTAATTCAACAGCGTATGACCCCATTCTAGTTGCTAATATTCTATCGAATGCGGAAGGACTTCCTCCTCGTTGAATATGGCCCAAAACCGTTGGTCGCAAATCAAAACCTTCGAGCATTGGTGAGACTTTATTAATGAGTTCCAAACTACCTCCCTCCTGCTCACCTTCTGCAACAATTATAATACTACTTCGTTTACCTTTATTCTGGTCTTGGATTTGAGCGACTAATTTTTTTAAGTCCGGAACTTCTTCTGGAATCAAAACACTTTCAGCGCCACTTGCCAGTGCAGCGTTAATTGCAATAAATCCCGCATGCCTTCCCATTACCTCTATAAAGAATATACGATGATGGCTTGAAGCTGTATCTCTAATTTTGTCTACCGCATTGATAACAGTATTCAAAGCGGTGTCATACCCTATAGTGTGATCCGTTCCATATATATCATTATCAATCGTACCTGGAATACCAATAACTGGAATTCCCATTTCTGACGATAGAACTGTTGCTCCTGTAAAAGTGCCATCTCCGCCAATCACAATCAATCCATCGATTTTATTTTCTTTCAAATTATCGATTGCGAGGGAACGTGTTGCTTTATCTAGAAATTCTAAACATCTAGAAGATCCTAAAATAGTACCGCCCGTATGAATAATATTATCCACATCTGCATATGCCATTTCAAAAAGATCTTTATTTACCATTCCCTTATAACCATCCCGAATACCAACTGGAACAATGTTATAAAACAAACATGTTTTCACAATCGCTCTAATAGCTGCATTCATACCTGGGCTATCCCCACCGGAAGTTAATAAAGCAATTCGTTTCATTTGGAATATGTAATTAGTTACTATTTAAATATAACAAAAAAAGGTGAGTTATTCAACTCACCTTACTTTTAAACTATTATTAACAGTTAATTACCAACTTGTAATTCACGTACTTTTCTTTTCAATAATGGATTTGGTCTATATCTATCCTCTCCGTATTCTTCAAATAAATCTGTTAACATCGTAAGTACATTATCTACACCGATCTCATCTGCCCATTCTAGTAGGCCTTTTGGATAATTAACCCCAAATTTCATAGCTGTATCAATATCTTCTCTTGATGCAACCTGCATAAATAATGCATCATAGGCTTCATTAATCAACATTGCTAAAATTCGGTTAAAGATTTTCTCTCCTAATTGAACATCTTCCTTTGGAGAAATAGCGATCGTATTTTCCTGATAATCATAATACCCCTTCCCAGTCTTTCTTCCTAACAAACCTGCTTCTTTGTGTCGTTTTTGTGTAAATGAAGGTTTAAATCTTGGGTCAAAATAAAAAGCTTCAAACACCGTTTCTGTAACCGTATAATTAATGTCGTTGCCAATATAATCCATTAAGGTAAAAGGTCCCATTTTAAAACCTCCAAAATGGGTCATTGCCCAATCGATAGTTGCAAAGTCAGCTATCCCCTCTTCATAGATCCGTAATGCTTCCCCATAAAAAGGTCGTGCAACTCTATTTACAATAAATCCAGGTGTATCTTTTACAAGTACTGTTTTCTTTTTCCAAGAATCAATGATCGATTTTGCTTCAACAGTAACCTCATTACTTGTTCGCACTCCAGGAATAATTTCTACAAGCGCCATTAAAGGAGCAGGATTAAAAAAATGAATACCTAACATACGCTCTGGATTTTTCAGCACAGAACTTATAGAAGCTATTGATAACGAAGAAGTATTAGAAGCTAGGATACACTTTGGAGAAACAATTGACTCAATCTGACTAAAAACACTATGTTTAACCGAAATATTTTCAATAATTGCTTCGATTACCAAATCCGCACTTTTAAGCGCCTCGTAATTCGTTGTAAATTCAATTAAACGAAGTATTTTAGTAGAATCCTCTTGGGTTATTTTTTGTTTTTCAACTAATTTAGTTAATGTTTTGTCTAAATTAAATTTTGCTTTATCGAGTACTTCTTGATTTGTATCGACTAAAACAACGTGATTCCAATTTTGAGCCGCAACTTGCGCAATTCCAATACCCATTGTACCTGCGCCAATAACTCCAATGTTTTTCATTTTAATTTCCTTTAAAATTAGGTGCTCTTTTTTCTAAAAATGCCTGAACACCCTCCTTAAAATCATGTGTTGTACCAGCTACCGTTTGCAATTCTTCTTCTAATGCTAATTGGGATGTTAAATCATTCTTGAACGAAGCATTTAATGCTCTTTTTGTCAATCCTAAACCTTTTGTTGGCATTTTTGCTAAATTTTGAACAAAAGCATTTACTACATCGTCAAAAGAATCATCTGCCACTGACTTATAAATAAGGTTCATGCTTTCTGCTTGATTCGCTGAAACTTTATCTCCAGTCATCATCAAAGCTGTTGCTTTTTGCATTCCAATAATTCTAGGTAAAAAGAAAGTTCCTCCAGAATCCGGAATTAATCCAATTTTTGAAAACGCTTGGATAAAACTAGCGGATTCTTTCGCAAATGTAATATCACATGCAAGCGCTATATTCGCTCCAGCACCAGCAGCTACACCATTTACAGCAGCTACAACCGGTTTTTCAATGCTTCGTATTAATTCAATAATGGGATTATAATGCTCTTTTACAATCGATTGTAAAGTTGGTCCATCCGTAGCGGTTGCTTCTGCTAAATCTTGCCCTGCACAAAATGCTTTTCCTTCCCCTGTTAAAAGGATTGCTCTAACTTCATCGTTTAACACTGCTTTTTTTAATTCATCTTGCAATGTTAAGGCCATTTCCTTATTAAAGGAATTAAAAACAGTGGGTCTATTTAATG
>JBIIKZ010000127.1:0-3207 GCA_044232905.1 Crocinitomicaceae bacterium
TCATTATTTTTGGAATTGGTGGTGGATTACTATTTTTAGTATCGCTTGTATATCCAACCTATATTTCCTTTAAGAATAGCAATACTATTTACCTATACTTTCTATTTTTAATCGCTACGAATATGCTTGTAGAATCCATGTTAGAATCTAAAGCTGGTGTAGAATTTTTCGCTTTATTTAATGCGATATTATTGAATTACATACCTAGAACTCAAAAATAATATGTATTCATTAACTGAAAATACGCTCATCACATTAGTTTTATATCATTGTAATTTAGAAAATTCTGACGCGTATAAAACACTAATTGAGGCGAATAAAGAAAAAAACCTACATGTTTTAATTTATAATAATTCACCCGATGTTAAAATTGAACAACCAATTAATACAAATCACCAAATTGAAATCATTCATGATAATTCTAATGCTGGGGTGAGTAAAGCCTATAATTGCGGAGCAAATAAAGCAAAAGAATTAAATCTTCCATGGATACTAATAGTTGATCAGGACACTATATTTCCACCGGACTTTTTTGAAGAAACACAACTAAATATTAAGCAACATCCAACTGAAAAACTTTTTGCCCCAATTCTAACTTCAAAAAATCAATATCTTTCACCATGTCATTTCAAATTTAATAGAGGGAAAATAGCAAACGATGTATGTATTGGGTTAAATGATTTTAAAAACAAATCCCTATTAAACAGTGGATTATTAATCGATGTGAGTACCTATTTAGAAATTGGAGGGTACAACGAAAAAATAAAACTTGATTTTTCTGATTTCTATTTTATTTTAAAATTTCAAAAAAAACATTCACATTTTGTATTAACAAATGTAATATGTGCGCATGATTTATCGGCTTCTGAAACAAATCTAGAAAAGCAACTCATTCGATTTGAATACTATTGTAGAGGAGCATTAGAATATGGAAAATCTACAAATCAATCATTTCAAATTTTTATTCTAATTTTATTTAGAACTTTATTGCTTTCATTGAGGCAACAAACTAGTAAATATATTAGAGTACTACAAAACCAGTTATTCAGCAAAAATTAATCTGTACAAAAACTTCTATGAATACTATATTAAATACGGAACGAACAAAAAGAATAGAATCCTATTTTTTTACTTTTTTATTGTATGAATTGTTTCTTGGTGGAAGTGGAAGAGTATTTAGTTTCGGATCAATTACATTACGCATGATTTTATTTTCCGTAGCATTACTATGGTTTAGTATTCGAATTTTCCAGAATCCAAATAAAAAATTCGTGATTCGAATGGTACTGTTTTTTGGGATTACGGTTTCCGCTGGGGCTTTAGTAGGTATAATAAATAATGCTCCTAAAGGTTTAATTTTTACAGATATCAAACAATTACTATTCTTTCTTTCTATTATTAGTTTCTCTTTTTTTCTAAACTCTAAAGAGCAAGTAAACAAGTGTATTAAAATCCTTAAAAACGCAACATTAATTCTTTCTTTAGCTTACCTAATTTGTTATTCTTTCATAAAATTGAACATACTTAAAATGGAACCTTTTTACAATACTTTGAGTGTAGAATGGCTTCATGATGAATTTATGTTTAGAGGTACAGGTGGTAATTTTTTTTATAAAGGGTTTTTCTACCTCGGAATCGGAATTTTCTTTTATTTATTCTCCAAACCAACTATGAAAAATGGATTTATCGTCTTAATAATATATGTTGCTCTATTTCTAACACTATTACGCTGGTTGTTAGCAATTACACTGCTAATATTTGCTTGTACTATATTTTTTAATTGGGCAATTCATAAATTCAAAATATCATTTTTAAAATCAAAACAAATGGTTTTTCATTTAGTGATACTTTGTATAATGATTTTAATACCAATAACTTTTAAAAACTTTTATAGTACAACACTGGGAAATAAGCAAGAGAGTGTAGATATTAGAAAACAACAATTTGATCAAGTCAGTGCACAAATTTTTAATAATAAAAAATCTACAAAAATTCCGAAAATAAACAAGAGTCAAGAAGTAGTTAAGACAACAAAAAAATTCAATTTTATCCTCGGAAAAGGCTTTGGAATAGGTGTCCCTATTAGACCCGTTCATATGGAATTAACTTACCTAGAAATATTTTTTAAACAAGGAATATTAGGTTTGAGTTTCTGGTTTTTTATATTCTTTTATTGTATTTACAATTTTAAGAAAGCTTGGAATAATCATGTTGATTTAAACACAATATTACCTTGGATTACTGGTGTCCTAGTGATTTATTTACAATCTATTACAAATCCATTATTAGTAAATTCAATCGGTATGAGTTTTGTCATATTTGCTATGTTATTTTTACGGGACCAAACAAAAATAACACAAGAAAATTAATGTCGATAAAAAGTAAAATAATCACATTATTTAAAAATAAATTAGTTTCTAATTTTATATATCTATATGGATTACAGGCATTTAATTTCATTTTACCAATACTAACTTTTCCATACTTAATTAAAACATTACAACCAGAATTGTTTGGAGCTACCTTGTACTCACAAACCATAATGCTGTATTTTATCATCATTATTGAATATAGTTACAATATCACAGCGATCCGAAAAGTATCCCTGAATAAAAACAACAAAAAAAAACTTGGAATAATTTTTAATCGAACTATTACAACAAAAATATATTTGCTTGTAATTTCAATGCTTTTATTGGCAATATTAGTTGTGCTAATACCCAAATTCTCTAATTATTGGTTACTATATGTTTTTAGTTCTGGCTTACTGATTGGACAAGTAATTTTTCCAATTTGGTTATTTCAAGGTTTACAAGAAATGAAATATTTAATGTATTTCAATGTTATAAGTAAAACAATATTTACCATATTGATTTTCATTGTAATAAAGGAAAAAACAGACTATATGTACGTAAATCTATTCTATTCTGTAGCTGCAATCATTACAGGAATATTTAGTATACGTTTTATAACAAAAAAATATAACTTAAAATTCAAACTTCTTAATATACAAATTGTTATAAATGAAATAAAAGCAGGTCTATTAATCTTTATTTCCAATTTCTTAAATCAAGCATACGTAATCTCTAACTTTATTGTATTAGGTTTTACTACCACGGCATTAGAACTTGGTAATTACAGTATTGCCGAAAAAATAATGCTGGTTATAAGACAATTACTTATTGTTTTTACACAAGTAATATATCC
>JBIIKZ010000068.1:0-11539 GCA_044232905.1 Crocinitomicaceae bacterium
CACCATTAACGGTAAATACAACACCAGTTAGTGGACCAACAAATGGAACGATTGTGATCAAAACAGACGGAACATATATCTACACACCAAACGCTGGATTCAACGGAACAGATGTGGTTGTAGTATCTGTTTGTGATGCAGGAACACCAGGAGTTATTTGTATCAACGATACGATTAACATCACTGTGACACCAGTAGATGATGACCCAATATTCATCACGAATGATACTGTCGTAACTACTACAAAAGATATCACTTATTGTTTTGAATATGCAGATATCGACGCAGGTAATAACACATTGTCATTAGTTTGTAACAAGAATAATAATGCAAAACTTGTAGGTAATTGTATAACCTATACAGTTGATGATAATTACATTGGAAAAGATACAATTTGCGTAACAATATGTAATGCAAATAAATGTGATACTTTGAAAGTAGTATTCAATGTTGTTCCTAAAGCAAATAACGATGAAGAAGCCACTGACGATCAAACGCCAATTACATTTAATGTACTTTCGAATGATAAGAATCCAACTGGTGGGGCAGTTTCCGTTATTATCATTCAGCAAGCGAAACGAGGAATAGCTTCTATAGATGCAAGTACCGGAAATGTTATCTATGTACCTAAGCCAGGGTATTGTGGTCTAGATACTTTCTACTACAAAATGTGTGATGTACAAAACATTTGTGATTCAGCAATGGTTGTTGTAAACAATACATTGAAAGATTCCGACAAAGATGGTATACCTGATTTCATTGAAGGAACAACGGATATGGATGGTGATGGTATTCCAAATCATTTAGATTTGGATTCGGATAACGATGGAAAATCAGATTCTGAGGAAACTCCAATGATTGATCCTTGTAATTCTGGAATTGTTAACGATACTGATGGAGATGGTAAACCAGATTACATAGATTTCGATGGAATATTTGTTCCTCAAGGTTTCTCTCCAAATAATGATGGTAAAAATGATTACTTGGTAATTAAAAATATCGAATTATTCCCTAATAACATAATCTACATTTACAACAGATGGGGTAACATCGTCTATGAAAAAGAAGGATATGCGAATGAATGGGATGGTTATCCAAATGTGAAAAATATATTGGGAGATGGTCGTTTACCAGAAGGAACCTACTACTATGTACTCGAATTGAATGATGAAGCTGGTACTAAGTTAAACGGATACATTTATTTAAATAAATAGTAAGATGATAAAGATAAAACACACAATAATCGTTCTTGTACTGACAATAAGTTTTAAAGTAAAAAGTCAGCAAGAAGTGCAGTTTACACATTATATGTATAACACATTAGCTGTAAATCCTGCGTATGCTGGTTCAAGTCAACTTTTAAATGTATCGAGTTTATTTAGGCAGCAATGGATTGGTATGGAAGGAGCGCCAATGTCACAAAACTTGTTTTTACATACACCTATAATCAATAAAAATATTGGGATAGGTCTAAACTTTTTAAATGATAAAGTGGGTCCAATTAACCAAACATCGGGTGCTTTAGATTGTTCTTATTCTATTAAGATAAATAAAAAGGCAAGATTGAATATCGGTATGAAAGCAATGATTAATTACATTCAAGCAGATTTAATTAATCTTAAATTGGATGAGGCTAACGACAATAATTTTGCTTTCAATTATTATAAAGTAACTCCCAATATTGGTCTAGGGTTGTATTACCATACTGATAAAGGCTATTTGGGAGTTTCTACACCTAAATTAATTGAAACTAAATTTTCAAATAATACTATAGATGCTACAAAATTTAATAGACACTATTACATTATAGGAGGTTATGTACTTGAATTGAATAAAAACTGGAAATTAAAACCAGCTTTTCTTACTAAGTTAACTCAAAACGCTCCAGTAAGTTTAGATTTATCTCTTGAAGCATATTATGGAAATAAACTTTCATTAGGTATAATGAATCGAGTTACAGATTCTTATGGTTTTTTGGCCGGTTACCGAATTTCTGATCAATTAAAAATAGGTATGTCTTTTGATCAGACAATAAGTAGATTACATAATTTTAATAAGGGGACTTATGAATTGTTTTTAAGTTATGATTTCTTATACAAAAATGATAAAATTATTACACCAAGATACTTCTAAAAAAAAAGATTATGAACAAGATAAAAATATTAAGCGCTTTATTTCTCTTTTTAAATATTCAATTTTTTAGTAATGCACAAGAAAATATTAAATTGAAAAGAGCAAACAAATTTTTTGATAATTACGCTTATGCCACAGCA
The DNA here is from genome assembly GCA_044232905.1 of Crocinitomicaceae bacterium. GTDB lineage: Bacteria > Bacteroidota > Bacteroidia > Flavobacteriales_D > Crocinitomicaceae > CANHVK01. Next base: position 2,274 of record JBIIKZ010000068.1, read on the forward strand.
ATAAATCTTTATGAAGAATTGGCAAGTCAAAAAATAGAATACAAAGTTGTAAGTGAGAAACTAGCAAATAGTTATAGGTTTATTAATAATACTGAAAAGGCAGCTTTTTGGTATGGTGAATTCGTTAAGTATGGAGATTATTCTTATAATGATGCTTTTTATTATTCAATGGCTTTACGTTCTAGTAAAAAGACGAAAGAAGCTGATGAGTGGATGGAAATTTTCAGAAAACTGAACACAAAAGATAGTAGAGGCTTGTGGTTTTCTTCTAAGGATGAAATCATGAAAGAAATTCATAGCAAAAGAAATAATTTCATAATTACAAATTTACATTTCAACACAAATAGAATTGAATTTGCTCCTTTTACTACACCAAATGGAGAATTATTTGTTGTCACTGAAGATGAAAATCAAATGTATGTTAAAAGAGAGTTTGAATGGAATAAAACAGCATTTTTAGATGTCTATAAATTCATCAAACTAAATGATACTACTTTTGAAAAGAAATCTAAATTGAAAGGAAAAATCAACACTAAATTTCATGATGGACCTATTACAATGTCGCCAAATAATTCAGAATTAATGTTTTTTACCCGAAATAATTATTTGAAAAAGAAATCATTAACTAAAGAAGGTGTCTTAAAACTTCGTATTTACAGTGCGAAACAGAATAAAAAAGGAAAGTGGAAACAAATTGATCAATTGTTTTTAGGACCAAAAGATTTTTCATACGGACACCCTGCTTTATCTAAAGATGGCTTAAAATTATTTTTCACATCGGATATGCCTGGTTCTGTTGGTGGAACAGATATTTGGATGATTGTAAAAGAAAATAATACATGGGGAAAACCAATGAATCTTGGACCTGATGTTAATACAGAAGGGAATGAAATGTTTCCATATGTAAGTGCAAATGGAGACTTATTTTTTGCATCCAATGGACATATTGGCTTAGGTGGTTTAGATGTTTTTTATGCACCGTTTAGTAATAATTCTTACAGGCATGTTTATAATGTAGGAGAAGGAATTAACTCACCAAAAGATGATTTTAGTTTTATAGTGAATGATGAATATACAAAATGTTATTTCACTTCGAATAGAGACGGAGGTAAGGGGGATGATGATATTTATTTTGCACAAAATCTATCCACTTTTAAATTAAAATATCTAGAATTAACTATCCGTAATATTGAAACGGGCGAATTAGTTAAAAATGCTACAGTTTCTATCGTGCAAAATGGAAAGACCTTTAATTATTATACAAATAATGAAGGGAAAATTGATGTAATTATTGAACCTAAAACAGACATCAGTGTAAATGCTTCTGCTGAAAACCTTTCAAATGAAAGAGATTTAATTGTTTCTGATACAACTTATTCTCAAATAAAACACACTTTATATTTAGCTCCTAAGGATGTATTTTATTTACACGCTAATATCAAAGAAAAAAAATCAGGTAAAGACATTGAAAATGTCAATATAATCATCAGAGAGGGTAAAAAAACGATGTCCTTTGTTACCGATATTAATGGTGAGATTTATTTTAAATTACCTAAACACAAAATAGGTGATTCATTAAGTTTGAAATTAAGAATAGAAAAAGAAGGTTATCTTGGTAAAGAATTAACGTATTCAAAAAAAATAGATAAACCTGGAGTATACTCCATCAATGAATTTCTCGATATTGATTTATACAAAATCGAGAAAGGTTTGGAATTGGGTAGTGCATTAAAAATTAATCCAATATATTTTGATTTTAATAAGGACATTATAAGACCTGATGCAGCTTTAGAATTAGATAAAATTGTTAATATACTAAAAAAGCATCCAGAAATTTATATTGAGTTAGGTTCTCATACGGATTGTAGAGGAAGTGAAGAGTTTAATGAAGATTTGTCGTTTCGAAGAGCAGAATCCTCTAGAAACTATATTATTGAACGAGGGATAGAAGAAAAACGCATCTATGGTAAAGGGTATGGCGAGTCAAAATTGGTAAATCATTGTAATTGTGATTTGATAGATGAAAATAAATATCCTGAAGTATTACATCAGAAAAATAGAAGGACAGAGTTTGTGATTATAAAAATGTAAATAATGACAAGATTAGTTATTTATCTTCATTTATAGTTAGTAGTTAAATTTTGTTTAAGCTGTTCCATTTATTGGGACAGCCTTTTTTTTATTGCAACTTAATTGCATTTTTATTTATTATTCTTTTGTATTTTTGAAATATGAAGAATTTGTATGTTTTAGTCCTATTATTTCTTTTCATTTCTGGAAATTCCATCGGACAAAATTGCACCCATAGTTTCAGCGGAATAGTTTCCGATATACATAACGATGCACCCATTTCTGCGATTGAAATTTTCATAAAAGAATTAAATAAAAGGGTTGAAACAGATAGTTTAGGTCGTTTTCAATTTTCTTCGCTTTGTGCTGGTAGATTTACGGTTGTTTGTTCCAATCGCGATGGCTATAAACCCATTGTAAAAATGTTTGATGTGCAAGAAAACATCGTTTATAATTTTAAAATTGAAGTGCATTTAAAAGAGCTTGCAGAGGTTAAGATATCCACTTTAAATAAACCGAAAGATAAATTATCTACGTTAAATGCAACATCCTTATTTGGGGATGATCTGGAGAAAAATCGTGCAACGAATTTGGGTGATATAGTAAAGTCTATTCCTGGTGTTAATTCTTTAAATACGGGTAATTCTGTTTCAAAACCTGTTATACATGGGATGCATAGTAATCGTGTGTTGATTTTGAATAATGGCATACGCCAAGAAGGACAACAATGGGGGAGTGAGCATGCACCAGAGATAGATCCATTTATTGCAGATAAAATTTCGGTGGTAAAAGGTGCAAATAGTATTATGTATGGATCGGATGCGATTGCTGGTGTTATATTAGTAGATACAAAATCATTACCCGATAGTGCTAGTTTAGGCGGTGAGATTAATATGGTTGGTAATTCCAATGGAAGGGGTGGAACAATTGCTTCTTTTTTAGAAGGAAAATTTAAGCGATTACCAGCATTTTCGTGGCGTGTTCAAGGTACCTTGAAACAAAACGGGACTATCGCTGCGCCAGATTATTTGTTAATTAATACCGGTTTAAAAGAATATAATTTTTCGTATGAATTGGGTTGGAAAAAAAAGAATTATGGCGCTGAATTATTTTACAGTCAATTTAATACCACGTTGGGTATTTTTGGCGCTTCCCATATCGGTAATTTAACCGATTTACAACGTGCCTTTGATAGTAAAGTTCCTCTAGAATCAACTTCATTTACGTATGCGATAAATCGTCCATACCAGCATGTAGAACATGAGTTATTTAAGGCTAAATTTTATATAAATACGGGTAAGGTTGGCAAACTAACATTGGTTTATGCTAGACAATATAATTGGCGTTATGAGTATGATAAGCACGGGCCATTAAATAATTTATTAGCATCCAAAAATAATCCAGATTTAGAATTTCATTTAACAACCCATACCCTCGATTTACATTGGTCGCATGCACGAAGAAATGGCTTTAAGGGTACAGTTGGATTACAAGGAATGCAACAAGCAAATACTTATCGTGGGCGTAAGTTGGTACCTAGTTTTGAAAACGCTAGTATAGGAATTTTTGTTGTTGAAAATTGGCAATATAAGCGTTGGGAAATCGAAGCTGGTTTACGGTATGATGTAAAACAACTTTCTGTTTACCAATCTGAAAAGATAGTCGATAATCAAAGTGTTCTAGTAAAAACTTCACATCCTTTTGAACAAGCAACAGCAAGTTTAGGTGCTAATTATACCGTAGATACTACTTGGAAGTGTATGTTGAATCTTGGTACTGCATGGCGCGCTCCATCGGTGAATGAGTTATATAGTGATGGATTACACCATGGTGCTGCAGCGGTAGAATATGGTAATTCTGCCTTGAAAGTAGAACAAGCGTATGTTGCAACTTTTACAGGATTATATACACCCAATGAAGATTTACATATAGAAGTTAGTCCGTATTACAATTTTATTCAGGGATTTATTTATCGTCAGCCAACTACAACACCAGTACTTACTATTCGAGGCGCTTTTCCTGGATTTAATTATACACAAACAGATGCTATATTGAGCGGTGTAGATGTATATACTTCCTGTCATTTTACCCATTGGATGGAATGGAAGGTAAAAGGTTCACTATTGCGCGCCTGGAATCAAGCTGCTAATAATTGGTTAATTCAAATGCCAGCAGACCGCATTGAAACAGAGTTTGGATTTCATTGGGACCATAACCAACGTTTGAAGCATATTTATATCGGTCCATCGATACAGTATTTAGCGAAGCAGCATCGTGTTCCGGAAGGTAGTGATTTTGTGGATCCACCAAGTGCTTATTGGTTGACAAATTTAAATATCGCGACTCATTTTCGGATGGGAAAAAATCATGCAGAAATTGGGTTGAATATTACCAATTTAGGGAATACACGTTACCGTGATTATATGGATCGTTTTCGGTACTTCACGGATGCAATGGGAAGGAATGTTTCGTTGCGCTTGAAGTATCGTTTTTAATTGCAACAATATTGCGTTAATAAAAAGTTTTATTATATTTGCAACACAATTGCATTAATTAGTTATATATGAAAAGAAAAATGTTTAAACCGTTTATGTTGGCACTAGGTGCTTTGAGTTTAATGGTTGTAAGTTGTAAAAAGGATGATGTAAAACCAACCGATGATCATGATCACAATGACAGTGAATTAATTACAACCTTGGAATTAAAATTTTCTGGTAAAGGAAAATTAGGTGCAGATACTACCTTTGTAGTTACCTTTAATGACCCAGATGGTGATGGAGGAAATGCTGCTACACAATTTGATACGATTCATTTATTGAAAAACAGTACCTATAAAGTTGAAGTTACCTTATTAGACAAAAGTAAAACACCAGCTGATACGATTTCAAATGAAGTATTGGAAGAAGCAAACGATCACCTATTCTTTTATTCAAGTAATCCATTGGATTTAGTTAATGTTGCGATCACCGATAAAGATGGGAATGGAAAGAATTTAGGATTGAAGTCTACTTGGACAACAAGTAATGCAGGTTCTGGAAAAGTGAAGGTAAAATTAATGCATCAGCCAGGAGTGAAAGATGGTACATCAGCGACTGGTGATACGGATGTTGAAGTTGATTTTCAAGTAAACGTAAAGTAGTAGGTATTTTATGTTTTAGGTTAAAAGGATCATCGAACGATGGTCCTTTTTTTATGCTTTGCAATTTGGGCAGATACCAGCAATCATAAAATTCATTTCTTGCATTTGGTAATCAGCTGGAAGTTGGAATGTTGGGATGATGTTATCGAGGCAGGTTACTGATTTACAATTAGTACAACTGAAGTGCACGTGATTGTCATTATGGTGGTGATGTTCACAGTCGTGACAAGCAGCATAGTTTACTACACCATCTGTGTTTACGATTTTATGAATTTTTTGTTCTTCTACCAAGCGGCTCAAAACACGGTAGATGGTAACACGGTCGCAGAGGTTGTTTAGTTGTTGTTGGATTTCCACATGCGAAAGCGCTTGATTTGCGTTAGCAATCAATTTTAGAATTTCTTGTTTGGCGGTGGTGTTTCGTGTTTTCTTTTGCATCAATAAAAGATTCAGATTTCAAAATTAGTGTAATTTTTCAATTTCAAGTTTCTTAATTTACCTCAGGTTATAGCGACTCAATAAATCATTAAGAAATCCCGGATTATTTACCTTCATTTTTCATTTGACAAGCAAGTAAAGGTGAGCCTTATGGTTAGTTAATTATTTCCTGATGCTATTGTTGCGATTCAAAAAGACTTAAGACAACGGGGATATTTAAAATGAAGTGATTTTGTGAGGTATTATCACTGTAATCTCACCCTTATTTTCTATAACTAAATGACATATAGTCTATTGTGATTCAGATTAAATCAGCGTTAATTTAATGTGTTAAAGCATAAGAATCAATTAAAGAAATCATGATATGTTTTTAATCTAATATGCTTCACAACTACATTCCTTTGTATACCAATTTGGAATGAATTATGAAAATGAAATTATTAGATCTAAAAAAAATGTTCTTGTTAGGAGCATTCTCTTTTTTCTGCTTAACTGGACAAGAAGTGTTCGGTCAAACAGTTTTTAAGACACGCGTTAATGCATCTACAGACGATGCTGAAGAAAAGCCAATAGGTACAGCAGGTGATTTAACCTCATCCGATTTGGAGTTTGTTATGGATAAAACATCCAAACAAATTTTAGGATTACGTTTTACTAACATAAACATTCCTAAAAATGCACTCATTTATAATGCATATGTTCAGTTTGCAGTGGATGAAGCTACAAATGTTGATCCGTGTAAGCTTCATATTAAAATACAAAATGATGTAAATCCTTCTACATTTTCGGAAGCAGTAGGAACTATTTCAAATAGAACCTATATCAAAGATTCAGTAATATGGAATCCAACTGCCGCATGGACAGTAGATGGTGAGGCAGGTTTAGAGCAGAGAACCCCAAATATTTCCTCTTTATTAAAACAAATTATTCACAATCAAAATTGGAAAGAAGGAAATTCGATTGTTTTAGCATTTACTGGTGAAGGGGCTAGAGTAGCACAAGCATTTGATCGTGATCCAGCAAAAGCACCAGAATTAGTTATTGAATATATATTACCTGTTAATCAATCTTTTTCTATCCTTTCAAGTTCGGATGATGCTGAGGAAAAACCTACTGGAACAGCTGGTGATTTAACTTCTTCGGATTTAGAATTTGTTATGGATAAAACATCCAAACAAACTTTAGGACTTCGTTTCGATAAATTAACTATTCCAAAAAATGCGGTAATTAAAAGTGCGCATATACAATTTAGTGTAGATGAAGTTACGAACGTAGATCCATGTAACTTAAAGATAAAAGTAGAAGACAATACGAATGCGTCAACATTTACGGAAGCAACAGGAACAATTTCAAACAGAAAAACAATTTCGGATTCTGTTCTATGGAGTCCTAAAGCTGCTTGGACAGTAGATGGTGAGGCTGGTTTGGATCAACGCACACCAGATATTGCAACATTACTACAACAAATTGTGTCGAAAGATGGTTGGCAACAAGGGAACGCTATGGCTTTTATTTTTACAGGAGAAGGTTCAAGAGTAGCGCAAGCATTCGACCGTGACCCAGTAAAAGCTCCACGTTTAGTAGTTGATTATTTTATTCCTACACAAAATACATTTTCAATTTTATCTAGTTCAGATGATGCGGAAGAAAAACCTAAAGGTACTGCTGGTGATTTGACCTCTTCTGACTTGGAATTGACAATGGATAAAACTTCTAAACAAGTTATTGGTTTACGCTTTGACAAATTAACTATTCCGCAAGGAATGGAGGTACAAAATGCGTATATTCAATTTACAGTTGATGAAGTTACGAATATAGATCCATGTCAACTTGTTTTACAAATCGAGGATACTGACAATTCAACGACTTATACAGAAGCAATTGGAACCATTTCAAATAGAAAGTTAGTTCTTGATTCTGTTTTATGGAATCCGACAGCAGCATGGACGGTTGATGGTGATGCTGGTAAAGAGCAACAAACTCCAAATTTGGCATCTCTATTAAATAAAATTTTAACAAAGCAAAATTGGAAATCAGGAAACTCTGTTTCATTCATTATTAATGGTGTAGGAGCGAGAGTTGCACAAGCATTTGACCGTGATCCAGCAAAAGCACCACGTTTAGTTGTAGAATTCTTAAGTGGAAACGATAAAGAGCAACCTAAACCTAAAGCAGAAGTGGGTTCTTTTCCAATCAACAGAAATTCCCAATGGAAATACATTGACCAAGGTGTATCTTTAGACCAAGAAAATTGGAAAGATGTTGTTTATGCTAAAGATACAAACTGGGTATTTGGAAATGGAAAATTAGGATACGGACAAGCAGGTTTGGGAACAGAAATTAAATTTGGTTCTGATGCAGCAAAAAAACACATAACTACTTATTTACGTAGAAATTTCATCCCAAAAGGAAGTGCAAAATTTGATTCATTAGTACTTTATATCTTAGCGGATGATGGTGCTGTTTTATATTTAAATGGTAAGGAAGTGCATAGAGACAATTTACCTTCTATAGCAGATTTTACAACGTTAGCGAATGCTGAAAAAACAAATAATAAATACCAACGCGTAGTAATAGCAAACAATTTGATTGATAATGACACGAATGTTGTAGCAGTTGAGTTACACCAAGCAGCGTTAGATGGTTCTGATATAGTATTTGATTTACAATTGATTGGTAAATTAGCTTATCCAACGATAGCATCTTTCCCAATTAAAAAAGGAGATAATTGGTTATTTCATGATCAAGGTGTAGATTTAGGAACTACTTGGACAAACTTAAATTATGAAGATAAAGGTTGGGCAAACGGACCTGCAATTCTTGGTTATACCGATCCAGTCTCTACAATCGTTTCTTTTGGGGATGATAACAACAACAAGTACATCACAAATTATTTCAGAAAAAGATTTACTGTAAAAGATGTAGCAGCGATTTCAGACACATTAAAACTTTCAATTATGAAAGATGATGGTGCAGTTGTATATATTAATGGACAAGAGCTTGTTAGAACAAATATGCCTACAGGAGCAATCACTTATTCTACATTTGCTAAATCATCTGCTGCGGAAGGTGTATATGAATCGTATATGATTCCTAAATCTTCTTTAGTAAACGGTGAAAATATTATTGCTGTTGAAGTACATCAAAATGAGATAAATAGTTCAGATTTAACATTTGATTTAGAATTGACAAATATTCCAAAAGCATATAATTCAGCTGAATTCTGTAAAAACAATCCGGAGCACATTGGATGTTTTCAATCCGTTGGACCTGCAACTAAAGGTCAATCTTTAGTAATACCTACTACACACAAAATGCAAATGTTAGCACAAAGTGGAATGCCATACACTAAAGGTGGTGGTTCAATTACTACGAATTTCGATTTTACAGCATTTATTCCTGAGAACATGACAAGCAATGCGAAAGGGCATATTGCTTTGAATCATGAGCTTTCCACAGGTGCAGTATCTATGTTTGATGTTCGTTTAGATAAAAGTAATCAATTATGGGTTGTAGATAGTTCACAAGCAATTGATTTTTCTAAAGTACAAGGAACATCTAGAAACTGTTCTGGTGGTATCACCCCATGGGGAACGGTTATAACTGCTGAGGAAGTTAG
>JBIIKZ010000017.1:0-34670 GCA_044232905.1 Crocinitomicaceae bacterium
ATCATAACAATCCATAGCAGCACCTAAAGCACCCCATGCAATTCCAAAACGTGCAGAATCTAAACATCCAAGTGGAGCTCCTAAACCGGATTTATTTGGTAAAATATTTGCTTTTGGAACCTTAACGTTTACAAAGATTAACTCTCCTGTAGCAGAAGCACGTAATGAAAGTTTGCCATGCATTTCAGGTGTTGAAAAACCTTCCATACCACGTTCAACAATCAAACCATGAATTCTTCCTGTCTCATCTTTTGCCCAAACTACAGCAATATCTGCAAATGGAGCATTCGAAATCCACATTTTAGCGCCATTCAAAATTACATGATCTCCAGCATCTTTGAAGTTGGTAGTCATTCCCCCAGGATTTGATCCATGGTCTGGTTCAGTCAAACCAAAACATCCCATCATCTCACCAGTAGCTAATTTCGGAAGGTATTTTAAGCGTTGTTCTTCATTACCATATTTCCAGATAGGGTACATAACTAATGAACTTTGAACAGATGCTGTCGAACGTAGTCCGGAATCACATCTTTCCAACTCTTGCATAATCAAACCATATGAAATCTGATCCAATCCTGGACCACCATATTCTTCAGGAATATATGGACCAAAAGCACCTATTTCTCCTAAACCACGTAATAAATGCATAGGAAAAGTAGCATTTTCATAATGCTCATCAATGATTGGAGAAACTTCTTTTTTCACCCAAGCACGCGCAGCGTCACGAACTAACAATTGTTCTTCCGTGTACAAATCATCCAAATTATAATAATCTGGGTGTGAATATAAATCTGTCTTCATAAGTATGTAAAATGATTCTTAAGACAAATTTAATATTATAATAGAACATAAACTAATAAAGATGGTATCGATTATATAGATTTTAAAATAATTTAATTAAATAAAATTCACTTTATCGGAGGAATGGCAAGCTGTCTAATAAGATCTATTTTAATTTAAAGATGAAATAAAAAAACAATTTATAGAATTACCCTTAAAACAAAACACTAATTTTGCTTTCTAACAAAGACTTATAAATTGATTACACTTGCTTTTGGAATTATTAACAACACGCAAGAGATTGTAGTACCAAAACTACTTTCTCCAAAAATTAATTCTATATATGGTACAATAACTTTATTACTTTCATTTGGAATTTTACTGATCACATTTGCGCGAATGAGTTCCAGTTATTTTTTAATTGCAATCACGAAAAGTATCTATAAAAATAGATCCATTGAAAAAATTTCCCAAGAAGAAATGCCTTTGAGTGGATTATCGTCTTTTTGTTTATTAATCAATTTTTTAATATGTGCTAGCTGTCTGCTATATCTTACTGTAGATTTATTTCACGATTCAATTAGCACAAACACCTTATTAGCAATAATATACACCCCTATTTTATTTTTATTCGGACCTTATTTATTTTTGAATTTGGTAGAATTTATAAGCGGTGAAATAGGGATTACCAAAGCAATTAAATTAACCAATTGGGCAATCTGCAAATTTTTAGGAATCCTTTTTTCGCTATTAGTCTTGTTATGGATTTTTAACGATAAAAACGCTGGTTTTTTTGGATACATATTACTGGTAATACTAACTGTATGCTATGCTTACAGAATAATTAGAGGAATTATCTTTGCTTTTTCAAAGGGCATATCTTGGTATTATATTATTTTGTACTTTTGTATGTTTGAAATTATACCTATGTATCCTTTGTGGATGCTGATAGAAGGTAAATTATAAAATAGATTAACTTAAAAATTAGCATTTTGAGCATCAAAACAATTTTGGTTTCTCAACCTAAACCTGAAGGAGATAAATCTCCTTATTTTGATTTAGCTGATAAATACAAGCTAAAGATAGATTTTCGTCCATTTATCAAAGTGGAAGGGGTAAGTGCACAAGAATTCCGTACACATAGAATTGATTTTAATGAGTATACAGCTGTCATCATGACTTCTAAAAATGCCATTGATCATTTCTTCCGTATTGCCCAAGAAACGCGTTATACTGTTCCTGATTCTTTGAAATATTTTTGCATTTCAGAAGCTGTTGCTTTATACCTTCAAAAGTATGTTACCTATCGAAAACGTAAAATTTTCTTTGGGAAACAATCCATTGAAGATTTAATGGACAGTATGAAAAAACACAAAACTGAAAAATACCTGTTACCTTGTACTGATATTTTACGTGACAAGATTCCTGAAACATTAGAAGAGCATAATATCAATTTCACCAAAGCAATGTTATACCGAACAGTAGCGTCTGACTTGAGTGATTTAGGAGATGTTTACTATGATATGCTAGTTTTCTTTAGTCCAGGTGGTATAGAATCTTTATTTAAAAACTTCCCTGACTTTAAACAAAATAATACCTTAATCGCTGCTTTTGGTCCTACAACCGCAAATGCTGTCATTAAAAATAACCTTCGCTTAGATGTGCATGCCCCTCAGCCTAATGCTCCAAGCATGACTGCAGCGATTGAAAATTTTGTCAAAGAATCCCTAAAGAAAAAATAATTAATTCGTTAAAAGTGCTCCTCGAAGCACTTTTTTTTGGATAAAATATACGCGATATGGCTAAAAAAGGACCAACACAACAATCAAAGCTTTCCTCTCCTGAAAAAACGCGGAACTTCACGCGTCTATTCTGGGTTCTTGGAACTTTTCCTATCACACTTATTATTTCTTTATTAATTGTTCAATCATTTTCAGACCTACCTTCTATCGAAGATTTAAAAGACCCTCAACTTTCAGCGTCAATTGTGTATGCAAATGATGGTCAAACAGAATTAGGACGTTATTGGAAAGTAAATCGTGTAGTAGCACATTACGACTCTATTTCTCCATTTATAACTGACGCTTTAATTTCTACGGAAGATGAACGTTTTTTCGATCACTCTGGAATTGATTTCAAAGCACTAGCTCGTGCTGTAGCAAATGCAGGTAGTGCAGGTGGAGCATCGACAATTACGCAACAGTTAGCAAAACAACTATTCACCCTAAAACAACGCGAAGATCGTGCAAACGGGGAAGAAGAATCAAAACCTTGGTTTGGTAGCATTGGAAGAAAAGTAAATCGTTTAGTGGAAAAAGTGCGCGAAAATATTATTTCTACCCGCATTGAAGAAACATTCACCAAAGAGGAAATAATCACCATGTATTTGAATCAATTTGATTTTCTATACAATGCTGTTGGTATCGCTAATGCATGTAAAATATATTATAACAAAACACCTCAAACAGTAACTAAACAAGAAGCTGCAATGTTAGTAGGGATGTGTAAAAATCCAACCTTATTCAATCCACACACTTTTACACAAAAGAATTATCGCGGGATTATCGCTAACAACAAAGGAATCTCACCAAACGATGTTGCTGCTAGTGATGTTGCTGCTGCACGTGAAAAAGATAGTTTACGTGCTTGGGAACGAAGAAATCAAGTATTATTTCAATGGTTAAAAAACAGTAATAAAAAAAATGATGGACTTCGTGTAAAATTAACACAAACAGAATATGACCTATTAAAAACTAAATCTATTCGTTCAAATTTCCAACAACTTAACTTCAAAAAAGGACGTGCAACCTATTTCAGGGAAGCTGTTCGTAAAGAAGTGGTGGATTTATTGGATGAAAAAGATGAAAATGGCGACTATGTAATCTACAAACGTAACCTAGAGGATCCGGAAGATAAAAGTCGTCCATATAATATTTATGAAGATGGTTTGAGAATTTATACTACCGTTGATTACCGAATGCAGGTTTATGCAGAAGAGGCTGTAAAAAGACATTTAAGTCAAACACTACAACCGCAGTTTGATCAAAACAACCGTGGTTTAAGGAATTATCCTTTCTCTAATGACATCAAAGAAAACGAGTACAAAAACATTATCAATACTGCGATAAAACGTTCGGACCGTTACTACAACATGGCGAATGCTGGGTACACAGAAGAACAAATCCTAGAAAAATTTAAAGAAAAAATTCCGATCAAGGTATTCACATGGGATGGAGAAGAGGAACGTTTAATGTCACCACTTGACTCAATAAAATACTATAAAGGAATGCTTCAAGCTGGTTTATTATCCATTGAACCAGAAACAGGATTCGTAAAAGCTTGGGTCGGTGGGACAGATATTGACCACTTTGCATATGACCATGTTAGACAAGGAACACGCCAAGTTGGTTCTACCATGAAACCATTTGTTTACGCAACTGCAATGTCAATGGGAGTTATTAAACCATGTACGAAAGTAGAAAACGTAAGACACTGTATCAAACTTTACCATGACGACGGAACATATTTCAAAACTTGGTGTCCTGGAGGTAGCGGTGGCGAAGGAGGAACCGTATCTATCAAAAAAGGGTTGGCTAACTCCTTAAACAATATTGCCGCTTGGACAATTAACCACATGGGAAATAATGGACCAAAAATTCTCGGAAATGTACTTGAGTTAATGGACATTAAACTTGCTAAAAGAGACTTAACTCCTTCAATGGCGTTAGGTTCAGTAGATATGTCTCTTTATCAATTAGTTGCTGCACAAGCAATGTTTGTAAATCATGGATTATTTAACAAGCCTACCACCATACTTCGTATTGAAGATCGCTACGGAAATGAGATTTACACGAATAAATTTATAACTCGTGAAGTGTTTAACGAAACATACGCCTACTCAATCATTGATATGATGAAAGAGGTATGTCGCTCAGGAACTGCTTCAAGCATCCGAAGCGGACAAGCTTGGGCTAATATTTCTTACCCAACGGCTGGAAAAACTGGTACAACTCAGAGTAACTCAGACGGTTGGTTCATAGGTTTAACCCCAGATTTAGCAACTGGTGTATGGGTTGGAGCAGAAGATCGTGGCGTACGATTTAGATCGACTAATCAAGGACAAGGCGCTAGAACTGCACTTCCCATCTACGGTTACTTTATGAATAAAGTCTACAAAGACCCTAAAATAAAAATATCTAAAGATGACTTTGAAAAGCCAGATGATTTTGATGAATCAAAAGTAGATTGTAATGAAAATTACAGCATGGTCACTCGAGAAGAAGAAGGAGATGGAAGTGAAGAAGAAACGAGTGAAGAAGAAACGAGTGAAGAAGTGGATCCAGAATTAGCATTACCGTAAATATTTATATAAATAGATTATGAATAAAGTAGTAAGTAACGTTTCAGAAGCCCTAAAAGGAATCGAAGATAACATGACCCTAATGGTTGGTGGATTTGGTTTGTGTGGTATCCCTGAAAATTCAATCGCAGAATTGGTAAAATTAGGCGTGAAAAATCTTACCTGTATTTCCAATAATGCAGGTGTAGATAATTTTGGACTTGGATTGTTATTACAACAAAAACAAGTGAAAAAAATGATCAGTTCCTACGTTGGTGAAAACGATGAATTCGAACGTCAAATGCTTTCTGGAGAATTAGAAGTAGATTTAATTCCACAAGGTTCATTAGCGGAAAGATGTCGTGCAGGAGGTGCTGGTATTCCCGCATTCTTTACACCAGCTGGATATGGAACAGAAGTTGCCGAAGGAAAAGAAGTACGTGTTTTTAATGGAAAACCACACATTTTAGAATCTGCATTAACGGCAGATTTTGCTATTGTGAAAGCATGGAAAGGCGATACAGAAGGTAACTTAGTGTTCAAAGCAACTGCACGTAATTTCAATCCAATGATGGCAATGGCTGGTAAAATAACCATTGCGGAAGTAGAGGAATTAGTTCCAGCAGGAGAATTAGATCCTAATCAAATTCATACACCAGGAATTTTCGTGCAACGTATTTTCCAAGGAGAGAAATTTGAGAAACGCATTGAACAGAGAACGGTTAGAAGTAAATAATGTAACAATGTTTCAATGTGTAAATGTAACAATTGATTGAGCGCATGGAAAATGATCGTCCGAACCTAATTTAGATAAAACTATTAAGTTTTCGTTAGACATTATTCGATATTGTGAAGTGTTAGAAAGTGAAAGAAAATATGTAATTGCTAGACAATTATTAAAATCTGGAACTTCAATTGGAGCAAATACATTTGAAGCACAAAACGCAGAAGCAAAAAACGATTTTATTCATAAATTAAAAATTACTGCAAAAGAAATTGAAGAAACTAACTATTGGTTAATACTTTGTAAATTATCAGATAGTTATCCTTTTGATGAATCATTAAAGGTTCAAATTAATGAAATCGGACTAATAATTTATAAAATTATTGCAAGTTCCAAGAAAAATTAACTAACCACCGAATTGGTACATTGAAAAATTAAAAATTAAAAAATTAAGAATATGGCACTGGATAAAGTAGGTATTGCAAAACGTATCGCACAAGAATTAAAAGATGGTTGGTACGTAAATTTAGGGATTGGAATCCCAACATTAGTAGCAAATTATATTCCGGAAGGAATTGAAGTAGAATTTCAATCTGAAAATGGAATTTTAGGGATGGGTCCATTTCCTTTCGAAGGAGAAGAAGACGCTGACTTAATCAATGCTGGAAAACAAACAATTACAGCAACAAAAGGAGCCGTGTTTTTTGACTCTGCGATGTCATTTGCGATGATTAGAGGTCAACACGTACAACTTACAGTACTTGGCGCGATGGAGGTATCTCAAAACGGAGATATTGCCAATTGGAAAATTCCTGGTAAAATGGTAAAAGGTATGGGAGGAGCAATGGATCTTGTTGCATCAGCAGATAATATCATCGTTGCTATGATGCATTCTAACAAAGCAGGTGAATCTAAAATTCTAAAAGAATGTACATTACCATTAACGGGAGTTGGATGTGTGAAAAAGGTTGTAACGGAATTAGCAGTAATGGAAATCAAAGATGGTAGGTTCCATTTGATTGAACGCGCACCAGGAGTTAGTGTGGAAGAAATTATTTCTAAAACAGAAGGAGAATTAGTGGTTCCGGATAATGTACCAGAAATGGTATTGTAACAAAAGAAAAAATAAATTATAAAACGGGTAATTGGTTCTGCTAATTATCCGTTTTTTATTTGAAGCCAATACGAACCTCCATGTCTTTCCACATCTTGTAGGTTTGGATGATTCCAAATTGGCGCTAAAATTTGACTCAATTCCTTGTCCTCACTAATAAAATAATTCGGTAATAAAGTAGCATAACGTATTGGATTAGCTAGTATAAAAGCAGCCAAGGTGTATTGCTCCGAATAAAAACGATCACACATAAACTGCGGATAATCGTAAGGCAAATAAATATCGTGGATGTGAACAATTACACCAGAATTTAAACGTGGGAGTATTTCCAAGAAAAAAACAGTTGCGTCCGAATTTGGAAGAACGCGGTGTGAATTATCGACAAACAAGATATCGTTCTCTTTTAAAGAAAGTAAAAAATCGATATCAATGTTCTCAAATGGTTTACGAATCACCTCATCCGAAATCGCATCAATTTCAGCACGCGGATGCGGATCTATTGAAATAATCTTGGTTTGTAGTCCTTGATCTTTGATTGCCTTATAAGCAACCTTGGTAGAGTTACCCGAACCAACTTCTACATAACGTTCTGGGTTATATTTTGCTATTAAGGTATAAATACCAATTATGTCTAATCCAGGTAAAAAATGGTTGTTATATGCTGGTTGCAAATAATCCGTTTCGTCTTCTTGTTTATTTATAGCTTGGAAAACCGAGGTATAACTAAGTGCTTCTTTTAATAGCTTGCTATATTGCACTCGGGTTTCATTGATGATATTATATAATTGACCATGTGGAGGTTTTCCGAATCCATAACGTGGAGCAAAATCTACCGGATAATCCATATATAATTTTTGCCATTTAGGAGATAGAAATTTGTAGAATTTCTTAAAACGCTCTAGCATACCTAATTTTTATTTCTTTAAAAATACCTTGCTTAATATTCCAACTATTTTTTTGCGGAAAAGAAAGATTAACAAAAAATAAGGGATAAGCATCAAGTATAAAATACCGGAATTGATATTGGAACCAAACGAAGACTCGTCTGCTTCGGTGGCGGCTTGTTCGGCAATAACTTTACATTGTGCACATCCTTGTGCCAAAACTTCTTGATTTACAAACAGTAAAACCAAAAAACATAAAAAAATCAATTTCTTCATATGCGAGAAATTAGATCAATCCAAATTGATTGAAATGATGTGTAAGGTGTTTTGCGTGCAAACGTTTCCACTGATCGAAATTCAATGGTCCATAGTATGGATGAACGTTCATTAATTCAGGATTGTTTTCATACAATTCTTCGAATGTTAAGTAGACATCAATATATTCATCAATTGCTAACTCAATTTCTTCGTGGCGTAAAGGCATGTCCGCTGTTGCAAAAGGCACTTGTATCTCTTTTGCCATTGGTTTGTCTGATTCTAAAAAACGCAACATGGATGGCAATTTTTCTGTATCAATTAATAATACTTGTGCATTTTCACCGGTAGCTATTCGAATAACATCTACTAGATGCTCTACCATACGTTGGGAAGACATCGTTCCCCAAAGCGCTGGTGTAGTTGCTGTTAATTTATCAAAGATTGGTAATACTACCTCTAATTCCGTATCTACAAACATTACGCAAGACTTTTTCCTGCTAAGATATTAAGACTTTTTGGGATAACTTGAATATTTAATTCTTTTCTTACTTCAAAAGGTTCACCATCGTAATGCGCCATTTTTTGATTTAAGGTTATACGTGCTTTTTCAAGAGAGAATGTTTCTGTAAACTTCGATTTATAACTCGTTTTTTTGAAAAAATGATAAGCTATCGACGGTGCTTTCCAAAAAGAAAATGGCTTTAATAAACATAATTCTAATTTACCATCACTCACACTCGAAGTAGGAGAAATACAAAAACCATTTCCAAATTCCGAAGCATTCGCCAAAGTACATAACACAACGGGTAATTCTCTTTTAAAATGTGGTAATTCAATGGTGATAGTAATCGGTTTAAACGAATATATTTCGCGTGTAATTAATTTCACATAATTCCACATACCACGTTTTTTAGACTTATTGAATTTATCCGCAATTAAAGCATCAAAACCATAACCGCCTACCCCTAAAAATGGTTTGTCATTTACCAATCCAGTATCCATCAACAAATGATTTTGTTCATTGATACATTGAATTGCTTTTTTAATATTTAATGGAATTTGCATATGTCGCGCTAAGCCATTGCCAGAACCTACAGGTAAGATTGCTAAAGCGGTTTTAGTGCCAATCAATGCTGTCCCAACTTCGTGCACGGAACCATCACCACCTACAGCGCAGACTATATCCACACCATCTAGCGCAGCTTGTGTCGCGATTTCTTTAGCGTGTTTACAATATTCCGAATACTTAATCTCGTAATCAAAAATAGAATGGTCTAAATTATCAAGAATCAATTTGGGTAAGTCTTTCTTCTTACCTGTTCCAGAAATTGGATTAATGATGAAATATATTCTCTTTTTCATATACCGTAGTTTGATTGTGAATCAAATCTCGGTTGTAACGTTGCACCATTGCTTTCAATCTGCGCGCCATTTTTTGTGATTCTTTAGAATGAGTTATTCGCGAATCGACAACCTTATTTGCTCTCGAATCTAAGCTATACAAATACCGTGCCTTTTCTTGTGAAAACGATAATAAAAAGTTGTTTTGAAAATAATAATAGGAACCATCTAAATAAGTAATAGCTTCTTTTTCAATATTTTGAAAATAAGAGTTTCCAAAAGAATAATACTTCGTTTTTATATTTAGTACATCTAATAAGGTAGGTAAAATATCTATTTGTTGAAATATCTCTTCGTTTTTTTCTTTTTTCAAATGCGCACTTGGATCAAAAAATACAATTGGAATTTTGTACATTTCTGTTCGTTGGTTGTATTTCGGATTTTTGGTCGCAGCCGTATGATCTGCACAAAGTACAAACACCGTATTTTTATACCAAGCTTGCTTTTTTGCCGTTTCAAAAAACTTCCGTAAACTATAATCTCCGTAATGTGTCGCCTCGCAAATAGGTTGTGGACCTTTACGAAGTTTGCCTCGCATGTGCGGTGGTATGTAAAAAGGATGGTGCGATGAAAGTGTAAAAAGACTTGCTAAAAATGGTTGTTTAAGTGTACTCAATTTGCGCGCAGTCCAAGGATTAAAGTATTCATCTAAGATCCCCCAACTTCCATCGTAATGTTTTTCATTGTTATATTCAGTTCTTCCATAATAATGGTCGAATCCAGCTTGTGCTGCAAAACCATCAAACTTCATGGAACCATTTGTTGCTCCATGAAAAAATGCGGATGTGTATCCTTCTTTTTTCAAAATACGCGGCAAACCTTCAATGCGGTTATTCCCATACTGCGACGAAATATACGGAATTTCTAATAAGGATGGTAGCGAAGCAAAAATGGAAGGAACGGCCTCAATCGATTTTTTACCATTCGCAATTCCATTTTTAAAATACAAACTTTCGGTAGTTAAGGAATCTAAAAATGGTGTAAATGATTTTTTAGCCCCTGCTGCTCCAACCCACTCATTACCAAAACTCTCAACTATCAACACCACTACATTCGTTTTATTAGGTAAGATATGTTGCGGAACACTAGTATGTATTGGATTAAAAATAGATTTTTCTTCTCTTAACGAAAAATAATGTTTCTCTTGCAGTCCTTCCTTCGACCAAGATTTAACCATCGTGAAAGGTGTGTTTAATACAAACGCCGTATTTTCAATACGTGTAAATTGGGATGCATCAATGGGACTTAAGGGTTTCAAAACAAATCCACCGCGACCGATAAAAATCGTTAATCCAAGGGTTAGCACTAACGTTATTAGTTGTTTATACAGTTTTGTAGATAGTTGATCAGATTTGTTTACGGTCTTTGAGAAAACAAAGTTAGTTAAGACAAAAAAGCCAATAAACAATAACATCACCAACCAAAAATCACGAAAATAAGAGGCTAACTGTTGACTCAAATCATTCCCTCCTTGCACCATTTCAAAAACATCGATGGTAGAACGTTTTTTAGTAAATCGAAAATATTCGACATCTATCAGATTAAAGAAAACCAAGGTGCTATTTAATACCAAAAATAAACCCCTTAAAATACCTTGATACCAAGTCCGCATGGTGTATCTCCCTGGTAAAAGTGATAAAGAAATAAAGGGTAAGAAAAGTAAACAAATAGTAAGTATATCGAAACCAGCACCTACAAGCCAATCCTTACCTGATACCAATGAAAAATCAGCTTGATTTGAAAAATAAAAAACCACACGACAAAGCTGCATGCATACCAACACCCAAGTTAAACGTTTGAGTAAAACAGATAAAGTGGTTGGGAATAGATGCTTAAAAATTGGATTCATTACGTAACAAAAATAAGGTATTTTTTGATAAAAGTTCACCTCCCTCGGTCCCTCCTCAAGAAGAGAGGATTTAAAATTTAGTCATTATTAATTTCTATCCCTTTTTTGTTAAAAATTGATAATGATCTAGTGCAATTTAATTTATTCTCTAAATTTAAATAGAAATAAAACTAAACCTATGAAAACAAATCACGAAATAGACTATATAATACGTGGCGAAGAAATGCAATGTGTGGAAATTGAATTGGATCCAAACGAAACAGTCATTGCAGAACCTGGCGCTTTTATGTTCATGGATGAAGCTATCCAAATGGAAACCATTTTTGGAGATGGTTCGGCACAAAATGGTGGAGGTATTTTCAACAAACTATTCAGTGCTGGAAAACGATTATTGACAGGTGAAAATTTATTCATGACTGCCTACACACATCAAGGGTATGGCAAAGCGAAAGTAGCCTTTGCTTCTCCTTACCCTGGGAAAATTATTCCTTTAAATCTTTACGAACTAGGCGGGAAAATTATCTGTCAAAAAGATGCCTTTTTATGTGCAGCGAAAGGCGCTTCGGTAGGTATCGAATTTCAACGAAAGTTAGGTACAGGTTTATTTGGAGGGGAAGGATTCATCATGCAAAAAATCGAAGGGGACGGAATGGCTTTTTGTCACGCAGGTGGTCACATCATCGAACGTACGTTAAATCCAGGAGAAGTAGTGAAAGTAGATACAGGTTGTATCGTTGCTTACACACAAACCATTGATTACGACATACAATTTGTTGGTGGTATCAAAAACACCTTCTTTGGTGGTGAAGGAGTATTTTTTGCAACCCTACGTGGTCCTGGGAAGATTTGGCTTCAAACTCTACCTATTTCACGTTTGGCTTCCCGTGTATTAGCTTACGGTAGCGTAGGTGGACGTAAAGAAGAAGGGGGCATCCTTGGAGGATTAGGAAATTTATTTGATGGGGATGGGATTTAAATCCCATTCTTTTTTCGTTTATTTGTTCTAGAAACTAAACCTCATAATTATGTTAATTCCAATCGGGTGCGATCACGCTGGCTTTGAACTAAAAACAAAAATCATTCAACATCTAGAAGCAAAAGGATTTAGCTTAGAAGACAAAGGATGTTATTCCGAAGTAAGTATTGATTATGCAGATTATGCGCATCCAGTAGCAGCATTGGTAGAATCAACACCAGGAATGAAAGGAATTTTATTATGTGGTAGCGGAAATGGAATTAACATGACGGCAAATAAACATCAAGGTGTAAGAAGCGCTTTATGTTGGTCTCCTGAAATCGCGAAATTAGCACGTGAACACAACGATGCAAATATTTTGACCTTGCCTGCTCGTTTTTTAAGCGAAGAAATTGCTCTGGAAATCGTTGATATTTTCTTTAGCACAGCTTTTGAAGGTGGTAGACACCAAAATCGTATTGAGAAAATACCTTGCTAAAATTTATCCCGTAATTTCATTATCGGATTTTCAAAATAAGTATAAATTATCCAAGCCAATACAATAACAATTACCCAATAACTACCATATGCAATAACATGTTGTAAAGTGGTTTTTAATTCAAAATTGGTTGTAAATAAGGTAATTACTATTCCCAAATTAATTAAATATAGGGAATAAGAAATCTTACTAATAAAAGTAAAAAAATTTCCAATGTGTCGATTTTTATATGTTTTTATGGAGTCCGCTAACGGTATCAATAGCATTGCTCCAATTGAAAACAAGTTAAAGTAAATCGTTTTAAAAAACATACTATTGTAATCTATTGGTAATAAGATAGTAACATATAATAGTATTAAACCTAAAACAAAAGCCCACTTTCTACATTTAAACCAAAATGTAGGATAATAAAACTTACAATACGCTGCTAACACCCCGTAGTTTATTGCATCCAAACGCGTTAGAACCACTTTTCTAAATTCTACGCCCCACCAAAACTGATCTACTTTTAGGTCCGAAATGGATATTCTATATAAAAATGGAAGTAACAATAAAATGGATATCGCAACGAAAATCGTTTTCTTAATCGATAAAATTCGAGATAAAACTAAGATTAATATCGGTAAAGAAATATAAAACCATTCTTCCACCGACAAACTCCAACTTTCCCAAAAGAACTCATAAAAACTCGCAGAAAAATTCTGACAAAAAATAAAAAACCGATAATTGAATTGATGTATGTCACCAGATATTAAACCAGTTTTAGTTAGAATAATATTGAAAATCAACACTAAATAATAGGTCGGTAACGTTCTAAACCAACGTCTTTTCCAAAAAACAAAAAGACTTTTAAAATCAAACTTTTGATCCTTTTCTACCGTAGAAATCAAGATACCTCCAATCAAAAATCCACTTAATACAAAAAATAGTTCTACTCCATCTATTAGTGGAATATCTGGTAAAAATAAAAAAACAGAACCACTTAAAACCTTGCCATGTGCTAATAAAACTAATAATATGGCAACTGCTCGAAAAACATCTAGACCGTATATTCTAGCATTTAAACTATTCATTTTTGTCTCTTTGCAACAAAAAAAGCCTTCATCAATTCTCCGCATTCCGCTTCCATTACTCCATTAGTAACCAATGTTTTTGGATGAAATAAAGAAGGGTGTACCTTACATGCCCCACGTTTTTCATCGCGTGCAGCATAGACAATTTTATCAATTTGCGACCAATAAAGTGCACCTGCACACATGCAGCATGGCTCTAGTGTTACATATAACGTACAACCATGTAAGTATTTTCCTCCCAAAGAATTTGCAGCAGCCGTTATGGCAAGCATTTCCGCATGAGCGGTTACGTCTGTGAGTTGTTCGGCAAGGTTATGAGCTCGTGCTATGATTTGGTTGTTTGCAACTACAACCGCACCAACAGGAACTTCTCCCAATTCGTAAGCTTGTTGTGCTTCCTGAAACGCTTGTTTCATGAAGTAGTTATCGTCAAACGGATTGATCATTACTTAGTCATTCAATTTCAATACCGCCATGAACGCTTCTTGTGGTATCTCTACCCTACCAATTTGACGCATTCGTTTCTTACCTTCTTTTTGTTTTTCCAATAATTTACGTTTACGAGAAATATCTCCACCGTAACATTTTGCTGTAACGTCTTTACGTAAGGCTTTGATGGTTTCACGTGCTATAACTTTCGCACCAATCGCTGCTTGAATAGGAATTTCAAATTGTTGTCTAGGAATCAATTCTTTTAATTTGATACAGATTCTTTTACCTAAATCATACGCATTTGATCGGTGAACCAATGCGGAAAGCGCATCAATAGGTTCTGCATTCAACATCAAATCTAATTTAATTAAATCTGATTTTCGATAGCCAATCGTATGATAATCAAACGATGCATATCCTCTTGAAATCGATTTCAAACGATCGTAAAAATCGAATACTATCTCGGCTAAAGGCATTTCAAAAGTCAATTCTACACGATCTTGTGTTAAGTAGACTTGGTTTTTCAACTCCCCACGTTTCTCAATACATAAGCCCATTACCTGCCCGGTATAATCGGATTTAGTAATTACTTGTGCTTTAATATATGGTTCTTCAATACTTGCCATCGAGGAAGGATCTGGTAACTCTGAAGGGTTGTTTACCAAGATTGCTTTTTCTGGATCTCGTGTCAAATAGGTAAAGTAAGATACATTAGGTACTGTTGTAATTACGGTCATGTTAAACTCACGCTCCAAACGTTCTTGGATAATTTCCATGTGTAACATTCCTAAGAATCCACAACGGAAACCAAAGCCAAGTGCTGCAGAAGATTCTGGTTCGAATACCAAGGAAGAATCATTCAATTGCAGTTTTTCCATGGAATAACGTAACTCCTCATAATCATCCGTATCCACAGGGTAAATCCCCGCGAATACCATCGGTTTCACATCCTCAAATCCTTTGATGGAAGTCAAGCATGGGTTTGCAGCATTGGTTATGGTATCTCCTACTTTAACTTCATTAGCAAGTTTAATTCCAGAAATGATATAACCTACATCTCCTGCCTTAACTTCATTTTTAGGAACCAAATCCATTTTTAAAATACCTATTTCCTCTGCATTGTACGTTTTACCAGTATTGAAAAATTTAATTTTATCCCCTTTTTTCATCGTACCATTTTTGATACGGAAATAAGCAATAATTCCTCTAAAAGGATTAAACACAGAGTCAAAAATCATCGCTTGTAAAGGTGCGGATTCGTCCCCTTGTGGTGGTTTGATACGTTCAATAACCGCTTTCAAAATAGCATCTACCCCTAACCCTGTTTTACCAGATGCAGGAATAATGTCTTCCATTTTACATCCAATCAAATCAATAATTTGGTCACTCACATCCTCAGGCATAGCACCAGGAAGATCCATTTTATTTAAAATTGGAATGATTTCTAAATCGTGCTCTAAGGCCAAATACAAGTTAGAAATCGTTTGTGCTTCAATTCCTTGGGAAGCATCTACGATCAACAAAGCTCCTTCACAGGCAGCAATGGAACGAGACACTTCATAGGAGAAATCAACGTGTCCTGGGGTGTCAATTAAATTCAAAACATACTCAACACCTTCGTATTTATAATTCATTTGTATCGCATGACTTTTAATGGTAATCCCGCGTTCACGTTCGATATCCATGTCATCCAATGCTTGAGATTGCATATCGCGATCTGCGATTGTTCCAGTAGTTTGTAATAATCTATCCGCCAAAGTACTTTTACCGTGGTCAATATGTGCGATGATGCAAAAATTACGTATGTTTTTCATCTAAAAATGTTGGAAATTTGTTTGTTACACAAAAATATAACAAATCATGGATATATTATGATTTTTTTGGGATGTATTATACTGTAGGGGTATGTCATGCAATATCCCTAAAGTATAATACATCATACCTACACATCTAACACCAACAATAATTTCAACTGAAACTTATTCCTTAAATTTCCGTTTAATCAACTATGATTCGATTAAAAGAGGTGCTTAAAAAAAATGGATTGTTGCTTGCAACTGCATTTTCTTTTGTCCTTTTTTTGACGCATAATCAGTTTGTTTTTCGCTCTGATTTTTCCTCCGACATCGAAAATTATCAGCAAAAATTTCGAAAAAAAACAGCCAAATTAGATGCGTTTTTAGCTTACAAAAAGAAGCATTTTTCAGAGGAAAAAATCTCCATTTTGAATCGAAAAGATTTAGAAGAAAACAGTTTTTTTCTACACATATATCGGAACGATTCCTTATTATTTTGGAACACCAATCAGCTTCCAATTTCACGTTTTTCAGACATACATTTTCCAAGTGAAGGGATTGTTCATTTACAAAATGGATGGTATTATTCGAAAATTTTAAGGATCAAAAACTGTCAATTGGTTGCAAGTTTTTTAATCAAAAAAGACTACCCATATGAAAATTTGAACCTCAAAAACACCTACAATCCGGAACTCAATTTACCCTTTCGTGCAGGCATAATTTTAGAAAAAGACAACGCCTACCCGATCTATTCTTCCGATAAAAAATTCCTTTTTGCTTGGTACATTTTTCCAAATCAAGTAATCTCTTCTTTCGATAGCGACCTGCTTTTTTGTTCCTTTTTACTCTTTTTTTCCTGTGCATTTTTTGCCCTATACAAATTCCAAAAACGACTCAACAACACTTGGTTTTTCATCTTATTATCGACCGTAATTTTTGCGCGCGTTGCGAGTGTAAAATGGCATTGGTTTGTTTTTGTTCATGGCATCACAGCCTTTGATCCTTCCCTCTATTCAAGCAATTATTGGTCGCCCAATTTTGGGGAATACATTATTTCATGTATCACTGTAATGTGGTCTATTTTCGCAATAATAAATTATATTAAGCGAAATAAGGAAGAAAAAACACCTTTATGGACTTCTTATTCCCTATTGATAATAGCTGTAATTTTCTCCTTTTACTTAGGAGAAGCATATCGTGGTTTGATTGAAAATTCTTCCATTCCTTTAAAAATTGAGAATCTATTTGAATTGAATTTCTACTCCTTTTTGACCTTCATTTCGATGGGAGTTTTATTCTTTTCTTATGTTCGTTTTTTTAGACAAATTTTACTATTGTTAAAAGTGCAAGAACAAAAAAAGAGTGTCGTATTTTTTGCTTGGTTGGGAATAAGTGTTGGGTGTATTTTACTCGACATGAGCTTCGGAAACCAACAAATTTTATTGTTGCTTTTGCTTTCCTTAATTTCGCTTTTAATTTTTCATTTCACGTTTTATTGGAATGGAAAAATTCATTTTGGGTACGGCATGTTACTGCTCTTTTTATTTTCATTTTTTGTCGCGCTCAACTTAGAAGTGTTTCACGTGAAAAAAGAAAATGCCGAACGCGAATTGTTGGCAAAACGTTTGGCATCAGACCAAGATGTCGCCACCGAAAATGAGTACCTATTCTTGAATAAAAAAATTGCCGATGATGATTTTTTTCGACGTATTCTGGCAGAAGAAAAATCGATGGGAATTTCCGAATTTAAAGAGAACATGGAACGCCGTTTTTTTAATGGATTTTGGGAACGCTACGACACCGAATTTTACCTCTACGACAATACCAAAAATTCACTCATTAACTATGCCAATTTTCAGACTACGAATTTGGAGAATTTGGAAGTTATTATCAATCGACATAGTCTTCCATCGGAATTAGATGGACGCATGTTTTATATTAAAGATTACACGAGTCAGTATAGTTATATCATCCGACAAGAAATTAAAAACACTTCAGATAAAATTATTGGCACACTCTATTGCGCTTTAAAGTCGAAAAAGATTCCGGAGAAAATTGGATTCCCACGTTTGTTAATTTCTGGAGAAGCAAATGTCATTGAACCACTCGAAAAATATTCCATTGCAAAATACTATGAAGGAAAATTAGTAAGTCATAATGGAAAATTCTCCTACCCTTCCGAAGATTTTGGATTGACGAATAATACTCCTATCAGAGATGGATATTATAATACGGGTGGATATAACCATTATTTATTACGCAAAAACTATTTGGACTTAATTGTTCTATCCATCGAAAATCATAGCACACTGCATTGGTTTACTTCGTGTTCGTACCTCTTTAGTTTTTTTGGTGTTTTTTTAATTGTCCCATTATTTGTTAGTCGTCGTAAGGAAATATTCTATTTCAAGCAATTTTCACTCGCACTTCGCATTCAAATTATCTTAATAGGAATTGTATTTATTGCACTACTCGTTTTTGGATTAGGTAGTGGTTCTTTCGTAACAAATCAATACAAAGAATACACCAACGAAATGATCAAGGAAAAAATACGATCGTTGGAACGGGATTTAAAACAGAAATATGGATCCGCAACAAATTTAAGCATCGAACAAAATGGAGATGCCTTAGAATATGTACTACAAAAATTAGCAACTGTTTTTGTTACAGACATAAACATCTACGATCAATCTGGATTTTTGGTAGCGTCTTCCCGACCCAAATTATTCAATATTGGATTACTATCCGAACAAATCAATCCAAAAGCACTTTTCGAATTAAATCAATTCCGTAAATCAGAATACATCCACGAAGAAACGATTGGAAATTTACAGTTTCAATCTGCCTACCTCCCACTTTATAATAACGAAGGAAATTTATTAGCATTTATCAATTTGCAGCACTTTGGACAACAGCAAGGGGTGGAATTCCAAATCAAGCAATTTTTGGAAGCGATTATGAATGTTTCAATTTTGTTATTGGCTTTATCTGTCATCTTTGCATTATTTGTCTCAACTTGGGTAACTGCACCGCTACGTTCATTACAAGAGAGTTTATCGAACATTCAATTAGGGAAATATAACAAACCGATTTCCTATAGCGCTAAAGACGAAATTGGGGCGCTTGTAGACGATTATAATAACAAACTGGAAGAACTGGCTTACACAACACAAAAACTCGCGCAGAGCGAACGTGAAAGCGCATGGCGTGAGATGGCGAAACAAGTGGCGCATGAGATTAAAAACCCTCTGACACCAATGAAACTTAGTTTGCAACAATTACAGCGTGTATACGATCCATCTCATCCGATATCCAAAGAGCAATTAAATAAAATTTCCGCTTCACTGATTGAACAAATTGATGCCTTAGCAAAAATTGCGAATGAGTTCTCCAACTTTGCTAAACTACCAAAGGCAAATGAGCAAGAATTAGATCTAGTTGCGTTTTTAGAGAGTGTAATTATTGTATTTCGTCAAGAAGAAAAAGTGAGTATTCATTTTGAAAGTGCATTAACTGAAGCCAAAATTCACGGAGACAAAGACTTATTATTACGTGTTTTCAACAACCTAATCACAAATGCGATTCAAGCCATACCATCCGAACGCAACGGCGAGATTCACTTGTTTTTAACTGCCAATGATCAACGATTTATCATTGCTATTCAAGATAATGGTTCTGGTATCACTCAAGAAGCACAAGATGCCATTTTTGTCCCATATTTTACGACTAAAACCACTGGAACTGGACTAGGATTGGCTATGACCAAACAAATCATCGAACAACAGAAGGGTAAAATTTGGTTTGAAACACATGAAGAAGAGGGAACTACGTTTTTTGTGGAGCTGGGGGAATAATAAAAAGTTCACCTCCCTCGGTCCCTCCTCAAGGAGGGAAGATTTAAACTTAAAATCAATAAGAAACCATAATAATTCATTGAAACCATAGGCCTCCCTCCTTGAGGAGGGATTAAGGGAAGTGACAATCTAGTTACTTAAAAATCTAAAAAATCTCCTATGGACCTTCTATCTTTTTTAGATGGTCTGCCTGTTCCTAAGTCGCGATACACTTTTTGGGCCTCTTGATACAAACGGAATTTTTCAATTTCTTCAATGGGTGTAATATCTTCAATGTAGGTTGCGACTAATTTTGGTCCGACACGTTTGTCTAATAATTCTAAAATACGATACGAAAACACCGCACTATTTTTGTGAAAATTCACTATATCGCCAATCTTAACCTCTTTGGAAGGTTTCACTTCCATTTCATTAATTCGAATCTTGCTTTTAGAAACTAGCTCTGTAGCGATCGAGCGTGTTTTCGTGAGTCGAACCGTCCATGCGTATTTATCAATTCTATGTGCCATATAAAAACAAAAAACCTCAATCAAAAATGATTGAGGTAAATTTAATAAATGATATTAAAATATTAATGTATCGCTGGAGCGTAATCTTTCGTTCCTAAATCATACAACATTTTTGTATGTTCTCTAACTGCACCAAAGAAAGTCTTGTAGGAGTAATATGGTAAGTTATACTCAGTAGCAGTTTTTTTAACGATTTCAGACAATTTTTTATAATGAACATGACTGATGTTTGGAAATAAGTGGTGTTCTACTTGGAAGTTCAAACCGCCAACATACCATGAGAACCAAGTAGATTTAGGCGCAAAATTTGCTGTATTATACAATTGATTAACTGCCCAATCGGCTTCAACAATCCCAGAATTATTTGGCATAGGATACGTAGATGTAGGTACTACGTGAGCCGGTTGAAAGATAGCAGCTAAAGTAACACCAGCAATAAAGTGCATAGCTAAGAAACATAAAACTGTACCGTACCAAGGTAAAATTGAAAAAGAAAAAGGTAAACTAAAAATAACAAGGAAGTAAAGTACTTTGGTTATGATAATAGAGCGAATTAATCGGCCGTAAGTAATATTTTGTGTTTTTAATAAGTTTTGACGTTTGAATCTTGCAGCCTGTACAAAATCCTTTGCGGTACACCACATTAAAGTCATTAAACCATAAAAAAACCACGCATAAATGTGTTGAAAACGGTGAATTTTCAAACGTTCAGCTCTTGGTGTAAAACGCATTACTTTTCCTGGATCGATATCCTCATCATACCCTGAAACATTCGTATAAGTATGATGTAATACATTGTGTTGAATTCTCCAATTTACATCTGAACCACCAACACCATTTATTACTAAACCTAAAATTTTATTTACACGATCATTTTTAGAATATGCACCGTGGTTAGCATCATGCATGATGGATAGACCAACTCCAGCCATACCAAAACCCATAATAACCCACATTAAAACAGTTAATAAAACACTATCTGCATAAACAGTATTTAATAATATAAACGGAACAACATATAGAGAAATCATAAAGATGGTTTTAACAACCATCCCAGCATTACCAAATCTAGAAATGTTATTTTGTTTAAAGTACTCCCTAACCCTTTGTTGCAGCGTTTTGTAAAACTCAGCATTTGTATTAGATTCAAAAGTAATCGTTGGGCGTTCCATAAAAAAATATTAGAAATTAAGTAACAAATATACGTCATTTTTTTAGGCGCACAATTAAAATAGCATAAAGGTTATATAACTATAGTATAAATACCACTTTTAAGGTATTCGATGTGCACAAAATTTTATATGATTAAATAAAATGATTTTAGAATGATCTATTTTTGTTTAACAAAAGTTAAGTCTTTATGGAAACTGCAGAAAATAAGTATTGTATTGATTATTTCAACAAAACACGAACAAAAACATCAGAAGTCATAATAGGGAGCGTAATAATAGGAGGAGGAAATCCTATATTACCGCAATCAATGACAACCACGGACACCATGGACGTTACAGGTTCTGTTGCTCAAAGTAAACGAATGATTGATGCAGGATGTGAATTAGTAAGATTAACTGCACCATCTAAAAAAGAGGCGGAAAAATTAGGAGAAATCAAACTGCTACTAAACAAAGATGGATACGATAAACCATTAGTTGCAGATATTCATTTTACACCTAACGCCGCAGAAATTGCAGCAAAACTAATTGAGAAAGTACGTGTTAATCCCGGTAACTATGCAGACAAGAAAAAATTTGAAGAAATTGAATTCACTGAAGAAAGTTACCAAGAAGAATTAATACGTATTGAAGAAAAATTTACACCACTAATCCTGATTTGTAGAAAATACGGTACAGCGATGCGCATCGGTACTAATCACGGTTCATTGTCAGATCGCATATTAAGTCGTTTTGGAGACACACCAGAAGGAATGGTAGAATCTGCCATGGAATTTTTACGTATTTGCCGTAAAAACAATTACCATCAATTGGTAATATCCATGAAGGCTAGTAATACTTTAGTAATGGTTCAAGCATACAGACTATTACACAAAACAATGCTTGATGAAGGAATGAACTACCCATTACACCTTGGAGTTACAGAAGCAGGCGACGGAGAAGATGGAAGAATCAAATCTGCTGTCGGTATAGGAGCGCTATTGGAAGATGGATTAGGAGATACCATTCGCGTATCCTTAACAGAGGACCCAGAATTTGAAATTCCAGTAGCAAAAAAATTGATAGAAAAAGGAAATCAAACTAAAAATAATTTAATAGTTACAACTAATAAAAATATTTCATATAACCCTTATGAATACAATAAAAGAAGGACAAAACATCAACATAATATAGGAGGAAAAAATGCACCAATAGTATTTGCTGATTTAAGTCAAAAAGAAAACATAATTGCTGCTAATTTCTTTGGATTTGGATATAATTATTCGGTAAATTTAGACAAATGGAATTTACAAGATTTAGCGGCAGACTATGTGTTTTTAGGAGATCAATTGATTGATTTTGCAACACCTGGAACATTGGGAATTGTTCAAAATTTCAATACTTGGAAAACAAATAGCTCTACTAAAAACAATTATTATCCATACGTATTAATCAAAGATACAATAGATTATAAATTCAATACGCTTTTCTTTTTAGAAATCAACAGTCTAGATCTTCCGATTGAATTCATTAAACAAAATCCACTTGCAATTTTAGTTTTAACTACAAAATACAATAATAAAACTCAAGTTTTCCGTTACATACGGACTTTATTGGATGAAAATCAAGTTGAAAACGCTGTAATATTAAAGTATACGCACGAATTAACGGATATTGAACAATTCCAATTATACACAGCTAGCGATGCAGGAAATCAATTTATTGATGGATTTGGAGATGGTATATGGATTACAGGACCACATCCAAATCAAATCATCAACTCATTATCATTTGGAATACTTCAAGCTACTAGAACACGTATCTCCAAAACGGAATATATCTCTTGTCCATCGTGTGGAAGAACACTGTTTGACTTACAAGAAACAACAGCAAAAATACGTAGTAAAACAGCACATTTAAAAGGATTGAAAATTGGAATAATGGGATGCATTGTTAATGGTCCTGGTGAAATGGCAGATGCTGATTACGGATATGTTGGAACAGGACCTGGCAAAATCCATTTATACAAAGAGAAAGCAGTTGTTCGTAAAAACGTTTCGGAAGAAGAAGCTGTGGATGCATTAATTGAACTTATAAAGGAAAACGGGGATTGGGTAGAACCTATATTATAAACACAAAAAAAGTATGAAAATATGACCCTCTCTACACTAAACCAAAACCAAGATGGAATTTTTTAAAGAATTCTAACAAGAAATATTATTGTTAAATAGAAAGAAAAAGGGTGGCTAATTAGTTTTAGTCACCCTTTTTCAAATATTAAAATAGAATTTATTTTTTCTGGAAAACGTAAATCTGAGAACTGTAACCATGCGATTCAGACTTAAGGTTTGAAAGTAAACCGTTAAAAATTGCTTTCACAATATTTCCACCTTTATATTTTTCCGAAAGCATACTTACATAATATGCATCAAACTTCATAGGAACTATTTTAACACATTCCAGTCCAAACTGAGAAAACAACTGTTTAATCGTATTTTCTTGAAAATGGTATAAGTGTCGAGGTACATCGTAAGCTGCCCAGAATTCCTTATACACTTTTGCATCGTATGAATCCATATTTGGCACAGCTATAAATAAAGTGCCGTTATCTTTCAATACACGAACAATTTCAGCGACATCTCTTTTTAAGTGATAAACATGTTCTAACACATGCCACATAGTAATGGCATCCTTGGAATTTGTTTCAATAACTTCAAGCGTATCTAATTCTTGCAAATTTAAATTAAAATGTTCTTTAGCGAAGTTACGCGCATCCACATCCGGTTCTAAACCTTGAACAAACAACCCTTCTTTGACACAAGCATTCAAAAAATGTCCTGTACCAGAACCTATATCTAAAACAGAATTACCTTTTGTATACGAGCGAATCAACGATACTTTATGATCTAAAGTTATATTTCTAACAAGGTTGTACAATTTATTGACAACCCCTTTATTTGTAGAACTATGTGATACATACTCCTCACTTTTGTAATAAAAACCGATGGAATTCTCAGCCGGAATAGGATTAGTGAAATGAAAACCACAGGATTTACACTTCTGAATTGTGAATGATTCATGTGTAATCATCCAGTCTTTTACTTGTAAATGCTTATCTAGATGTGTTGATTCACATATAGGGCAAGCATCGTGTTGTTTTATATGTTCCACGTGAAACTATCTCCCTAAATAAATTAATAATACAGAAATATCACTAGGTGATACTCCACTAATACGTGATGCATGACCGATAGTAACAGGCCTAATAGCATTAAATTTTTCTCTAGCTTCTAATGAAATACTAGATAGTTGACTATAATCAACATCATCAGGAATGCTTAAATCGTCTAATTTACTCATCTTTAAAGCCATGTCTTGCTCTCGTTGGATATAGCCGTCATATTTCATTTGAACCTCAGTTTGAATTGAAATTTCATTATGAATAAGATCTAATTCCGAAATTAGATTCTTTATGTCTTGATTCATGTTTGACACTAAATCTAAAGTAATATTAGGTCTTACAAGCAAAGTATTAGCTTTCACTTGTTGGGATAAAGGAGCACTATCTACAGATTCTAATATAGGGTTTGCTAACTCAGGTTTGACACCTGTAGACTTAAGCACATCTTTCAATTTGGTAACACCTTCGTTTTTTAATTCAACACGTCTTAATGCAACGTCATCCGCTAAGCCTATAGCATGTCCTAGGGGAGTTAGACGAATATCAGCATTATCTTGACGTAATAAGATTCGATATTCTGCACGACTTGTAAACATACGATAAGGTTCTTTAGTACCTTTAGTGATAAGATCATCAATTAAAACACCAATGTAGGCATCTGAACGTGATAGAATAAAAGAATCTTTATTCTGAACTTTTCGAGAAGCATTTATACCAGCCATTAAACCTTGACAAGCCGCCTCTTCATATCCAGTAGTACCATTAATTTGCCCAGCAAAATATAAACCTTCTACAAGTTTAGTTTCCAAAGTATGTTTAAGTTGTGTAGGAGGGAAGTAATCATACTCAATAGCATAACCAGGACGGAACATTTTAACATTTTCAAATCCAGGAATCGTTTTTAAAGCAGCTAATTGAATTTCTTCCGGTAATGAAGTACTAAATCCATTAAGATAGATTTCAACCGTATTCCAACCTTCAGGTTCAATAAATAACTGGTGACGATCACGATCAGCAAAACGATTAATTTTATCTTCAATACTAGGACAATAACGTGGCCCTGTACTCTTAATGGAACCATTAAACATTGGTGAACGATCAAAACCAGTACGCAACATTTCATGCGTATCTACATTCGTGTATGCAACATGACAAGCATGCTGTTTAAGTAAAGGCTTAGTAAAATCAGAATAACTAAATTTTGAAGGTAAAGAATCACCATCTTGTAATTCAAACTTCGAATAATCTAAGGAACGTCCATCTAAGCGGGGAGGGGTTCCAGTTTTCATTCTACCAGATACGAAACCAATCTTGATTAAATCCTCGGTAATACCCGTTGAGGCGCTTTCGGCAACACGACCACCACCAAATTGTTTTTCACCAAGATGAATTAAACCATTTAAAAATGTACCGTTTGTCAAAACAACCGAATCTGCATAAATTGAAATACCTAAACCTGTACGAACACCAACAATCTTTCCTTTTTCCACAAGAAGACCAGTAGTCATATCTTGCCAAAAATCAACATTCGGATTTCGCTCTAACATCAAACGCCATTCTTCCGCAAAAAGCATGCGGTCGTTTTGTGTACGTGGAGACCACATAGCAGGGCCTTTGGACATGTTTAACATACGAAACTGAATCGCACTTAGATCACTAACAATACCACTACCACCACCCAAAGCATCTATTTCTCGTACAATTTGCCCTTTGGCAACCCCACCCATAGCAGGATTACAACTCATTTGTGCGATGGTATTCATATTCATTGTTATCAGCAAGACAGAAGAACCAAGTTTACCAGCAGCATTAGCAGCTTCACAACCCGCATGACCACCACCAACTACAATGACATCATATTTTTTTAGCATTATAAAAATGTTTCACGTGGAACAAAAGATTAAACAAAACCAATCAAACTTAAAGCTTGATTTTCTTTAGAACGCATTAATATTTCGTCCTCGTTAGTTTTGTCAAAATAACCACACAAATGTAAGAAACCATGAATGATAACACGATGTAATTCATGCTCGAAAGAAACATTGAAATCAGAAGCATTTTCCTTAACACGATCAACACTTATGAAAAGATCCCCAGAAACCGTGGGGAAGTCTGAATAATCGAACGTAATTATATCTGTATAATAATCATGCTTTAGATGTTCACGATTTACTTCTAACAAATAATCATCGGAACAGAAAATAATTGTAATATCACCAAGCTCTTTATATTCTTGTGATGAAACCTTAGTATACCAGTCTAAAATCGAAGAATCTTCTAAAGAAAAGACGGTAACATCTTCAAAAACGACTTCAAGCATGCTATAAATCAAAAGAGATTACAGCAACCTTTCCACTTTCTTCAAAATCAAGGCAATCAGATAAATTTTGTATCAAAAAGATACCACGACCATTTTCCTTCTCAATATTCTCTGGAGCAGTAGGATCAGGCAAATTCATGTAATCAAATCC
Organism: Crocinitomicaceae bacterium; assembly: GCA_044232905.1. Classification (GTDB taxonomy): domain Bacteria; phylum Bacteroidota; class Bacteroidia; order Flavobacteriales_D; family Crocinitomicaceae; genus CANHVK01. Next base: position 27,271 of record JBIIKZ010000017.1, read on the forward strand.
AACCCCCTCATCAATCACGCGAAAAGTTAAAGAACCATCAGTTTGCACAACCTCAACAGTAACAGATTTATTTAGATTAAATGTGTTACCATGTATAATAGCATTATTTACGGCTTCTGTAACAGCAATTAAAACATTACCATACAAATCTTCATGAATATGCAAAACCGCACAAACCTTATCAATTAAAGATTCAACCAAAGAAACATTGGATAGATCAGAAGGTATGACTAGTCTTTCGATTACAGTTGTATTGCTCATTTTACTGGTTATTAATTGGATGTTCTAATGAATCGCCAAAAATTATAAAAATGTTATAAAACCTCGTTAAAATAACTACTTGCTTTGTCTTTGTAATACTTCCGATATTCAGGCTCCAAACATCGAAGTAGCTCAACTTGTTTTACTTTTTGTTGATTATACTGATTAATCGATTTAAGGTTACCAGAATTGTAATTTTTTCCTGATTTTGATTCCCGTTTATCATCAAAACCTCTTTCTCTTAGGGATTCTTCACTTTCTAATAAGCGCGTTAAAATATCTTTTTGTCGTTTAATTAGGTCGGCATTTTTATTACGATTAACAAGGTCTTTTTCCTGTTGTTCAAGCGATTTAATTAAAGGATTTAACTGATTACCATTTCCTTTACCATCTTTATTCATTTCCTTACGCAATTGTTCTAGTTTTTGGCGTAATTGCGATTGTTGCGCTGCCATACGTGCTAATTCTTTACCACCCATACCTTCTAATCCATTACCGGGTTTATCTCCTGGTTTTTTACCTCCTTCTTTTTGCCCTTTTTCAAGTTTGTCAAGCTGTTTTTTGAGTATTTCTTTCATAGATTTTGCATCCATCCCTGATGCACCTTTAGAGCCAGGCTTTGGGTTTGGACAAGAGCCATTACCTTCCCCAGAACCCTTCATGTCTTGCTGCATTTGTTGTAAGGATTCATTCAACATTAAAGCTAGGTTATTAATACCTGTCATCGCGAATTGTAAGTTCGTTGAAATATCACGCTTTTGATGCTCATCTAACGCTTCAATAGCTTGATCGAAGCTCGTTTTTATATCTCGTAACTCTTTATCGACAAAAGATGCGATTTTAGGTTGACGTTTAGCCAAGAATGATAAACTATCCTCGACCATCTTCATTTCATCGATCAATGTGCGCTGAAGACGTCCTAATTTGCGATAATAAGGGTCTGTAAGCGACACTTTGTCAAATTCAAGTAAAACATCCTCTTGGCGGAAAGAAATAGACATTAAATTCTCTAATAAAGCACGTGTTTTATTCATGTCTTCACCTTGATCCTCTTTATTAGAAGCCTCTTGCTTTTTATCTAATTCTTTAGCAAGTTTTTGCATTTGATTAGACGCTTTTTGTTGATTCGACGCAGCTTTCTTTTCACTTCCTTTAGCTAGATTATCTTTTGCATCTTTTAATTCATCCGAAATAGACTTTTTCTCTTCTTCATTATCACCTAATTTCATAGGATCTGAAAGTGATTCGTTCAGTTTTTCCATCTCCTTCATATCTTCCTTCAACTGATCAAACTTCTTATTGATTTCTTCTTGTTTTTCAGCAGCTTTTTTATCTGAAATGTTTTCTTCTTGAACCTTATCTTTCAATTTGTCTTGATCCTCGGCTAAGGATTTTAATTCTTTCTCAATATCATCGATTTTTTCATTCAATTGCATCTTTTTAAGCATTTCTATACTTCGATCCAACTGTTTTTGCATATCTTCCGATTTAGACTCTAACTTGTCCATTTTTTTATCCAACTGTTCTTTATCGTCGGTTTTTAATAACTCTTCTAACTTATTAAGCAATTCTTTTAACTCATCATCCATGACTTTATCTAATAAATCCTGAATAAGCTCTTGTTTTTCAAGTAATTCTTTGTCTAATTCTGAAAGTTGGTTTTTCTCCTCTAAACTTTCTTGTAATTGTTGTTGGGTCGACTGTAAATCGTTCTCAATTGCTTTTTGCTGGGCTTTTAACTGTTGTACTTGATTCAGTTTGTTCCATTCCGATGATTTTTCATTCATTAAGTCTTTTTTCAAACGATCCACATCTTTTTCAAACTTTTTAGCTTTATCAAACAATTTGGATAAATTTTCGCGCACATTTTCTTGCTTTTGATCACGAATTTCATTCAATGCAGAAAGGGAGGGCAGTTTATAGTTGAAAACTTCGGATTTAGACGTTTTGGAGCCATTTACACCATCGTTATCTGAAACTTCGAAATAGTATTCAATACGGTCGTTTAAACTCAAATTTTCACGTCTAAAATCCACTGCATGTGAAAATTGCATTTCAGTACCAGCTGGATTAAAGACATCCACTTTTTTAGTAATCGGTTTACCTTCTATAGAAAAGATAGTGTATACAAATTGTAACCTACGTAAACCATAATCATCTGATATTAAACCATCAAAATAACGAATAGCATTCGAAATAGAATCTTTTTGTTCTTGTACTTGAATCGAAGGATGTGCATCCTTTATTACTTGAATCGCGTAAAATAAAGAATCTAGTTTTACTAAACGTGGATTTTTCAGCAAAACAGTAAGTCTTTTGGAACTTACAAAACGTTTAGAAACTTGAAAATCTGTTTCTTTAAAAAAATCGCGATCATCCTTCCAATCCATCGTTATTAACTCGGTATTTTTGGACTTCACTTTCCAGGTAACAACCGTCCCTTCTGGAATCTCTAAATCACCCGCATTTTGAACCAAAACATCTTTTTTTCCAATGTAGGACGGATAGTGTAAAAAAGCATCAAATGTACCAATAGCAGATTTGGGAAGCATTTCGATATGGTAAGCATCACTTGTAAAACCATTTGCTTCAAAATGGAAGTCAATACCTTTAGAAACACGTGGAATAATATAGGAATTTAAGATTCTAGAAGACTTGTGCATCAAGTATTTACCTGTTGAGCTCACCAAATATACTTTTTCGGGAAGAACTTCACCAATGGTTTTAACTTCAATAGAAACATCTTCTCCTTCGGCAACCTGGGTTTTTAAATTCGTTGGGATAAAATCAAAAGGGGCTTCCATTTTAAACTCTTGGGAATAATTAACCACTCGCTTACTTCCTTGTGTAATGATACTAGGAGAAAATATAGCAATAGCTATAAACACAGCAAATACAGGTCCTAGATACTTAAAATACACCAAATTCTTTTTAAGATCTATCCCATTCACAAAAGGAATCGCTGAAATCGTTTGTGAACGTTGTGCAATACTCGCTTTAATCAATTCATAATTTCCACCTGCAATTGCTAAAGTATCATGTAACTGAATGGTATTCAACAAACGATCTGAGATTTGTGGGAAAAAATCACCAATAATTACAGCTGCTTGCTTACGTGAAACACGTTTACCAAAAGAAAATAACTTAAATAAAGGAATTAATAAATAAGTGTACGTAATAAACGCATTTACAATAATAAATGTAAAAAATAATGTAGCTCTAATCAAGGAATTAAATCGCCCAAAATATTCAAGGACTGTTACTAATAAAAACGAGATTAATAGCACAAAAAACGCTAAAAACAAACCTTTTAAAAGCTGGTTTTTGTAGTATTTACGGATGAAAGCATCTATTTGGTTTAGTAATAATTCGTAAGAATTCATAGTAAAAATGTGAACAATGCACTAAGATATAAAAAAGTGACGAGTGACGAGTGACCCATCGAGAACCTCAAGGTATATTTAGTAACGGATGAGCGAAATTTACCATAAAGAAAATTGAAAGATCAGACTTCCCTCCTTGAGGAGGGATTGAGGGAGGTGAATTAAAATAATATATAGAAAAATAATTGTCACCCTCTTCATTCTCTTTCGCTACTGCTTAATCTTCGAAATTATACTTTCTGTTCTCAAGGGAGGAAGGACAAAACATCCAAAATTTACTAACTTCTCTTAATGGTTAAAAAAAATTATCTTTGTCAAAAATTAGAAAAATGTCAGAAAAACCAGTTCGCGTAAGATTTGCACCGTCTCCAACAGGACCATTACACATGGGTGGAGTTCGTACTGCTTTATATAATTATTTGTTCGCTAAAAAGAACAATGGAACATTCATTCTTCGTGTGGAAGATACCGACCAAACTCGTTTTGTTGAAGGAGCACAAGACTACATTATGGATGCTTTAAACTGGTGTGGAATAAATCCTACTGAAGGACCAGGAATTGGAGGTAATTATGGACCATATGTTCAATCCGAACGTAAAGCAATGTATCGTCCATATGCAGAAGAGTTGGTTGCAAACGATAAAGCATATTATGCATTTGATACTCCAGAAGAGTTGGATAAAGTGCGTGAGCAAGCGAAAGAAATGGGTATGCCGAACTGGCAATATAATAGTGTAACAAGAGCATCTTTAAAGAACTCGTTAACACTTCCTGCAGATGAAGTTAAACGTAGATTAGAGGCAGGTGACCAATATGTGATTCGTATGAAAATGCCACGTAATCACGATGTGCGATTTGAAGATATTATCCGCGGGTGGGTATTGGTAAATACAAACAATTTGGACGATAAAGTTTTGTTCAAAAGTGATGGTATGCCAACCTACCATTTAGCAAATATTGTGGATGATCATTTGATGGAAATTAGCCATGTGATTCGTGGAGAAGAGTGGTTACCATCTGCTCCTTTACATGTATTATTATACGAAGCATTTGGATGGGATTGTCCAAAATTTGCACACCTACCTTTATTACTTCGTCCGGATGGAAACGGTAAATTATCGAAGCGTGATGGTGACCGTTTAGGCTTTCCGGTGTTCCCTACAAACTGGACAACATCCGAAGGAGAATTGTATTCTGGGTACCGTGAAAAAGGATATTTACCAGAAGCATTTATTAACATGTTAGCTTTCCTTGGTTGGAACCCAGGAACACACCAAGAGTTGTTTTCATTGACTGAATTAGAGGACGCTTTTAGCTTAGAACGCGTAGGTAAAGCAGGAGCAAAATTCGACGCAGAAAAGACAAAATGGTTTCAACAACAACATTTGAAAAATACTTCCAATACACGTTTAGCAGATATAATTTCGCAAAATTCAACTGAAAAATACGATTTAAACACATTAATAGCTATTTGCGGTTTAATGAAAGAACGTGCTACTTTCCCAGATGACATCTTAAAAGAAGGAGCTTATTTATTAGCGCGTCCAACCGAATTTGATACTCAAACGGTAAGTAAAAAATGGAATGAAAATGCTCCTGCATTAATGAACGAATGGACGGGGTTATTAGAAAATATTTCAATATTTGATGCACCAACCATCGAAGCAACATTCAAAGCTTTTTTGACAAAAAAGAACTTAGGAATTGGTGCAGTTCTTCCACTTTTTAGATTGTTATTAACAGGTGTTGGAATGGGACCAAGTATGTTTGAGATTACATCATTTTTAGGAAAAGAAGAAGTAGTGGAGAGAATGAAAGTTGGGATGGAATTATTGAGTTAAGAGTGACGTGTTAAGAGTGACGATTTTTTAAATTCATAACAAAATATAAGAAGAAAGACTTAAAATAAAGATTCAAATTTTAAGTTTTTCTTGTTTCTTTTTTTTAAAATCAAACTGAAATTATCATTATAAAAAGTAAAATTTAGAGAGAAAATTTGAAAAAAAAATTCAAAAAAATCTTTCCTCTTTTGTCTAATCTTTCATCTATAAAAATATGAAACACACAATAGAAGTAAACGGAATTAAAATCTATGCCTTTCATGGATGTCTTCCTGAAGAAACAAAAATTGGTGGTCACTACTTAGTGGATGTGCATATGGTTACCAATTTTCAAAAAGCAGCTGAAGAAGATTCGTTAGTAGATACGATTGATTATGTAGATGTGAATCGTATTGTAAATGAAGAAATGGCAACACCTAGTAAATTAATAGAACATGTAGGTCAACGTATTTTGGTTCGCATGGAAAAAGAATTAAAAAACTTGGATGGAGTGCGTATCAAAATCACCAAAATTTGTCCACCGATAAACGGCGATGTGGAGAATGTTGCTATTATAATTGAGCGATAACCCTTCGACAGGCTCAATCTAAATTTCAAATTGCAGATTACAAATTGACAAATTATAGATTGAATTTTGAAGAATTGAAAATGAACATTCGGATAAATCAGGTTAATAAATAATAATACCATTTGCAACAAAGAAAAATCTTATTAACTTTGTAACTCGAAAATGGTCTTGTGGCCGAGCGGCTAGGCACCGGTCTGCAAAACCGTCTACAGCGGTTCGAATCCGCTCGAGACCTCCAAATTTGTGAGGGAACCCCGACTGAAAAGTTGGGGTTTTTTGTTTTTTTAAAATGTCAACAACATAAGTTATTCAACGCATAACCTTAATAACAAAATGCTGTAATAAGTAATGAATAAATAAGATTAATATACATTTACAAAAAATGTATACATGAAAACACTATTATTCTTTTGCATATTAATAAGCACTTTTTCTTTTAGTCAAGATACTATCACTAAACGCAATTCAAAAAATAAAGGAACCTTCTTTGTGTATTGGGGGTGGAATCGTGAAGCATATACCAATTCAGACATTCATTTTCAAGGAACAAATTACGATTTTACTTTACAAGATGTACAAGCAAAAGATAGACAAAGTGCCTTTGCATTTGATACCTATTTTAAAAGTGTAACGATACCACAATATAATTTAAGAATTGGTTATTATATCAATGAAAAATATTCTGTTTCATTTGGTGCTGACCATATGAAATATGTCATGGTAGGTACTCAAAAAACAACAATTGATGGAAAAATTTCAACGAGTACTGGTTATGATGGAACATATGCAAACGCACCATTTACCATTGAACCTAAATTTCTACTATTTGAACATACCGATGGGTTAAATTATTTAAACCTAGAATTACGTAGACAAGATAAACTATACCAATACAAAAAAATAAGTATCAATTTTATAGAAGGGGTTGGTGCTGGAATTCTACTACCACGTACAAATACTACCTTATTAGGATTTCCAAGGTATGATCAATTTCATTTAGCAGGTTTTGGACTAGGAGCAATGGTTGGATTAAATGTAGAATTCTGTAATCGCTTTTTTATTCAATCAGAAGTTAAAACTGGATACATTAATATGCCTGACATACGAACTACAATGCATGTGGAAGATAAAGCATCACAACAATTTGGTTGGATACAAGGAAATATAGTTTTTGGAGTTCGACTTTAGTGACTGATTTGAATTAACAAATCAGGGAAGTTATACACAATGCTTAAAAAACAATAATAATAATTCGCCTAAAATAAGGAATCGAAGAAAAAGATATGGATAGTAAATAAGATTTAAATGTTAATTACTGTTGAAAGAAACTAAAAAATAAAGCTTGCA
>JBIIKZ010000069.1:0-11261 GCA_044232905.1 Crocinitomicaceae bacterium
ATCTGGTCATACATTTTACTTGAAAATTTTCAAGAATAATCCAGATCATTTTTATTATAATAAAGAACTAAATACAACTATTAAAACATTAAACTCAAAATTAGATTATGTTTTAGATCCGGAAGATGAAATATCAATTATTAACGATAAAAAAATTAACTTTGTTTTGTTAAAAAAGTATAAAATTATTGGGCAATTTAGAAAAGGTAAAATTTATAAAAGAATATAAAAATGGAAATTTTAAAAGACTTATGGGCGTTCATGAAAGAACGCAAAAAATTCTGGTTAGCACCAATGATCATTATATTAATAATACTAGGTGCTATAATAGTATTAGGAGGTAGTAGTGCAATTGCGCCATTTGTTTATACACTTTTCTAACTAATGACTATAAACTAGTGACTAGTGACTAAAAAAAATATTACCTAATGCCTAAAAACTAAACCATGAATAACTATAAATCAACCTTGACAATTGTCATTGGATTTACTTTACTGTCCAATTATTTTGCAAACAAACAATTATTAATTTTTGCAATAGCGATAGGAATAATTTCAATTTTATCCGAAAAAGCAAACGATAAAATTATCTTGGCTTGGAATAAATTAGCCGAGGTTTTAGGTCTGATTATGCCAAACGTATTATTAACACTCGTTTTTTATTTATTCTTAACTCCTTTAGCATTATTAAATAGAATTAATAATAAAAAGAATCCATTACAATTAAAAAACGATGCCAATTCCACATTTATTTCTCAAAGAAAACAATTCTCACTTAAAAGTCTAGAGAAAATTTGGTAGTAAAGCCATTCTAAAATAGTTTTATAAGGGATTAATTGCCCTTTCATATCTAACAATTTCAATATAACTTACATTGCATTAAAAATGAATAAATGTTGGCGCATTGAAATGCACATTTTACGGTATATGTTTTACTTGATGTGCATAAGTATATCATTTATTGCAAATTCTAAAACAATATACCTGTCAAATTCAGGGTCTGATCTAAACAATGGATCGTTTCAAAAACCGATATTTTCGTTTGAATTTGCTTGTAAACAAGTTATGGAAGGAGATACATTGTGTATTAGAGGTGGGAAATATTACCTCCATGAAAAGGTAAAATTAAAATCAAACACGTTCATTTATGCTTATAACAATGAAAGAGTAGAAATTCATGGTACTGTTCAAAAAAATGAATGGATCAAAATGAGTAATGATATCTGGAAAATAGATCAAAAAGACTCAGTTATACAGCTTTTCATAAATAGCAAACCCTATTTTCAAGCAGCATTTCCTTCGATACCAGAAAATGGGAATGCATTAAAAAATGGTGCTTTTGCAATAGCTTCCGCTTCAAAAGAAATCATGATACAAGGATTAAAACCTTTGAACAGTCTTAAAAACATTAGACTACTTGGTATTCATGGTAAAGGACTAGTATCGTTAAATGGAAGAGTCATAAAACAAAATGGAAATATCATAACTACAGATAACGATGCTTTCTACTGGAATGATGCTTTCAAATTAGACTATTTAGATACAGGCAAGGCATTTGTCTATGGATCCAGACAATTTCAAGATGATGAAAATGAATGGTATTGGGAAAACAACGAATTATATCTAAAGAGTTCAAAAGATCCAAATGAATTAAATGTTGAAATACGAACGATCAATTATGGAATTGATGGTAGTAATATTTCAAATTGTATAGTACAAGGAATAACATTTTTCGGAACAAATCTAACATTAAGAAATAGTATAGATTGTAAATTAATATCCTGTTCTTTTATTTACCCAACACCATTTTTCACATATAACCAAGGATTCGAAAAATTCTCACCGAATGGAATAAATGGATATGAAGATCCAGAAAAATGGAATGGCAATGGACCAGACTGGAATAAATATGATGGACCTGAAACCTGGCATGGCAATGGAATCGAAATTTCAGGAGAAAATAATACAATCGAAAATTGTTACATAGCTCATAGTTGGGGAGATGGATTAACTGTCTGGGGAAATGGACACAAAATCAAGAATAATATAATTACAGATTGTAATTGGATAGGAATAGATTGTGCGCCATTAAATATTTCTGGTGAAAATCAAGAAATTCAATTTAATGAATTATCGTATGGTGGTAGATCTATTTTACTACATAGATTTCTTAAAAACAGTAAAATAACAAATAACCATATCCATCATGGTGGACTTCTTTGTAATGACCAAGGTCTTACTTATTCTTTTTGGACAGATGGTAAAGGAACTGAAATAGCGTATAATTACCTACATGATAATTTAGGGACAAAAAATCAGACTGGTATTTATCTTGATAATTGGACATACAATTACAAGATCCATCATAATATAATAAACAATGCAGGTACTGGAATTAATATTAATAAACCGCACAATAATCATCAAATATATAATAATACTTTATTTAACAATAACTACTCCATGGGTTCTTGGGGCCCAGATGGAACGGAACTTAGGAATGTAGAAACCTTCAATAACCTCACGAATACAAATAAAAAAGCAAAATGGAACTACGATGCATTTTATGGTACAGAGATGGATTCCAATTATGTGTATTTTGAAGATAATATCTTTCTAGATCCCCAAAATCATAATTTTCAATTACGGAAATATAGTTATCCTATTGACAAAGGAATTACATCGGAATTTACAGTAGATTTTAATGGTTCACTCCCTGATTTAGGTGCTATCGAAAGTGGAAGTATACCTTGGGAATACGGTTCAACTTTGATAGTTCCAAATGAAAAATACTATGTGCCAAAAGCACCAGTACATTTAAAAATTGTACCCAACACACCAGAAATCACTTTATTTTCTTGGGAATACCCATTTGAGATGGTAGATTCATTTTACATTGAACGTAAATTATCTACGGAAGACTACCGTATAATTGCAAGAATTGCAGCAACAAATCTAACATTTAACGACGCCTTTCAAGCTGGAGGTGAATATAGATACCAAATTCGCGCAAAAAATGCATACGGTATTTCAGAGCCTTCTAATACCCTAGAGTTATTTAATCCATTTGTAGAAAAAGGAATTTTTCTAGATGCAGAAAACGCAGACCAACAAAAAGGCACTAAAATACTTGGGGACGAACTAATAGAATTAGATAACAAAGATTGGATTGTATATAAACAAGTAGATTTTGGTGATACCTTATTAGATGCGTGTAAAATTAGATATGCTGTTCCTTGTAGTAATGCATGGCAAAATGTTCAATTGCGTGTGGATGGGTTTATGGGGAAAATCATCGGTGAATACATCACAGAAAGTACTAGTGGATGGGATATTTTTGAGGAAAATAATTTTCCAATTGAACCAACTTCAGGGGTTCATGATGTCTACATAAAATTTAGAGGGAAATATGGCGTTGGTACAATCGATTGGTTTGAATTGTATAATTCGAATGGTACCATTGAAAAAACAATACAAAAAGACCCAAAATGTCCGCAACCATATGCTACTAACTCAGAAATACTTGTAAAACTTTTTCCAAACCCTGGAAATGATTTACTACGTGTAAGTTTTGAAAATAAAGAACTAGCAAAAGCTACTGTGGAAATATATAACACAATCGGACATAAAATTTCTTCACAATCATTTACAGAATTATATCCCGGAGAAATCGAATTATATATCGATTCCAAAGAACTAGATCTTGGTTTAAAAAATGCATTTTACCTAATTAAAGTAAACATCGAAAGCGAAAATCACACCCAAGAAACAATACTAAAATATATCCGATTATAATTAACCTATATTAGTCGAATAAACTAGAATTTAACTCTAATCGCCCTTAAAAATAAATTTACTAAAACAAGGATAAATGAAAGGAAATGTACCCTTGTTTGAGCTCAGCAGTCTTGCATCCTGTAAGGGGCAAGTAAACTGCGTTTGCGAGTTTGGGTAAATGACTAAAATGTTCCGTAGTTTTAGAAAATTATTTTTACAGGCTTGACTTTTTGGTTCTTTTGGGTCAAGCCAAAAGAACAGAGAAAATTTTCATACAACAATCATTAACTTATGTGATATAAGCTCCTTAAAACTTAAATTAATCACTTACTAAAACCGTATTTTAGTATACAATAAATTGCTCTAAAACCATCTCTCCACCCTATTTTCTTTCCTTCTTCATACGTTCTACCATAATACGAAATACCTACTTCATAAATACGAATTTTAGGTATCTTTGCTATTTTTGCCGTAACCTCTGGTTCAAAACCAAAACGTTTTTCATTCAACCTAATTCCTTGAATAATATCCGTTTTAAATAACTTGTAACACGTTTCCATATCGGTTAAGTTCAAATTGGTCATCATATTAGACAAAGTCGTCAAGAACTTATTTCCAATCGTATGCCAAAAGAACAAGATACGATGGGCATTTCCCCCTATAAAACGGGAACCATAAACAACATCCGCAAAACCATCCAACATAGGTTTCAGTAAAATATTAAATTCTTTTGGGTCATATTCTAAATCTGCATCCTGCACAATACACATATCTCCAGTAGCTTTTTGAATCGCAGTATGTATCGCAGCGCCCTTTCCTTGATTATAGGCATGTTTATAATAGGAAATAGAAAATTGTGGATTCGCTTGCATATAGGTTTGCACAGCATCTTCCGTAGTATCAGTAGAACAATCATTCACAAGGATGATTTCCTTTTCAATACCACCAATTAATACTACAGATTTAACCTTGTCCAAAATTAAATGAATCGTATTCGCTTCATTATACGCTGGGATAAGAATGGAAAGTTTTTTCATAATAACCACTTTAAATAAAAAAAGCCTCACGATTTGCAAGGCTTTTTTAGCGGAGAATGTAGGATTCGAACCTACGGTACCTTTCGGTACAACAGTTTTCAAGACTGCCGCAATCGACCACTCTGCCAATTCTCCGGAGTAAAATTAGTAATAGTTTGTTAATTGACAAGTAAAAAGCAAGAAAAAAGTATGTACATTTGAAATAAATGTGAACATATCATGAAATTATCGCTATGCCTTTTAATTATACTACTATCTTTCAATGGCTTATCTCAAGTGATGTCGTTTGAAGGTGAGATAGTAAATTATTATGAAAATGGAGCTATAAAAGAAAAAGGTAAAATGGCTAATGGACAAAAACAAGGAGAATGGCTTTTCTATTACATTACTTCCCAACTAAAAGAGAGAAAAAATTACCTAAATGATACATATGATGGCGAATACCAAGAATATTATGGCAATGGAAATCTAAAGTCAAAAAAACAGTACCTAGTAGGAGTGTTACATGGAGAAGTTTTTACCTATTTTGAAGATGCTACAATACAAGAAAAATGTAAATACAACCATGGAGAATTAGTGGAGGAATACAGTTTATTTTATGTAAATGGTAAAATTAAAAGTTTTGGGAATTATGAAAACGGAAAAAAAACAGGTGAATGGACCTATCGTTACGAAAACAATCAACTAGAAAAAATCGGAAATTTCAATCGTAATTTAAAAAATGGTACTTGGATTTCTTATTACAACGATGGAACAATAAAAGAGAAAGGGATCTATAAAAATGACTTAGAAGATAGTACTTGGACCTACTTCTACCCTACCGGTGAAACAGAAATGACCATCCATTTTTCACTTGGTAAAAAAGAGGGAGAACGAAAATTTTACTACCGTAATGGACAAATAGAAAAAACAGAATCCTACGTAAATGACGACGAAACTGGAAATTGGATGAAATTCTACGAAAATGGACAAATTGCTGAGAAAGGAAGGTTTAATCGTTGGAAAAAAGAAGGAGAATGGTTGTTTTACTACCCCAATGGAAATTTAAAAGAAAAAGGAAGTTTTATCAATGACCTAAAAAGTGGATATTGGGAAAATTATTTTGAATCTGGTATTCTTTCCGCAAGTATGAATTATATGGAAGGAAAATTACAAGGAGAATTTGTAGATTACTATTTAGATGGAAGATTAGAAGGTAAGGGCAACTATCTAAATGACAAGCAAGAAGGGTTATGGTTGTATATCTTTTATTTAAATGAGGAAGTAATTGAGTCGAGAGGGACTTTTAAGCAAGGAAAAAAAATGGAGGATTGGATTGTAAATAAACGCAAAGAGTAAATTTATTATATTTATTTGAAAATTATAATTCGACCATTAATGAAGATTATGTAGAAAATAGAGTAATGTAACGCAGTCTAACCCTTGTTTGAACTCAGCCTTCTAATTTTCATTTTGAAAATTAGTTAAAGGCGTTTGTGAGTTTGGGTGCAGACAGTGGAATGAATCGTAATTTTCAAAGAATCTTCATGAAGGTCTAGACTTTTTTGGCTCCACCTTTTTTTGGTAATGAAAAAAAGGTGGTAATTATAATAAAACAACAATACATTCATGTCACCTCCCTTTAATCCCTCCTCACTTCGACAAGCTCAGCGCCAGCAAGTAGGGAAATCGAATTAACTTAATAAACATCTGACTTTACTAAATATTTTTTAATCAAACTCAAGTTGTATTTAAAAAGAAAAGAACAATCTAATCCTATCGCTTAAACAATCTAAAATTCAACTCCGAATATTTCAAAATCCCTTTAAAATAGCGTGCCCACAAAATACTCCCTACATACATACCTACTAAATCCTGTTTAGGAAAATGTAAACGCTTTATTTTTTTTCGTTTTTCAAGCATAAGCGGTAATTTTCGATAATAATCACGATGTGCTTTTAATACAGCAACTGTATGTAAAGGCGAACCTTTTAAAAGAAACAACATTCCAGCAATACCATCTAATAGTAAGCGATAGAAAATTTTGATTCCCAAAATACCTGAGTAATTTTTAGTAATCATAAATAAACTATTTCTAAAGTTTAAATAGGTTTTAGTTGGAGAATTATAGGCTAAAGTTCCGCCTCCTACATGGTACACCACAGAACTAGGAGCAACCTTAAATTTATATCCCATTTTTTTAATACGCCAGCACATATCAATCTCTTCCATGTGTGCAAAAAAATCTTCGTCGAAGCCTCCAACCGCATGAAAAACTTCCGATTTAATTAGCATACAAGCACCAGTTGCCCAGAAAATTTCTTGTGCGTTATCATATTGACCTGCATCAACTTCCGTCAAATCAAAAATCCTTCCCCTACAAAAAGGAAAAAAATTGCGATCTAAAAAACCGCCTGCGGCACCAGCATGTTCAAATACTGTTTTATTGGAATAAGACAAAACTTTTGGTTGACAACCTGCAACATCCTCTTCTTGAACTATTGCAAACAATGGATCTAACCAACCTTCTGTAACTTCGATATCACTATTTAATAACAAATAGTAAGTAGCATTTACTATACGTAACGCATCATTATATCCTTTTGCAAATCCGCCATTTTCTGCATTAAGAATGATTTCCACAGATGGATAATTCTCTCCTAGAAATGAAAGTGAATCATCCATAGATTGATTATCTGCAACAATAATTCTGCAATTAGGACTATACCGAATAACAATTGGTAAAAAAGTTTCTAAATGCTTTTTACCATTATAATTTAAGATCACAATTGCTATATCAGACATTCCCTTGACTAATATTGATTATAAACATCCATGCTTTCACCTCCATAATGCTCTTTATTCCCATCATTTGGATCGTCAATATTTTGATTTGGCGAATTTCTTTTGGTTAACAATTGTTGCCAACGATAATTTTTCAATTCCCCTTGCATGTCGCTATGTAATAATTGGTAATGATTATCCACCAAATCAGGATTATAAAAAACAAAACGTTTGTTGGAAAATTGTTGGATCTTGTCATATTGCCAAATTTCGTACGGATATTCGGATGGTGATGTTTCCCTTGCTGCGATTGCACTCGGTTGTCCATATTTTAAATACACCCTACCCCTATCGGATTCATACCCTTTAAAAATAGCGGTGCTATAGGTTTTCTCCACCATTTTAACTTGTTCTTTATAGTTTAACCAACTATTGGAAGCGTTTAATCGTCCGGAAGTGGTTACCCAAAAGGACTGCATATATTTCCGCATTTTATCCAAATCATTTTCTTTGACTAACTTATTTATGCTAGGAATCTCCATCGGATTAGCAACTGGAATAATACTCGCTAAATAATACGTCAAACTATCGTTCGGTATACTCTTTTGGAAAATAGGATCTAAAACAATATTGTCTGTAGCTATATATTCCATAGGTTCATTCATTCTGTCAAAAAAATAAGCAGAAGTGCAAAGAATAGTATTACCTTGAAGTAATGAATACACCATTCTATAACTTCCTGTAGACAGATTAGAAATTATATTCTTTTGAATTATTGGTGTAACATCTTGAATCACAACATCTGAAAAACGAGTCATATCGGCAATTTCATTCGTGTCTCCTTGCTTATAAAAGGATGTCTTTAATCGAAGGGTTACACTGTCTTTGGAAGGGTTATACAACTCTAAATAAGTCGGTAAAAACTGACAATCTGCAGGGAAATAATTAATTAATCTTGGAAATAAAGCATATCCAGATTTAGATAAAATAGAAACTTCGGAAGTCTCTCGAATATTTTCACAGACTTGTATATCAGAAATATAAATTTTAGTGTGTAAATCAGGAACTACGATAGCTTGTGTAGAAAAAACAGCTTTTTGTTTGGAATATGGATCTCTGAATGAAATTAAAAGTTGGTAGCTTCCGGGTTTTAAGGGATATCTTTTAACATCAAAAAAATCCATAAAAATACTATCCTGGTATTTCGGGGATTCAACAGCATATAGTTTTCGGACAATCTTAGTAGAATCTTTCATAATTTGAACTTCAACTTCTACTTTAGACATAAACCAACTATTTTCTTTGACTAATACCAAAGAATTAGCATCAAATTGAAATTTTAATTCGATATACTCGCCAAGGGAAGGATCATAATAAAAATTATAGTCTGTATATACTTTAAGGTTTTTAGTAGCTTGTGCAAAACTGCAACTAATAGTAAAAAATAAGGATACTATAAAGAGGATAAATTTCATACTATAAATATATTGTAAAGTTGCGTATTAAATTACAATTGCTCTAATTTTTGCAATTCATCTCTCCATCGTGCCGCCTCTAAAAAATCCAACTCTTTTGCAGCTTTATGCATTTTAGATTTGATTTGCTTAATTCTTTCTTCCAATTGTGCTTTCGTTTGATATTCTAAAATTGGTTCAGCAGCTAATAATGTGTCGTGCTTATCTTTATAGTATGCAGCATGTAGCTGTTCATCCGTTGTAGCAACCGTTGTAGACTCAAGGATACTTTCTTTACTTTTATTTAAAGCGGTAGGAACCTGTCCGTGTTCCTCATTATACTCTATTTGCATGGTTCTTCTTCGGGCTGTCTCTTCGATTGTTATTTCCATAGATTTGGTTATTTTATCTGCATACATAATCACCAAGCCATTAACATTTCTTGCTGCTCTACCAACAGTCTGAACCAAAGAACGTTGATCTCTTAAAAAACCTTCCTTATCCGCATCCAAAATAGCTACTAATGAAACCTCCGGTAAATCAAGACCTTCCCGTAATAAATTTACTCCAATTAAAACATCAAAAACACCTAGTCGTAATTGACGCAAAATTTCTACGCGTTCAATCGTATCGATATCACTATGAATATAGCGACAGGCAATCCCTACTTTATCTAAATATTTTTGTAATTCTTCCGCCATACGTTTAGTTAACGTTGTAACCAATGTTCTCTCAGATACAGTTATACGTTTTTGAATTTCTTCAATTAAATCATCAATTTGATTGATACTTGGACGCACATCTATAATTGGATCTAATAAACCTGTAGGTCTAATTAACTGTTCTACAACAACTCCATCCGATTTTGCTAATTCATAGTCAGCAGGTGTTGCTGAAACAAAAATAGTTTGATTTACCAAGCCATCAAATTCCTCAAACTTTAAAGGACGATTATCCATTGCTGCCTGTAAACGAAAACCATAATCCACTAAATTAATCTTACGCGCACGATCTCCACCATACATTGCTTTAATTTGCGGTATTGTCACATGACTTTCATCAATAACCATTAAATAGTCTTCTGGAAAATAATCCAATAAACAGAATGGTCTCGTTCCAGGTTCTCGTTGATCAAAATAACGCGAATAATTTTCAATACCAGAACAATAACCTAGTTCACGAATCATTTCTAAATCATACGAAACTCGTTCTTCCAGTCTTTTAGATTCCTCAATTTTATCTTCTTTCTTAAAGCCTTCAACCTGAGTCACCATATCTAACTGAATTTGGTCAATCGCACGATGAATCGTTTCTGGACTAGACACAAAGATATTTGCTGGATATAAATTAATTTCGTTTAAAGATTCAATTTTTGTAGATGTTAACGGATCTATAGAATATATGTTTTCTAACTCATCTCCCCAAAAATCAAAACGAATAGCATAATCAGCATATGCTAAATACACATCAATCGTATCTCCTTTCACACGAAAAGTTCCTCTTTTAAAATCTTCTAGTGAACGAGAATACAAATTTTCAACTAAACGCAACAAAAATTTATTTCTACTATATTTCTCTCCCTTTTTTAAATATTGTATGCTATTCTTAAATTCATTTGGATTTCCAATTCCGTATAAACAGGATACAGAGGAAATTACAATCACATCTTTTCTCCCAGAAAGTAAAGCAGAAGTTGCGGACAAACGTAATTTTTCTAACTCATCATTTACTGCTAAATCCTTTTCAATATAGGTTCCAGTAACCGGTAAATAAGCCTCTGGTTGGTAGTAATCATAGTAAGATACAAAATATTCAACTGCATTATTAGGGAAAAACTGTTTAAATTCTCCATACAATTGCGCTGCCAAGGTTTTATTATGCGATAAAATTAGGGTAGGTTTAGTTACTTCTTTAATAACATTCGCTATCGTAAATGTTTTACCACTACCTGTTACCCCTAATAATGTTTGGTAATCATCTCCTCTTAACACACCATTCACAAGTTGTTCTATTGCTACCGGCTGATCTCCAGTTGGTGAGTATTCAGAAATAAGTTGAAATTCCATATTTAAATATACAAAATTAATACGATTGTGATTTAGTTGATATGCAATCAACCAAACTATAGCGCACAAAAAAACCCAACCTTTTAGGGGTTGGGTTTCTGTAAAAGTGGCGTCGACTTACTCTCCCACGGTCAAAACCGCAGTACCATCAGCGCAATCAGGCTT
>JBIIKZ010000070.1:0-11259 GCA_044232905.1 Crocinitomicaceae bacterium
ATCATTAAAACTATTAACAGAAAAAATAAACAAATTAGATTGGAATTTTAAACCTAATTTCTAAAGTTTATAAGGATTGTTAGAGTATGAGAATAAAGTTGAAATTTAGCATAAAACAGCTGTTTTTTTAATTGAAAATTTACCGGATAAAAACAATATTTGAGAAGCGAAAAATTCAATGGAGAATGGGATTTAAATTTGGAGTACAGTTTGGAGTACAGTTTTGTACCATTTTCGACAAGAAAACGACAATTTTAAATTTTTAAATAATTGATAATTAAATATTTAATTCTAAAATTCAGTTTTCATAACCCTGAGGTCACGAGTTCAACTCTCGTACCCGCTACGAAAAAACCCCTTGATTTTCAAGGGGTTTTTTATTTTATTTCCGTTTTTTTTTAATTGCAACTAAATCTATAATTTAAAGTGTGGAGGTTTATGAAATATTGAAAAAAGTTTAAAAGAAGATAGTTTAAACTATTGAGCTCTAACTGATTTCATTCTATTACATTTATAATCTAGTATTTAAAACACAAAAAAATAAAAATATCATGGAAAACAATTCACCATTCAAACACATCATTCTAGGTTCTTCTTTACTTCTAGGTCTATTTTTACTTGGATTTTTTATTTTTAGAGGACTTAAAACATTTAGCGATAAAGATCGTGTTGTAACAGTGAAGGGGTTAGCTGAGTTAGACATGACAGCAACTACAGCAACTATAGATATTAGTTTTTCATATGCTGGGGATGATTTAAAAGAATTAATCCAATTAACAAAAAATAAGAAAATTGCAATTGAAAATTATTTAAAAAACCAAGGATTTAAAAAGGAAGATATACAAGTGAATAACATCGATATTTCGGATAAACAAAAATACTACGAGACGCAATGGCAAAATGGGCAAGAAGTAGAAGTGAAAATTGACCGATATACCATTACACAAAAATTAACTGTGTCTTCCAAGGATGTTAAAAGTACAGAAGATAAATCTGCTAAGATTAATTTGGATCTTGTAAGTAGGGATTTAACAGCTACAATGACAACGAATTACTATTTCCCTGAATTGAATACGATTAAACCAAGACTGATTGCCGCAAGTACCAAAAACGCGCGTGTTGCTGGGGAACAATTTGCAAACGATTCGCAAGCAAAACTTGAGAAAATAAAAACAGCATCCCAAGGACAAATAACTATCGCTGGGGAATATTATTATGGGGAAGAAGGTACTGAAAGTAGTTCCAAACCAGAAGAGCCATTTTTACAAAAATGTAGAGTTGTAAGTACAATTGTTTTCTTTTTAGAATAACTAAAAAACGTTTTTAAAACTGTTCCTTCTCGCGTTCCCCATCATATTTACCAATTGGACCTCTTTTATGGATAATCAACCCATTTAAAAAATTACGTAGAAACTGATCCCCACAATTTTTATATTTCGGATGGTCTTCTTTTCTAAATATAGCACCTAATTCACTCTCGGTTACTTTAAAATCGACCAATTTCATGATTTCAATTATCTCATCATTACGTAATTGCAAGGCAACTCGTAGTTTTTTCATCACATCATTATTTGTCATATTCTCTTTTTATTATATAACCCAACTATTCCCTTTACTCGTAAATCATCTTAGGTCACTCGTAACTCGTCCCTCGTAATTGTTTTTCATTTTTCGGAGAAAAATGAAAAACATACTCCACCATAATCCTTCACTTTTTCAAAATTTGGAAGATGAGATAAATCTTTTCGTTTACTGTGTTCCACAACTAATAATCCATCTTCCTGTAAAAGAGAACGTTCGTAAATATTTTGGATTACTTCTTCGTAAAAAGTAGATTCGTATGGCGGGTCTAAAAATATCAAATCAAATTTTCGCTCTGTTTTACGCACAAAATCACGAATATCCGATTTAAGTACAGAGACTGTTTCTTCTAAATTGTTATCGGATACCATTTTTTGGATAAACTTACAGCAATTGTAATTTGTATCCACTGCTAATATTTTACCAGCTTCCCGCGATGCAAATTCATACGTGATATTCCCCGTTCCTGCACATAAATCTAAAATATCTAAATTTTGTAAGGAAAATGTGTTTTCTAGAATGTTAAATAATCCCTCTTTTGCAAAATCTGTCGTTGGTCTGGATGGAAAATTTTTCGGAATGCTAAATCTTCTTGATTTTAATATACCTCTGATTATACGCAAGTTAATTGTTGTTTTAGGAGTGAGTAGGAAATAGTTTCAATGGTGTAACTTTTGAAGTTTGCAATGGTATTCCATTTGGTATAAAATAAATTGACTAATTCTTTATTGGATTCTTCAGAAATATGTAGGAATAATTTTCCTTTTTCTAGGGAAAGTTCATTTTGTTGGATACAAAAAGTAGTGTAATACAATAAATCATCTTCGTTGGAAAAATCATAGGTATTTGCCAAAAGTAAAACATTAGATTTCACTAAAACTAAATGAAAATAGTTAGCGTAAATGCTTAAATGCACTTCAGTTCCATTTCCTTTTTCTAAAACGCTTCGTAAAAGATGACTCATGGAATGTTGAATGATAATTCGAGGATAGCGAATCACAAAAAAGGATTTTAACCATAATGGAATTTCAAAAATATTCACACAATTTCCTTCAGAAATAACGTTATAATCTAAATCATTGGTAATCGCCTCTTTTGAAAAACAAGTAGCGTAAATAACAGAGATAGAAGATGCCTTAAAAATTGGTGTTGGAACGATTGTACATTGTCTAGATACCCAAGATAAAGTGTATTCTTCGTATTTTTCAGTGCTCGGAATTACAGATAATGCTAATTGAATATCTTGCTTCATTTCACGTTCTGTATTGCCAGAAAAAACAGTGTAATTTATAATTAAAACTTCGTTGTTACGAATTTCTGAAATGGTGAATGAAAATGAAGAAATTTCAAATGCTAATTGTAATTTATTTGCCATAAAAATCTAGAAAACAATAACCTTTAAGTGATAAACAAATCTACACTATTTTTTTGATAGAATCAAATTTTGAAGTGTAAGTGAAAAGCGATTAAAAGAAATACAAAAAGTATTACTTATTACATGTATAGACAAAAGCAGGTGGAATATTCAAAAGTGTGAATGAAATATTTACCTTGGAAAAAACATGATTCAATTCTTTTTTTTGTTTGAGAGAATATTGAAATTGAATAAATTTTCCAGTTTCATTTAAGCAATCCTTGAAAGTCCTAAGTATCTTCAAGGTAAATCGTTGGTAGAAATTAGAAAGTGGAAGTGAAGAAATAATTACATCGACTTTAGGTATGTTATATTGGACTAAATAATCTTCCAATTTTTCCGCACTATCGTTAATTAAAACTACTCTTTCATCTACAATATTAGTTTGAAGTTCTTGGTGAAACTCAGTGTTTAATTCGAAAACTAAAAAAAGACTTTCGGGATTCATTCTCGACAACATTTTTTTGGTGAATACCCCTGTCCCTGGACCAATTTCAATAAAGACTTTTGCAGAATGAAAATCTATGTTTTCTAACATTTTATTCGTTAGAAAAGAGGAACTAGGGCTAATTGCCCCAACCATTTTTTTTTCTTTCAAGAAACGTTGGAAAAAAGATTTCTTCGGTAACATTTTAGTCTTTTATAGCTAATTGCCCATTGTGTAAAATACCAAAAACTTTACCAGTTAAAGTTTGATTTAAAAAAGGGGTATTGTAGGTTGCAGAAATTATTTCTTCTTTGGAAAAAAGTGTCGAATCTTCGGTAGTAAAAAAGGTTATATCAGCAATAGAGCCAACTTCGATCGGGGCAGGGTTAATTTGTAAAAAGGATCTATTACGCTTGGAGAAAATAGTAATTATTTCTTCTACTGTAAATTCATTTTTAGAAAGTAAAGCACAAAAAGCGGTCTGAAGTGTTATATTTCCGAAAGAAGCATGATCAAATTCAACATCCTTTTCTTCTAAATCATACGGTCTATGATTGGAAACTACGACATCAATCGTCCCATCTTTTACTGCTTCAACTAATGCTAAACGATCCGACTCTTTTCGTAAGACAGGCTTAAGTTTGTAATCTACATCAAAATTTAACACTGCAGTTTCATTAAACAATAATTGTTCAATATGCACGTCAGCTGTTAGATTTAAGCCTTTTCTTTTTGCCGCACGTATTACAGCTACAGATTCTTCGCAGGAAATACCAGTAACATGTAAATTTCCTTCTGTGTATTCAAGAAGTCGAATGTTTCGCTCTAAGTCAATTACTTCTGCTATACTAGCTTCTGATTTCAAACCGGTTTTAGTAGATGCTTCTCCTTCATTTACTTGTCCTCCCTTTGCTAACGAATGGTCTCTTGAAAAAGCGATTATTTTTCCTCCAAATGTTTTAGAATAAAGTAACGCACGATATAAAATTCCGGTAGATAAATGATTTGTATCATCGGTAAAGAAACGCGTTCCTGATTGAGACATATCGAACATTTCCGCTAAATTTTCACCTAACATTTTTTCTGTAATCGTACCAAACGGAATTAATGTTGCAACCTGTTGCTCAGCCTTACGTAATGCATATTCAATTTGCGTTTTTCCATCTATAACAGGCTGTGTTGAAGGTAATAAACCAACATATGCAAACCCTCCTGCAGCAGCAGCTTGTAAACCGGATTCGATTGTTTCCTTATGCTCTTCACCTGGATCGCAAAAATGTGCTTTTGCATCTACCCAACTTTGAGAAACTTTTAATCCATTAAATTCGAGGGTAACTATATCTTCCTTTTTAATGAAATCCGCTATTTCTACAATTACGCCATCTTCTACATAAATATCTTTTACTTGTTGATTATACGTAGAACTTTCATCGATAATTTGTGCTTGTTTTATCAGGAATCTCATAAACTTGTAGTTAACGTAAAAATTTCAATAGTACCATTTCTAGTAATAAGAAAAACAGGGACAAAAGTAAGAAAATCCTCCAATATTCTACCGGTTTTTCTAAATGGATGTTCAAATTTTGATCGCCAAGCTCTAACCTTTTAAAATATAATCTTGGGTATTTTTCAGTATTTAAATAGCTTATAATTTCATCCTCGGTAAATGTTGCTATGTTCGATTCTACCCGGGAATAATTTAATGGTAATGCTTTGGATAGTTCCCCATGCGTTAACTGATAAATTCCCTGGCGTAATACTTGACTCAAAGATGGATTTAAAAGTGAAATATATGTTAATTGATCTATCTTTTCAACAATAGGTATAAAATCAATTCCCTCCCCTTCAATATGAAATAAATTATCGGAAGCAGCCGGTCCATACCATGGAAAACGATTATTACTTCCAATGGTTAAATATAGCTCCGATTTTTGTTGACTCAATTCTGCAGTTCGCAATAAACAAGATGGAAATAAAGCATTCGAAGTAAAAGTACTAAACGTTGAATCTAATGCACTTGTGAATAAATAATTATTATTGTTTCTTACGAGTAAAGGTAGATTGTTTTTTAGTGATAACAAGGGTATACTTGAGACATTAGAGCGTGTCTGATATATTTTTTGAAGGATTGGCAGGTTGATATTCTTGGGGTTTTTATCAAAAATTCCTTGAAAAAATGGATCCGAATAGCTGATAGAACTTAAGCTTGAATTCGTAGCAGAAACTTCAGAAATTTGCGGAAGATTTAATTTTTGTAATAAATTATTCCACGATTGCTTGTGAATTTTTGTGCCAGGAAACAATAAAACAGATCCACCACTTTGGGTAAATTTATAAATAGCGTCATTGATTCCATCGTTTAGAACATTTACGCCATTTAATAGAATCAATTGTTTGTCAAGAGTAGAAGCAGGTAAGAAGGAAGTACTACTTAATTCATTAACTCGATAATAACTATCTAATTTATAGGTTTTTGCTATTTTTGAATCTGCATCTTCACCTTGTACCAATAATATATTTGCATTTGAAGCAACGTGGTATGAAAAATAAAAATCATCATCAAAATGTACATTTTTATCTGTGATATGAACATGTCCTATTTTTTCACCAATGGTTAAATCCGAATAGTTTAACACAATCTCCTTTTTACTATGTTTTGGAATAGATACAAACACCGTTCTTTTAGTTTCATTTACCGCGAGTTGTAACTCTAAATTCGAAACTATTTCATCGCCATGATTGGTTAACTGTATGTTTAATTCATTGTTAATTTTGGTTTTGAAGTTTGGATTATTAAACCAAATAGAATCAATCGATACATTGTTTTTTTGTTCCGGAATAAGTTGTATTGGATAAAAATAAATCGATTTGTCTAAGTGAATATTTTTTAAATCGCTTTGATTTTTCTGAAAGTCAGTCAAAACAACAAACTGCTTGGCGTAAGAATTAGGGGTGTTTTCATTCACACTTTCTTCCATCCATTGAATGACTTCCGATAATGGATGCGATAAAGGAGAAATTTGTATTTTATCTAGACGATTAAAAGCTTCCGATTTTACGCATAATTGTTGTTCAATTCCAGTTAATCCATTTGTGACTAATAATACACGTACATTGTCCGATGCATTTTCAATAATCTTTTTAGCTTGTTCTTTAGATTCAGACAGCAAGCTGCCACTTGCTCCGATACTGGACATCGAAAACGAATTGTCAATATAGATTGCTAATACAGAATTCGTATGTTTTGCAGAACCTTTGATTGGGATATAAGGTTGAGCAAAAGTAAAAATCAGTGCAGTAAATGCAAGTAATCGGGAAATTAAAACCAATAAATGCTTTAATTTTCGAACATTTTTAGTCTCCTCTTCTATATTCTTTAAGAAGTATATGCTGGAAAAGTAGAAAGTTTTATAGCGACGAAAACTAAATAAATGTATTAGAATTGGTATTACTAATAAAATGAAAGCAAATAAAAAATTTGGATGTTCGAATCGCATACATGTACGTAACGTTCAGTTACTCTTTAGTGATCGATTTACTCAACTGTTTTTTCCGCTTTTTTTCTTGGTGCTCTAGTTTTTTTAGGAGCTTCTTCCGATGATTCCGTTGCTTCTACTTTTTTAGTTGCTACTTTTTTTGCAGGTTTTTCTGTTACGGGTTCCTCAATTACTGGTTCATCGATGACTAAATTTCCAGATTTATGTAATAAATTATACCAATGGAATATTTTTTTTATATCGGAAAAATAAACACGCTCTTGGTCATAATTCGGTAAAATTTCCAAGAAATAAGCTAATAATATGTTTTTATCATCTTTATGGGAAGGCGCTAATCCGCCATTTTCTTTTTTGTAAATAGCTTCTAAAACATTCGATAAAACCGCATCTTCATCATAGGTATATACGCTAATATCTTCTAAGCCAGAAATACGATCTTTTGAGTGTGCAGGAATTTTTTTTCCATCCTCTAATGACTCAACAATTAAATTACTTTTACCTTGAGCAACAACCTTAAATAATCCTGGTTTGCCTGAAATTGCCATTATACCTGTTAAATTCATCGTATTTTTTTTAATAGTTTTTTTCAAAAATAAGTAATTATTGAATTCTGAAATTAATTTTTAATGATTTTTACTAACATACGCTCAGAATTACGCGCAATTGTTAGCAGATAAACACCATTTGCAACATTTTCAAGTGCAAATTCACGTAGACCAACTTTATTAACACTAATGTTATTACCCAGTAAATCAGAAATATATAATTGATCATCTACTTGTAAACCATCTAAACTAAATCTTCCTGTACTTGTTGGATTTGGATAAACATGTATCGGTAGTATTGCATGATTTTCTAAAGAAGAAACCTGCGTTGAATAGAATTTACTGGAGGATATACAACCATTGGATTCTACACTCACAAAATATGTTTTTCCACCTTGAAAGACGATCGTTTGATTTGTTTCATTCTTTAGTAAATTTCCTTCAGCATACCATTGGTAATTTGGAGAGGTTGATGCAATTAACAAACTGTCCACTTGCGTAATAGTTGGAGTTGTCGGGTAAAAATGTTGTTCTATGGTAATGGTATCCTGTGTAATACATCCGTTTTGACCTACAGCTGTAACGCTATAATTCCCTACAACACTATGTATTAGAATCTTTATTTAAATATTTACCGCCATTCCAGGTATAACTAACAGCACCAACTGTTTTCACTTTAACCGGTTCGTTATCACAGGTTATAAATGGACTAGTAAGATAATTGATGGAAATAGTAGGCGACTTGTAATCTTCTTCGATATAGATGTTTTTTTGCGATTTACATCCTTTGGAATCTTCAATTAAAACGGTATAATTTCCACCAATAATAAATGAATTTGTATCTGTGAGTAGGGAAGTACCTCCACTCCAGGTGTATATATTTCCACCATTTGCTTGAATTCTCACTCTTTTATTAACGCAGTTAAGCTTGTTTAATCCTTTTATCAATAATAAAGATTTATTTGGAACTGTATCTGAGAGTATTTCAACACTATCTTTAACGATACAACCGTTGGCATTATTAGCATTAAAATGATAGACTCCAGGTTTTAAGAAAGAATTTAAAAAGTTAGTTACCGAACTGCCGCCATCCCATTGATATTTAGTTGCTCCAGATAACGTTATTGAAACAGTCTTGTTTTTACACGTAATTAAAGCTGGTACAGAAAATGTTTTACTGACAATTGGGAGTGTTGTATCTTTAAAAATTTCAAATGATTTTGTAGAAGTACAGCCGTTGACCCCTTCACCAATAACACGATAAACACCTTCTTTTGAATAAGTTGCAGAATCTGATGTATTTAATAATGCTTGCCCCCCCCAATTATACTTGTTTGCTCCATTTACTTTTAATTGTACCGATTTTTGAGTACAATTAATTGTAAAACCATCCGTTTTCTGAAAGGTTATTATAGGTGAAATAGTATCCGTCAAGATATCGATACTATCCCTTTTCACACACCCATAAGAATCCGTAATAGTTAAGTGATATTTACCTGGAAATTGAAAAGTAACTGTATCATTTTGTTGGTTAATTCCTCCTGACCATTGATAGGTTTTCCCTCCTTGTGCAATTACTTGTATATTCTTTTTTGTGCAAGAAAATTTTGAACTATCTAAAAATGAAATTGAAGGATTAAAAGGTATCCTAGGAAAAATGGTGATTGTATCCCTAAAACTACAATTTTTAATATCTGTAATTTGAAATGGATACTTACCTGGTAATTTGAAGGTTTTGAATGTTTTCGTATCAAAATCTTCCCAAGTAATTGAATTAAGTCCTTTGTTGGAAGAGATGGTCAATATTGTTGAATCCGAACATGGAAGAACTGTATCCCCTAAAACACTAATTATAGGGTTTGTAGTTAATAAGAGAGTTAATGCATTGATCTCTCCATAACCATAGGCATTATTAGGAATTTTCCCTTGTACTAAATTCGTTTTAGCGGATAATGTTACATCATTTTTGAAATCTTGGTAATTTGATTTGGAACATTTTTCTAGATACAAAGCAGCTATACCTGCAACGAGCGGAGATGCCATCGAAGTACCGGAATTTAAAGCGTGATACCCACCTTCATCCAATGTGGTAATATTGATAGGGTTATTTAAAAATACGGAAGGATTTGCAGAGAAAATCTTTGTTCCAGATGCAACAATATCCGGTTTAGTAATCCCTTTTCTATTTGGACCCTTCGAGGATGAAATATGAATTTCACCGGGTTTGTAATCCGATAAGTGTAGTATTTGATCTTTCGTTGTATAGGACGCTTTGTTCGAAACATTACCAACAGTCATTACTTTTTCGGATGAAATATAGGACGAGAAAATTGTCTGTAAAGTGTCTGCCATCATATAATGAGCGATAGGAGGGTAGACAGAAACGTTTGGAATATTAATTGTTACAAAATCATTGAAATTTTTCGTTCCTACCTTATTCGCGCTTCCACCCCAAACATCAAAACTACCGGATCCGGTTGTCATAAATTGAAAAAGATAATCGGTAGAATCGATACTCGTATATGCTGTTTGAAGGTGATATTCATGATTCATTATTTCAGCATAATAATCTATGTATGCGAGTTTAACTCCATATTCATTGAAAATTGTATCACGCAAAGAATTGGGCGCAGCATTTAAAGCTTCTAAAAAGGTTCTAAATTTTGTTTTTCCACGCAAAGAATAATTACCAGCTGGTAAATTAGCACCAGTAGCAAATTGAACATCTTTAAATTTTAAAGAATCGGCCCACATTTCTAATAAGATAGAATTGTTTCCTGCAATGCCTTTTGCTGTGCTTTTCACCCAGAAAAAAGAAGTATCGGATGTAACATCTCCATGCACATGATATTTCCCTGAATTCCCATTATTACCAGCTGCTGCGACTAAAATTCTACCCGATTTTTCATCTAATAAGGATTCAATAAATTCAGATGCTGGATCATTTCCATCGTGCGAACCCATTGCAACACCATAACTAATATTAATTACGCATGGTTTATTCAATAGATCCGCAGTTTTAAAAATGTAATCACAAGCGTCAGCCACAGTTAAAGTCCAGTTTTTTGCAGTATTATTTGTTTTCACCATAACTATTGTAGCTTCAGGTGCCATTCCTTTGTGTTTCCCATTTGCTAATCCGTTACCTGCAGCGATTCCTACTACATGTGTACCATGCCCAAGATTGTCGACTGCCGTACATTGACCATTGTCAATTTCTGTGGCGGTCCAATCTTCCCCGTAATTATAGGGTTTAGGAGATCTTGAAGTAGCGGTTTTTATCGTTTGATCCCAATAGGAATATACCCTTGTCTTTCCGGTAGAATCTTTAAAATCTGGATGGGTAAAATCTAATCCACTATCCACAAAACCTAATATAATGCCATTCCCATTAAATTTTGCTTGTAGTTTATTTAAACCATTCTGAACTTCATTTACTTGATGGTGAACACGTGAAGTATCATTTAATAAAATAGGTTCACTAATTTCTGAATAAATAAATTTCGCAATAGGTGAAACTAATAATTGCTTTAAATCTTTTCCATTAATGGTTAAGAAAATCCAATTTGAAGTTGTTTTTTTGATGATTAAGCTATTTCTATCAAGATATTCGAGTACCTCTTTTGATTTTGCAAGAGAAATAGCTAATTGACTGTTATCTTGCACATTTTCAAGTAAGAAATCATGTTTGAAATTTTTAACTTGAGAAAAAGAAGAATGATTATTTATAAAAATAAGCGTAATAGTGATCAGAAATAGTTTAATAGGAACTTTCATTTTTAAATTCTTCAAAAT
>JBIIKZ010000071.1:0-11010 GCA_044232905.1 Crocinitomicaceae bacterium
ATAATTTCTCCTACGAAATAATTTTTATTGATGATGGAAGTAAGGATAAATCTTGGCAGATTGTAGAGCAATTAAAATCTACTGATCCAAATGTCCGAGGAATCAAATTTCAACGAAACTATGGAAAATCAGCAGCCTTACAAAAGGGGTTTGAAGCTGCAAATGGAAAAGTAGTTATAACAATGGATGCAGACTTACAAGATAGTCCAAATGAAATTCCAGAATTATTCAGAATGATTACGGAAGAGGATTATGATGTAGTTTCAGGCTGGAAAAAAAGAAGGCATGATCCAATTTCTAAAACATTACCAACAAAACTTTATAATTGGGCAGCAAGAAAATTAACAGGTATTTATTTACATGATTTTAATTGTGGGCTTAAAGCATATAAATACGAAGTAGTTAAAAGTATTGAGGTTTATGGAGATATGCATCGTTATATTCCTCCATTAGCGAAATTTGCCGGATTTAATAAAATTGGTGAAAAAATTGTGGATCATCAAGCAAGAAAGTATGGCGTTACAAAATTTGGATTAAATCGATTTGTTAACGGTCCTTTAGATTTACTTTCCGTAGTTTTTATGGGCCGTTTTGGTAAAAAACCAATGCATTTATTTGGTGCAATTGGAATGGTTTTATTCATTATTGGTTTTGCCTTTTCGTTTTATATGATATTTGACAAACTTTTTTGGCATACAACAGCAAAACATTTAGTCGATAGAACTGAATTCTTTTTGACTTTAGTATGTATGATACTTGGAGTGCAATTTTTTTTAGCAGGTTTTTTAGCGGAATTAGTAGGGAGAAATTCTTCTACACGAAATGTTTATTTGATTGAAAAAGAAGTGTAAATGTGGTTGCAAGAAATTGATTCAAATTGGACGCTTTTTTTAGACCGTGACGGAGTAATTAATGAACGTAATTTTGATGGGTACATTACAAAAACCGATTCATTTAAATTTACCCCTCATTTTTTAGAAATAATTCCTTGGTTAACTAAAGTTTTTGGGAGAATCCTTGTTGTGACAAACCAACAAGGAGTAGGGAAAGGAGAAATGAGTAAAAGCTCGCTTGATCAAATTCATTTTTATATGACGCGAAAAATTGAAGAACATGGAGGCAAAATTGATCGTGTTTTTTCTGCAACAAATTTAAAGCAGGCAATAAACAACAGAAGGAAACCGTTACCAGCTATGGGACTAGAAGCAAAAACATTATTCCCATCCATCGATTTTCAAAAATCAGTTATGATAGGAGATACTAATTCAGATATCCTTTTCGGTAAAAATCTTGGAATGCGAACAATTTTATTAAAAAGTAAAGAAAAAATAACCGTAAATGCTGATTTAGAGATTCTAAATTTCATTGAATTAAAATCCATGTTTGAATCATGAAAAATGTATTACTACTCATTTTAATTTCTTTCACTAATTTCTTTCATGCACAAAATATTATCGATGATAAGGGAAGAAAACAAGGGAATTGGGTGAAAAATATTCCACAATCAAATGCGATAGATTATACGGGACAATTTAAAGATGATAAACCAGTTGGAACCTTTATTTATTATTTTCCTTCAGGTAAGAAAAAAGCTGAAATTAATTATCGTTCAAACAACACTTCCTATACAATTATGTTTCATGATAATGAAGTTATTTTAGCTGAAGGAAAATTTGTAAACCAGCAAAAAGATAGCAAGTGGAACATGTATGCTAAATCGGGAAGATTAAGTATTGTTGAAAATTATACGCTTGGTCAATTAGTTGGTGAGAGATTGGTGTATTATCCATTAGGTAATTCTGAAACAAAAAAACCACAATTAACACAAAAGCAAGCTTATAAAAACGGAAAAATGCATGGTGTACAAATCGATTATTTTGAAAATGGTAAGGTTTGGAGAGAATGTAATTATGTGAATGGGGTTAAAAACGGGGAAGAAATCACGTATAGTCCTTATGGAACTATCGAATTAAAAGATTATTTTTTTAATGGTGTTAAAAACGGCTGGTGTCTTGCTTATGATAGTTTAGGTACGCAAGTAGTCGGTAAAGTTTATTATAAGCTGGGAGAGCGTTTAGATAGTTTAGCAACCGTAAAATACCTCTCGAAAGTTAAATTAGTGGAACAAAAGAAAAACGAACGTAAATCACAAGTAGATAAGGTAAGTCCTAACCAAAAAAAGAAATGAGATTAGTATTTTTTTGTATTTGCATAAACATTTTAATTATTTCATGTAAGAAAAATGTAGACATACCAGTTAAAGAAGATTTTACTTCCGATTTTGGGTATTTTGGTTTAAAAAAAGGGAAGTTTATTGAGTACGATGTAATACATATTGTGCATGATGATGAAGTTGATATTCACGATACTACTTCTTTTCGCTTAAAAACAATTATTGGAGATACTGTTACAGATAATCAAGGTCGAAAAGCTTCAAAATACATTAGATTACTTTGGAATGATATTAAAGATGTTTGGGAAATAAAAGATGTATGGACTGCAATCATCAATGGTAAAAATGCGGAATTAACGGATGAAAATCAACGATTAATTAAGCTTACATTTCCAATTAAAGAAAATGTTTATTGGAATCCTTCTATCTTTTCCTCTTTATCGAATGAAAATTACATGTACAGAAATATACATGCCTCTTTAAAAGGAAAGGATTATTCCTTTGACTCAACCGTTACAGTTTTACAAAATAACTATTTCACCTTGGTAGATTATAAATACCAAACAGAGACATATGCTAAGAATGTAGGTCTAATTTCAAAATATTTTAAAAATTTACGTATTAAAAATTTTGATACACTACAAGTAAAAAAAGGGGAAGAGTGGTTCTATACCATGATTAAATTTGGGGAGGAATAGTTTATACTAGAATTATCCGCAACCTTTTTTTAAACATTCATTGACATTGATAAATGTAAATTCTATATTTGCCCCAAATATTTATTTATAACGAATTTACGAATATGCGTAACAAAGGATTTTTTTGGTTTTTGACAATCGTTTTGTCTGCCGTTTGTGTTTATCAATTATCATTTACTTGGGTTTCCAGTTCTGTGGAGGAAAAAGCAGAAAAAGAAGCTGTAATTCGAGTTTCAGAATTAGAGAATGAAGCTAAAAAGAATAATGGTGAAGCAGTTTTGCCAAATGGTACAACAATTAATTTTTCAAATCCTGAAAGTTATGAATTAGCAAAAGCTGCATACATCAACCTTATTCTTAAAGAAAAAGCAGATGATAAAGTTTATCCTGTGCTAGGTTCTAATTTCCAAGAGGTGAAAAATAAATCTTTGGCGTTCGGACTTGACTTAGTAGGAGGGATGAGTGTTACTTTAGAAGTTTCTGTTCCGGAGTTAGTAAAAAGCTTAGCGCGTAACCCACGTGATTTAAGATTTAAAAAACCGTATGATTCAGCACTTCGTATTCACTTATCGAAAGGTGGTGACTTCATCTCTTTATTTGCTTCAGAATTTAAAAAATTTAATGGAAGCGAAGCTTTGATAGTTCGTGAATTGGCGATTACTGAAATTGAAGAATTAAACAAAAACACTTCGAATTCAGATGTTATTTCTTATTTGAAAAACAAAATCACTTCTTCTATTGATGGTGTCGAGCAGATAATGACAAAACGAATTAATCAATTCGGTGTAGCTCAACCTAATATTACTAAAGATTCTAGAACAAATCGTATTTATATTGAACTTCCTGGGGTACAAGATGAAACTACAGTAGCTAAGAAACTTCAATCTACGGCGAACTTACAGTTTTACGAAACGTATGAAAAAAATCAAATTCAACCTTTCTTATCCCAAGCAAATATTCTTTCAACACAACAAGAGTTAGTTGTTGAAGCGGTAGATTCGACTCTTCAAGATTCTACAGCACTAGCTAAAAAAGATTCGGTTAAGAAAACAACTGCTAAACCCTTAACTTTTGGTTCGAAAGAAAACAGTTTAGAAACTTATTTAAATGGGGGTGATGGTCCGGTAATAGGAACTTGTAAGGTAGAGGATAAGGAAAAAGTAGATAAAATTTTACGTAGAAACGACATTAAAGCTGTTTTCCCAATCGATATGGCGTTTATGTGGTCTTCTAAGCCTGAAAAATACGGTAACACGAAAGAAGAAAAATACGTTTTACATGCAGTTAAAATTCCAGAAGGTGGTAAAGCACTCGTAGGAGGTAAAGATGTAAGTAATGCTAATAAAGGATTAGACCAAGCCTCTGGTGCAGTTACTGTTGACTTAAAAATGACAGTTGAAGGTGGAGAGAAATGGGCGCAAATGACACAAAATAATGTTGGTCGTTGTGTTGCAATTACAATGGACTCAGTAGTGTATTCTGCACCAAGAGTAAATGAAGCTATTACACAAGGAAATACACAAATTTCGGGTAGTTTTTCTATTCAAGATGCAGAGGATTTAGCTGGCTTGTTAAATGGTGGTGCATTACCAACTCCTTGTGTGATTAAAGAATTAACGAAAGTTGGTCCATCTATTGGATCTGAGAATTCGCAAGCAGGTTTAATTTCTTTTGCTTTTGCATTTTTAGCTGTATTAATCTACATGTGGATGTACTACGGTAAAGGTGGAATGGTTGCAAATATTGCATTAGCAGTAAACGTTGTGTTTATCTTGGGGTGCCTTGCTTCTTTTGGTGCTGTTTTAACCTTAGCTGGTATTGCGGGTATCGTTTTAACAATAGGAACTGCCGTCGATGCAAATATCTTGATATTTGAACGTATACGAGAAGAAATAAAGGCTGGTGTAGGTAATACAGAAGCTATTAACATCGGTTTCAAAAAAGCATTGCCATCCATTATTGATGCTAACGTAACTCACTTATTAGTTGGTATCATTTTGAAAGTTTTCGGTAAAGGAGAAATGGAGTCTTTTGCAACAACATTAATTATTGGTATTTTCACTTCATTATTTACGGCAATCGTTATTTCAAGATTGGTTATTACTTATATGTTAGAAAAAGGAAAATCTATTTCTTTCAGTACAAATTTCTTGAAAAATGCATTTCAAAACTTCAATATTGATTGGGTTGGTAAAAGAAAATACTATTACATATTTTCCATAACAGTTACTCTATTAGGTGTATTCTCTTTATTTAGTAGAGGTTTAAAACAAAGTGTTGAGTTTACAGGAGGTAGAACATATTCTGTGAAGTTTGAGCAGCGCGCTGATATCGAATTAATCCGAAAAAATCTTGAGAAAGTTTTTGTGGAGAATGGAGAAGTATCATCGATTGACTTAAAAACTAAATCAAGTGAGTATTATGTAGAGATTAACACTAATTACAAATTAACCAATGATAACGCAAATAAAGAGGTAACAAGTAAATTAGTAGAAGGTTTAAACGCTTGCAAGGAAAAGCTTGGTAAATTTGAAATTAAAGAGCAGCGAAGTGTATCCGCATCAATTTCCAATGAATTATGGACTTCTTCTGCTATTGCTATCTTGATTTCATTAATTGTAATTTTCGCTTATATACGTTTACGTTTCGAAAATTGGCAGTATTCATTAGGTGCAATAATTGGTCTTGCACATGATGCATTTTTTGTAGTATCTATTTTCTCTTTATTACATGGTTATTTACCATTTAGTTTAGATGTGAATCAAGCATTTATTGCAGCAATTTTAACAGTAATGAGTTACTCTATGAATGACACGGTAATTGTATTTGACCGTATTCGTGAGAATTTAAGAGCGAAAAAAGAAGGTGAAAACAGAGAAGACATAATCAATAAATCATTAAATACTACCTTAAGTAGAACATTCAATACATCAATGATTTTATTCTTAGTAATCTTAATCATGTTTATTTTTGGTGGACCTGCAATTAAAGGATTCTTGTTTGCAATGTTGATTGGAGTAGTTATTGGAACATACTCTTCTATATGTATTGCTACCCCATTATTGATTGACTTAAATAAAAAAGCTAAAAAATAATTAATTTAAATATTGGAGTTCATTTATTTTTTTGTAAGTTTGCACTCCAAATATGAATAGAATTAAATAAAATAATATATGAAAGCAGGAATTCACCCAGAAGATTATAGATTGGTAGTATTTAAAGATATGACAAATGAATATGCATTTTTATGTCACTCCTCTGCTTCTTCTAACGAGAAAGTTAAATGGGAAGATGGTAATGAATACCCATTAGTAAAACTAGATATCTCCCACAAATCACATCCATTCTTTACAGGCGTTGTTAAATTTGTGGATACGGCTGGTCGTATTGATAAATTCAAATCAAGATACGGAAGACATACCAAATAATCTATTAATATTGTTAATAAAAAAGCCCTCATTGAGGGCTTTTTTTTTGTATTATTGTATCCAAAAATTACAAGTATGTTCTTTATTAGAATATACTTTTTTCATTCTATGCAAACTAAAATTTCAACATCTATTTTACTATTGTTTTTATCTGCAATTACGTTCGCAGGTAAAATAGATCGAGCATTTTCAAGCTTAAAAGTGTTAAATTATTTTGATGCGAAAAAATGTTTTGAACAAGAGGTGAAAAAGCATGTGGTTCCTGCGTCTTATGGATTAGCAATCATATATTATCGAAATGACAATCCATTTCACAACATAGATTCGGCATACAGATATGTTGTTTTAGCGGAACAAAATTTTTTTAATCAGTCTTCGAAAGATTCGTTGAAATTTTCTAAATACGGAGTTATTTATGAATCTATATTAGCATTAAGAACAAAAATTGTTACTGTTTATTATGAGCAAGTTCAAAATGAAAATACGCAATTGGGTTATGAGGTATTCACAAATAAATTCCCTTGGTATTCTAAAAATAATGACGCTATCCATAAACGAGATTCTATTCTTTTAGCTAAAGCATTATGGATTAACAAGAGTTTCTATTATGATTCTATAATTAAGAACATTCCGCATTTTGAGTTTTTACAAACAATACAAGATCGCTTCGAATTAACGTATTTTGCTGAACAAACAAATTCAGGTAGAACAACGGATTATGTGAATTTCATACATAATAATCCTTCTAGTAAATACATAATAGAAGCACAGGATAAAGTTTTTGAAATTGAAACAAGAGAAAATAGTGTAGATGCATATTCGAATTATATAGCGCGTTTTCCATCCTACTATAATATACATACTGCTTGGAAAAAATTATATAAACTTTACATGTATGAATATACGGATGAACGAATAAAGAAGTTTAAAAAAGAATTTCCAGACTATCCATTTAAAGATGAATTACGTCGGGACATGGATTTAATAAAATTGTTTTTATTTCCTTTCAAACGTGGTAGTTTATATGGTTTTATGAATCATAAAGGAATTGAAATTTATTCTCCGCAATATGAATCATTAAATTTATTTAGTGAAGGACTAGCTTTAGCAATGAAAAATGGGCTGTATGGGTATGTCGATAAATTAAATAATGTTGTAATTCCATTTCAATTTGATTTTGCTGCGGATTTTATTTCTGGTCGAGCTGTTGTTGAAGTTGGAGGAAAGTCTGGAGTTATTAATCGTTCAGGTAAATTCATTCTACCACTTGAATTTATCGATTTAGGTCAATATTCAGAAGGCTTGATTTATGGAAGTAAAGATTCGTTATATGCTTATTATGATATACACGGTAAAAAAATTATTTCAGAGCAATTTACGGATGTTTTTCCGTTTTCAAAAGGTAGAGCAAAAGTTGTTATTAATTCTAAGCAGGGGATAATTGACACGTCAGGAAATTATATTGTTGAACCAAAACATAAAGAAGTTTTTTATTATTCAGATTCGTTGTTAGTTTTTAGAGATAGTATTCTTTTCGGCATAAAAACATTGAATAATAAAATCATTGTTAAACCTATCTATGAAAACATTTCTCCAATACATTTTGGAAGATCTATTGTAATTTACAACAGTAAATTAGGGTTTTTAAATGAGCTTGGAGCAAAAATTATAAAACCAATGTATGATGTAATTCCAAATTATTTGCAAGTTTGTGCATTTCATGAAAATTATGCTAAAATTAGAATTAAAGGGAAATATGCGATCATTGATAAATCTGGTAAATACATTTTAAATCCAGAATATACAGGATTGGGTGAGGTTTCCAAAATAGTAGCTTTTAACAAAGGAAAGCAATGGGGATACATGAATTTAGAAGAAAAATCCGTAACGATTTTACCCTTATTTGATTTTGCATCGAGTTTTCATTATGGTTTAGCTATTGTTGATGTTAAAGGTTTACAAGGTGTAATTAATGAAAAAGCAAAATGGATTATTCCTACGATCTTTACGAGTGTAAAATTAATTTCGGATAATTTTTACCTGGTCTATGATGGAGCGAAATATGGATTATATGCATTATCAGGTGATCAACTTATCCCGTTAGAATATGATCAAATTCGATCTATTTCTAATGATTTACTTGTTTTAAATAAGGGAGACAATTTTTACTATTACCATTTGCTTGAACATAAATTAATTAGTCAATCTACAGAAAATGAATAGTTTTTTGAATTTAATTGACAAATATAAATTTAGCATACTTGCAGTTTTTATTTTGTACATCGGGATTTTTATGTATTTACAAATTTCATCCTTTGAAAAATCATATTACATTGAAGGCTGGTTTACCGATAAAAAAATAAAGCACGATGAAATTATGCTGGAAATACAACCGGAAAATATAGAAGTCCAGCAAGAATTTAAAGCGCGTGTTAAAAATGTCGTTCGAGATCAAAATGATAGTAGGGAAAAATCGATGGATAAATGGACAGAAGCAAACCCCGCGAAAGAATCCTCCAAGGAATTTATGCGCTCTTCGAAAGAAATCGAACAATCTATCAAATCGTTAGAAAAACAATTTTTTAATGAAACAGGAGGGGAAGAAAAACGAAAAAAAATTATTGAAGATAAAAACACTAAGTTAGCTAAAAACAATGAGTCTAAGAAGCAATCTAACACTCTTGTTTCAAAATCAGGGGGAGACAAAGCTTTTGGAGGAAATGTAATGGTTAACTGGTCTTTGGCTAATCGAGATCCACATCAAAACGATCCTTATTTTGTGCGTAACCCAGGTTATACTTGTGGAGACAAAACATCCGGATTAGTTACGATACGAATAAAGGTAGATCAATCTGGAAAAGTTGTGGATGCTAACTATAACGCACAGGCTAGTAGCTCTGCTAGTCCTTGCATGATTGAACAAGCGAGAAAGTATGCTTTAATGTCAAGATTTAATTATTCTAACACAGCAGCCTCCCTTCAAGAAGGAACGATAAGATATACCTTTGTATCTCAATAAAAGTGTGACAAATTGCTATTCTAAAAGAAAATAAATAATTAATTTAACAAAAAAATTGACTAGTATGAGTAAGTATCCATGGACAAAAATCAAAGATTATACCGACATTCGTTTTGAATATTTAGATGGTATAGCTAAAATCACAATCAATCGTCCGAAGGTGTATAATGCGTTTAGACCAGAGACAAATTTGGAAATGATTGACGCAATGAATATTGCACAAGAACGTCAAGATATTGGAGTAATTGTATTGACAGGAGAGGGAGATAAAGCTTTTTGTTCAGGTGGTGATCAAAATGTAAAGGGTGTTGGTGGATATATCGGTACGGATGGTGTGCCGCGTTTAAATGTGTTGGATTTACATAAATTAATACGTTCTATCCCTAAACCAGTTATCGCAATGGTAAATGGTTATGCAATTGGTGGAGGACACGTTTTACATGTTGTATGTGATTTAACTATTGCATCAGAAAATGCTAGGTTTGGTCAAACAGGTCCTAAAGTTGGAAGTTTTGATGCAGGATTTGGTTCGAGTTACCTTGCAAGACATGTAGGACAAAAAAAGGCGCGCGAAATTTGGTTTTTGTGTGAACAATATACTGCAGATGAAGCTGAAAAAATGGGGATGGTAAATAAAGTTGTTCCTTTTGAAGAGTTAGAAGACACAACAGTTAAATGGTGTAAAACAATTTTATCTCGAAGTCCTATGGCTATTAGAATGATAAAAAGAGGCTTAAATGCAGAGTTAGATGGACAACGTGGACTAATGGAATTTGCAGGCGATGCAACTTTAATGTATTATTTAATGGAGGAAGCACAAGAGGGAAAGAACGCTTTTTTAGAAAAGAGACAACCGGACTTCCAACAGTTTCCTAAATTTCCGTGATTCTATGCGAATAACATTTGTAAGTTTTTTACTTCTTGTACTCGTTTTTACTGCATGTAACGAAGAAAGTGATCCAAAAGCTGAATTATATTTTAAAGCAGGTACAAAAATTTTAGAATCGAATGAATATGAAAGTGCATTACTGAAGTTTCGTTCAGCGTTGGTTTTTAAAACAAATGAGTCATTACAAGCAACGATTTACCGAAACATGTCGATCGCTTTTCAGAATTTAGATCAATTAGATTCAGCAAGTTATTATTCTCAAAAAGGGTATGAAATTGCACCTGCAGATTCCTATATTTTTTACATCAATCGCGCTGAATTTAGTTTGTTAAACAACAACGTCTTTTCCGCAATAAAAGACTTGAAATTTGCTAAATCATTAGATCGTTCTCAAATGGAAGTATACCATACCTTGTGTTTAATTTATTCAGGGGAATATGGAGATGCTTATTTTAATCCAGAACTTTCAGAGTTTTACGCGAAAAAATCATATAAATTAAAACCCTCTTTAACAACTAAAGAACAGCTAGGCTCAATCTATTTCCAAAATGAAAAATACAAGGATGCAGTAAGAATTTTCAAAGAATTGTATACTAAAGAGCCGACAAATAAAAAGTTTGAATTTTATTTAGGACAATGTTTGTATTTTGCAGGGGAAGAAATATTAGGTGAAAAACATATGTTATCAGCTGCTGAACGAGATGAAACATGCAAGTTGATGTACAATGAAATTTTTGATATTGGACAAGATCTAGAATAAAAAAGTTAGATATAAAGCTTTTTTTTAAAAAAACTATATTTAG
>JBIIKZ010000128.1:0-2997 GCA_044232905.1 Crocinitomicaceae bacterium
ACCTTTCGATTGATTTCAAAACAAAGATTACACTTAAACCATTAATTTAATATATAGCCACATTCTATTTGTCATATAGAGGTATAAATGACATTAATAAGTATAAATGTCACATGAAAAGGAAAGAAAATATTCACTAATTTTATAAACTGAAAAGAATAACCAGAGTATCGTTCAAAAGCTACTCAAAGCCTAGTCAAAAGTATGGATAGTGTATGAAAACAGAATTAAAGAGAGTATGTATCTACCCAAAGGACATACAACGCATTACCGGCAAAAGTTATCGTCAAAGCATTAGATTGATGCAGAAGATTAGAATAGACTTCCAGAAGCTCGAGAATGAGCTTTTGAGCATAGAAGAGTTCTGCAAATACACTAGTTTAAAATATGAATTAATTGAACCTCATATTAAAGGATAAAGGCTTAAACTTGTTTGTTATTTGAACTAGTTTTACAATATAGTTTCTTATATTTGAACTTTAAGTTTTGTCAAAAAAAGCGTGATTTTTTTGAGGTTCAAAATCGAGACCCTAGAATATTATTTTGCAAAGTACCTTATAAATAAAGGCCTGAAGAGTGTTGTACAAATCCCTCTTTCTCCGCAGAATTAAAACCCTAACCACTTTTAATCAGTAAGTTAGGGTTTTTTATTTCTACTTCTAGCCCACTTTTAGTCCACATTCTTACCGCAATACTTTAAAGTTTATATATAATACAATCCTTTTAAGCGTTTGAGAAATTGAGACAAAAGTTAGATTATTTCAATTTATAGACCCTAGTGTCGAGATGTTTTCCATTATGCACACCAAACATAATATATTCCCCTTTAGCTCGCGTTTTTTTTAATCATAATTAAATTAATTTCTTCTTTAAAATTTATTTTTTACGTTAACATAATGACTAAAAAGGCTTTATAACCCCTATTCCATAGTACTTCACGACGCAATCCCACTACTTTTTAATTTCTATTATTTGTTAAAAACAAGGGTCTATTGTGAATAAGTTTGACTTTTAATACCCTCATTTAGTCCTTAACTTTGGATTGTCGGTTAGCTGCTTAATTACAGCAGACTAAGGCAAAATTTTTTATTATTAATTTAATCCATAAAAAAAAATGGCGATTAAATTTAAAACGCAGTCAAGAAAAAATCCTCAGGACCTTACTGCCCCTGAGAAGTATTATGCCGCTGCTATTGCAGATGGCGATGTCGATTTAGAAAGGCTCGCAGAGCTTATTTCGTATCAATGTACGGTTACCGAAACCGATTGTCATGCCGTCTTGTTGGCCTTAGAGCACAACATCATTGGCGAACTGGGTCAAGGTAGGATTGTAAAACTGGGCCGATTGGGTAATTTTCAGGTAGGGATTAGCTCTTCTGGCAATGAAATCGAATCGCAGGTTACGGCAGCCGCAATTACTAAGAGTCGGATATTGTTTCGACCGGGTAAAAAAATGCGCAAGATGTTAGCGAGTGCTACTTTCAAAAAAGCTGGCTAGAACCTCATTTTTTGAATTGGTATTTTAATGTAAGACCTCGGGTAGTTCAGTGCCCGAGGTTTTTTTTATGCTTTTTTTTCGAAAACTTTCGTCAATTCGTCCCGACGAGATTTTTGCCTGAGCAGGGTGAGTTAAACCTTTCGTCCTGACGAAACAATTGACTGAACCGCATGCTTCAATTCCCCCCTCCTACGCTACTTTTTTTGCCCAAATTCCCGCTACATTTTGTTATACAACCCTTGATAACTGCTTTTTTCTGATCGATTTACGGAAGTTTTGGCCATAAAAAAAGCTCAAAATCACTGGCTAGAACCTCGTTTTTTGAGCATTTGTAATGTAAGACCTCGGGTAGTTTCAGATACCGTATCGAATTATGAGGTAAATATAATGCAATATTTGTACAATCAAGAAAAAAAACTTCAATTTTTTTAGCAAGCAAAGAGAGCCCCTTGCGTATTTTGTTTTATTTTATATTAGTTGTCGAGATATTTTTCATCATGCACGACCAACATCAATTACTGCAGTTTTTTTACGTACCAAAACATGAAAAAAAACGACAATTAATTAGTCTACTAGAAATAAAATCAAGCAAACAAACACAATCATCGCAAACAAATTGGATATAAACTCGCCATTAATGATTTTACGTAGGCCAAAAAATCGTTTGACACAACACGAACAGGGCATGGCACCGGGATGCAGCTTTTGGGCTTTTTTAATTGCAGCTTCGGGCGAAGTGGACAAATTCAAAAACTCCCTGCTTAAAAAACCAGCCAGCTTCGAGCATCCTTCTTCATGAACCTTGTATTCCCCTCGCCCATCAGGAAAACTATTTACATAATACATTTTCATATCAGTCGTCTTTATTTTTGTATTCAAGTTGCAAAGCACTCCAACTATTTTGACAACTTGGGACAACAGCTTGTTTATTTCAATTATATTGACCTTATTTGTCGAAATATTTTTCATCATGCACAACCAACATAAAATACTGCGCGTTTTACAGCTCATTTCTTTGCTCAAGAAAGAGCCTGCGAAGTCCATCAAGTTCCTGGCCGGAATCGTTAAAAGCACCGATCGAACCGTGTACCGCTATTTGGATTTAGTAAAGGAATTGGGTTTTGATTTGCAGCGCGACCCGCACAACCGATTTTTTATTGTTAGCGAAGAGCCCAAGGAAACCATCGACTTTAGCCCC
Organism: Crocinitomicaceae bacterium; assembly: GCA_044232905.1. GTDB lineage: Bacteria > Bacteroidota > Bacteroidia > Flavobacteriales_D > Crocinitomicaceae > CANHVK01. The sequence continues at coordinate 2,697 of JBIIKZ010000128.1, forward strand.
GAGGAAGCCTCATTGCTGAAGAAAATGATATTGACTATGGGATCTAAGAGCAACCTCAAAGATGGAATCTTAAGAAAAATCTATTTGAATTCCGAAATCGTGATTCAAGGCAACCACCTGCTGAACGCCCATTTGGGCAAGATTGTCTCCGACTTGAGCAAGGCCATCAGCCAGAACAAACAGGTTGTATTAAAAAAATACCTCTCGGCCAATTCCAACAGCAGCAGTGACCGATGGGTAGAGCCTATCAGTTTTACCGACAATTATACCTCCCTATGTGCCTATGAGGTGGAAACTGGGG
>JBIIKZ010000018.1:0-33792 GCA_044232905.1 Crocinitomicaceae bacterium
AATGAGGTTTCAAAGAAAGATTTCACGTATTTCTTTGATCAATGGATTTATGGCTATGGTTACCCTAAATACACATTTCAATATAATCAGTTAGGGGATACCTTATATGTTTCGAGTAAACAAACAGGTTCGTCTAAAAAAACACCTTTCTTTAAAATGAAATTAGATTTTCGTGCTACCAGTTCGCAAGGTGCAGAGATATTTACAGCTGTTCAAACAAAAAATGAGGAATGTTTTAAATTTTATTACCCAGCTAAAACAATTACGCGTTTGACTTCAAATCCTGCAAAATGGAATTTGATGAAAAATGTAGTGAATGATAGTTTGATTGCTAAAAATAGTGCGTTAGCGTTATATAATATCGAATCCAACGCAATCGCTGTTTATCCGATTCCTACTTCTGGTAAATTACATATTACTCCAGATCCAACAATAATTTCGGTTCGCATTTACGATTTATCGGGGCGAGAGGTTTATACTTCAGGTGAAAATGTAGTATATGAAATCGATTTATCTTTTTTAAAATCCGATATGTATTTATTGAAAATAGATACAGTAAATGGAACCCACGTGTATAAAATTGAAAAAGAATAAGGTGTCTACATCCATTAAAATTGATTTTATCTTATTGGCGGCGAAATCTTTGCATGAAAGTGGATTGCCTACGCATCGGGTGGAAGATTTTATCCAAGAATTTTGTGTTTCGGTCGAAGTGGAGGCGGAGTTATTCACAACTCCAGGTTCTATTTTCGCAAGTATTATGAATGATGGTGTTAAACAGCCGTATTTGGTGAAAGTGTCGCAAGAAGGGGATTTAAATTTGGAAAAAATGGATGCGATTCAAGAAGTGTGTAAAAACGTTTCAGAAGCATCTTTAGATTTTTTAGCTGGGTTAAAACAATTACAGGCAATAAATCAGGAGAAAAGTCGCTATCCGAATTGGGTGATGACTTTATTTTTTGGTTTATCGACAGGAAGCGCAGCGTGTGTGTTTGGAGGTAATTTACCAGAAATCATTTGTTCTTTAATTATCGGTTTAGGTATCGGAATTTTTCAAGGAGTTTTAGCATCTATACCGCGTTTTGGAAAATTGTTTGTACTAATCTCCGCAGTATGGGCGTGTTGTGTAGCTGCTTTATTTCAAAGTTATTATGTCAATTTTCAACGGGATATCGCTACGGTTTGTGGGTTAATTATTTTAATTCCTGGGTTTTCATTTACCGTTTCTATTACGGAAATGGTTAATAATCATTTGATTGCAGGGTTAACCCGATTCACGAATGCTTTTATTACGTTTGCGATGATTGCGATAGGTATTGGATTGGGAATTAAATGTATGGGTCACTTATCCTTGCCGGTACCTGAAATATCGGAATCCGTAATCCCGAGTTGGAGTAAATGGATTGCATTATTTTTTGTCCCTTTGGGATTTATGATTTTATTTAAAGCAAAGCAAGCTGATTTTGGCTGGATTCTTTTTGCTTGTTGGTGCTCGTATTTTTCGTATATTATTGAAAATAAATATTTTAGTGAGCCGGTATCTGTGTTTTTGGCTTCGTTGTTATTAGGACTAGTAAGTAACCTGTTTTCCAGGATTAAAAAAAGAAATTCTTCTTTAATGCTTGTGCCAGGTATGATATTGTTGGTTCCGGGGTCCCTAGGGTTTTTTAGTATTTCGCATTTGGTGAATAGCGATGTTATTGCTGGTATTCAAACAGCGTTGACCATGTTGACAACTGCTTTGGCATTGGTGTTTGGGATTTTATTTTCGAATATTTTAGTTCGAGCAGAACGGTAAGATTAGTTTTCAAATTTATAACCAATCCCTTTCACCGTCTTAATGTGATGGTCGCCAAGTTTTTCGCGTAATTTACGTACGTGTACATCAATGGTTCTATCTCCAACTACAATATCCGTACCCCATACTTTCTCTAAAATCACGTCCCGTTCGAAAACGATGTCAGGTCTGGATGCTAATAATGCTAAAAGTTCAAACTCTTTTTTTGGAAGGTGAAATGATTGTCCATTTTTTTCCACCAAATAACGTTCTCTATTTATAATGAACGATGGTTCAATGGTAGTTAGGTCTGTTGCATTGCCACTTCTTCGAATAATTGCTTTGATGCGACTAATTAACACTTTTGGTTTTACTGGTTTTGTGATATAATCATCTGCTCCAGCATCTAATCCTGCGATTTGTGAATAATCTTCTCCTCGTGCGGTTAAGAAACAAATTCGCGCGCGCGCCAATTCAGGAAGTTTACGTAAGGTTTCACAAACTTCAATTCCGTCTGTATCCGGCATCATAACATCCAAAATTATTAAATCGGGCAGGAGTTTTTTTGCTAATTCAATTCCGTTAGTGCCATCTAATGAGGTGGTTACTTCAAAACCTTCTTTAACTAAATGATATGCTAGAATATCTAGAATATCTTGCTCATCATCAATGATTAGTATATGACTCATCTTGCATGTTAGTTAAATGTTATGCAAAGATAAGAATATTAATTATTTGGTAATAATTAATTAAAGTTGCCTTTGCTCTTTTTTATGCTTCTGTAAGTACTTACTCCCTTCTTTGGAATGAATTATTTATCTTTGTTTAAACTTCATTTACCTATGGACTACATTCTGCATCTTGAAACAAGTACAAAAGTTTGTTCCGCTGCACTTTCTAAAAATGGCCAGTTACTTCAACTAGTGGAAACATCTGAGGAAGGATATGTACATGGAGAAAAATTAACCTTATTTATTCAAGAAATTCTAGCAAAAGAGGGGATTTCTCCAAAAGCATTAAAAGCAATTTCAGTAGCTTCAGGGCCAGGGTCGTACACGGGACTTCGCATTGGAGTTTCTACTGCAAAAGGTTTATGTTTTGCCTTAGATATTCCGTTGATAGCGATTGATTCTTTAAGGTGTTTATACGCATTAAGTCAAAAGCATTATCCACTTCAAACCATAATTCCGATGATTGACGCACGCAGAATGGAGGTTTTTTCTTCTGTTTTTTCAAGTGAAGGGGAGATTTTAAAAGAAATAACGTCGGATATATTGGAAGAAACGACGTATTCAGAATTTGAACCTTTTGTAGCAATTGGAGATGGGGTAGAAAAGTTGCAAGAATTTTGGAAAGATAGAAATGTTATTATTGATCCATCCGTAATTGCATCTGCTGCTGGACAAGTTAAATTAGCATATGCTAAATATGTAGCAAAAGATTTTGAAGATGTCGCTTATTTTGAGCCCTATTATTTAAAGGATTTTGTGGTAGGTGTGAGTACTAAGAATGCATTAACTCCAAAGCAATGAATTTATCTGAATTAATAAAGCAGTCACGTCCTTTTGTCATTGCTGGACCATGTAGTGTGGAGACCGAAGAACAAACACATACGATTATACAAGCGTTAAAATCGGAAGGTAAAACGCAACTGATTCGTGGAGGAATTTGGAAGCCACGCACCAGACCAGATTCTTTTGAAGGTATAGGAGAACATGGATTACCTTGGATTTCGGAAGCTTCAAAAAATGCAGGAATTCCTTTTGCGGTGGAAGTTGCGAATGCGAAACATGTGGAAATTGCTTTACAGCATGGTACAGATGTGTTGTGGATTGGTGCAAGAACTACGGTGAACCCATTTGCGGTCCAAGAAATTGCAGATGCGTTAAAAGGAACGAATATTCCTGTAATGATTAAAAACCCAATAAATCCAGATGTGAATTTATGGATTGGTGCTTTTGAACGTTTGCAACAGGCTGGAATTTCAGACTTAACAGCAATTCATCGTGGGTTTTCGGTATATAAACACGATACCTATCGCAATGTACCAACATGGGAGATTCCGATTGCGTTGAAGCAAGAATTAGCGGATATTCCACTCATTTGTGATCCAAGTCATATTGCTGGAAGAACGGATTTATTGTTGGAAGTTTCGCAAAAAGCGATGGACTTAAATTACAACGGGTTAATGATTGAAACGCACCCAACTCCAGAACAAGCTTGGTCGGATGCAAAACAACAAATAACTGCAGAAGTTTTAACGGAGCTTCTAAATAAATTGGTTTTACGTTCCAATGTCATGGAGCAACGTTCATTTGAAGATTTAGACAATTTTAGAAAACAAGTACATACTTTAGATAGCGAATTGTTTGATATACTCATGAAACGTATGCGAATTAGTGAAGAAATTGGTCGTTTCAAGAAAGAACATAATATCACTATACTTCAAGAAGAACACTGGAAAAAATTATTGGAATCGCGTTTACACATGGCGAAAACCCTCAATTTAAGCGATGATTTTGTTCGCTCTATTTTGGATGCGATTCATTTGGAGTCTATTACGCGCCAAATTAGTGTCATGAATCCATAGGCTATGCTACAGCAAGTTTATCCAGGAAAATATAATCTAAACATACAAGTCCCGGCATCTAAAAGTGATGGACAACGTGCCTTGTTGGCTGCGGCTTTATCGAAAGGAAAATCTTTTATCCATCAACTTGGAAATAGTACAGATGAATTGGCGATGCTTCGTTGTATTGAGCAATTAGGTGCGAAAACGAGTTGGAACGAGGAAGTGTTGGAAGTAGAAGGGCTGTCTACATTTCCAAATGAAATAGCACTAAATTGTGGAGAAAGTGGATTGACCTCACGTTTGTTGATTGCTGTTTGCGCAATGTATCCTGGAAATTTTTCCATTTCAGGAGAGGGCTCCTTGTTGCAACGTTCGATGGATTTTTATGTGGACTTGTTTAATGAACAGCAACTTACGTTTACATTCTCCGAAAATAATACATTGCCCTTACAAGTTAGTGGAGGGATAAAAGCTGGAGAAATTGTGGTAGATGGAAGTCAGAGTTCTCAGTATATTTCCGGACTCTTGATGGGTTTACCCTTGTTAGCATCCGATTCTGTTTTGGTAGTTGAAAATGGGGTGAGTTTACCATATATTCAAATGACACTGAATACCTTGGCTTCTTTTGGAATTGTAATTAAGCAAGTTGAAAATCGCTATTATATCCAAGGCAATCAAACGTATCAACCTACAACATATACGGTGGAAGGAGATTGGAGTAGTGCGAGTTATTGGTTAGTTGCAAGTGCACTAGGTCAGGACATACAAGTGAAAGGATTGTCATTCGAAAGTTTGCAAGCAGATAAAGCTTTGTTGGAGGTGTTTAAAATCGCAAATTGTACCGTTGTTCAGTCTGAAAATGGCGTCCAAATTCATGGTAATGAACGAAAAACGTTTGTTTTTGATGCGACACATTGTCCAGATTTATTTCCTGCTTTAGCAACATTAGCGTCATTAACGCCTGGAATTTCAATGATTAAAGGAGTACATCGTTTGCAAAACAAAGAAAGTGATCGCGGGAAAGTGTTACAAACTGAATTTAAAAAGTTAGGAGTTCGTATTGAACTTGATGAAGACATTATGCATATTTATGGTCAATCTTCCATTTCTGGAGGAATAATCAATGCTAATAACGACCACCGTATAGCGATGTGTTTTGGCGTGTTGGGGATGTTTACTACGACTCCGATAATTATCGATGGGGCGGAGGCAGTGATTAAAAGTTATCCTAGTTTTTGGGAGGAACTTGATTCTAATTAATTTGGATAATAGCTTCTTTTTTTCTAAATTTAATTTAATTAACACTAGACGACTATGAAATCAGTTCCATTTAACCAAAAAAAGCAAACAATTCTTACGTATGTTTCCAATCTGGAAGATGGTGCTGAAGTAGATAGGCTTTTACGCATAATTTCTTCTGATTTATCCGAAAATGAGTTATTTGGATTGACAGATGAACATTTAGCAATTGTTAATCAACGAAGAGAAATGCATCTTGCAGGGGAAAGTAAATCTATTTCGTTAGAGGAGGTAATAGTAAATGCTCGAAATTCTAGATTTTAGTTTTCCGCAAATCAATACGCCTCCAAACTATCGTCAATCTCTCTCGCCCAAGCTAAAATTCCGCCTTCTAAATTATATAGGTTGTCATAGCCATGTTGCGCTTCTAAGAAATTGATTGCATTAGCACTTCGCATTCCCGAACGACAATGTACAACCACCTTTTTGTCTTTTACTATTTCATCCGCTCTTTCAGGTACTTCATTCAATGGAATTAATAACGCATTCAAGGTGCAAATTTCATTTTCATGTGGTTCGCGTACATCCACCAATTGAAAATCTTCGTTGTTATCCATCCAGGATTTTAATTCTTGTACTGTGATACTTTTCATGTTTTTTAGTTATTAGTGAATAGCTTATAGCTTATAGCATTTAGTAATTAGGCAATAGTAGTTAGGTTATAGTAGATAGGTTTTAGTGATTAGCTTATTAGTGATTAGCCAATAGTTCTTAGCTTATAGGAAATAGAATTATTTTTCTTGATATTTAGATTTTAATTCAGCTAGTTCTTTTTCTAAATCTTTTACTTTTAGTTGATTTACTTTTACAATACAGACAAAAATTAATACTGAAAAAAATGTAGAATCATTATGTTTTATTTCGAATTGTTTAAAATTTGAAAGTAGTAATGTGATCATAAATAGACCACCAAAAAGTATTCCTAAACTTTTATATATTTTTATCTTATTCATTCAATTAAGATTTATTTAATTACGTCACTCGTCACTTCGTCACTCAATTCTCCTTTCGCAAACTCCCACAACACCACCCCTGCACAAACAGAAACATTCAAACTGTGTTTCGTTCCAAATTGAGGTATTTCCAGAATATGGTCACTTAAATTGATTGCTTCTTGGTCTACACCATCGACTTCATTTCCAAAGATAAGGGCAATTTTTTTAAATTCAAGGTTTGGAACATGTTGTAAAAAGGTTGTTTTTTCTGCTTGTTCAATACTTGCTATAGTGACTCCTTCCGCTTTTAATTCGTGGAGGAGGTCTAAAATATTTTCACGATGTTCCCATTTTACAGATTCTGTTGCTCCTAAGGCCGTTTTTTGGATTTCTCGATGCGGTGGAGTTGCCGTAATCCCACAAAGGTAAATTTTCTCAATATTGAACGCGTCAGCCGTTCTGAAAAAGGAGCCAATGTTATTCAAACTGCGAATACTATCCAAAATAACGATTACAGGAGCTTTTTTTTGTGCTTTAAATTCCTCTTCCGAAACACGGTTTAATTCCCATAATTTTAGTTTTCTATTCATCTGCTTGAAGAGGTGTTTTGTAATTTGAAAATAAATGTAGTAATATGTTGCAAAATATCAACACCAATCTTCTCCTTTGTTGATAATATTCCCCTTAAAATCTTCCCTTTCAAGCTCCAAGACTCTAAATTTACAGCTCAATTCAAAATCCAAGAGTTTGGCAAAAGAGAAGACACCGAAAAGCGCGAGTGAAACGCCTTTAATGCAGCAATATAATCAAATCAAAGCACGACATCCACAAGCGTTATTGTTGTTTCGCGTGGGCGATTTTTATGAAACTTTTGGGGAAGATGCGATTAAAACTGCGCGTATTTTAGGAATTACTTTGACCAAGCGAAGAAATGGGGATTCACACATTGAGTTAGCCGGATTTCCGCATCATTCAGTAGATAATTACTTGCCAAAATTAGTGCGTGCAGGGCAAAGGGTTGCAATTTGCGATCAGTTGGAAGACCCGAAAATGACCAAGACGATTGTGAAACGTGGAGTCACCGAATTAGTAACTCCAGGTGTTTCGTTTAATGACCAAGTCTTGGATCAAAAACGCAATAATTTTTTGTGTGCGGTGCATATGGATGCCAAAAATAATGGCGTTTCTTTTTTAGATATTTCAACCGGTGAGTTTCTAGTAGCCCAAGGATCCATGGATTATATTGATAAATTGATTCAAGGGTTTGAACCAAGTGAAATTATTTATCAAAAAAAATATACGACACAATTTAAAGCTTCTTTTGGAGACAAGTACTATGCTTACAAATTAGAGGATTGGGTGTTTAACGAAGATTTTGCTTTTGAATCCTTAACCAAACATTTTGGCACCAAGAATTTGAAAGGGTTTGGCGTAGAAGGATTGCAGGAAGCGATTATTGCTTCTGGAGCGATTTTACATTATTTATCCGAAACACAACATGATAAGTTGGGACATATTACCCAACTTTCACGTATTGAAGAAGATAAATATGTATGGTTGGATCGTTTTACGGTAAGAAATTTGGAATTAATCAACTCGCACAACGAAAATGCAACAACGTTGATTGATGTTTTAGACCAGACATCGACACCAATGGGAGGGAGAATGTTGAAGCGATGGGTAGTGTTACCATTAAAGGAGTTGCTGCCGATAAAAGAGCGTTTGGATTCTGTAGAATTTTTCACCCAAGATACTGAAACTGCTTACCGTATTTCGGAGCGCATGAAAGATATTGGCGATTTAGAGCGTTTAATTTCGAAAGTCGCAGTTGGTCGTGTACATCCTAAAGAGGTGAAACATTTAGAAAATACGCTACGACAAATTGCACCAATTAAGGCGGAATTAGTACAAACAAAGATAGCTTCGTTACAAAAGATTGGTGATCGCTTGAATCCATGTGAAAAGTTAATTGATTTGATTGCAACGAATTTAATGGAAGAGCCTGCGGTTCAAATTGGCAAAGGAATGGTAATTGGCAAAGGTGTTCATCAAGAATTGGATGAGTTACGTGAAATTTCGTTTAACGGGAAGGCGTATCTGGATGATTTACAAGTTCGGGAATCAGAACGAACAGGTATTCCGAGTTTAAAAGTTTCCTTTAATAATGTTTTTGGGTATTATTTAGAGGTGACACATACCCATAAGGATAAAGTTCCACAAGAATGGATACGAAAGCAAACCTTGGTGAATGCGGAGCGATACATTACACAGGAATTAAAAGAATACGAAAGTAAAATATTAGGTGCAGAGGATCGTATGCACGTGATTGAAACACGTTTGTTTCAAGAGTTAGTGCTTTCTATGGCAGATTATATACAATCCATTCAATTAAATGCTTTATTAATAGGACAATTGGATTGTTTGTTATCTTTTGCAACTATTTCTACAGCAAATAATTATGTTCGACCAAATGTCAACGAATCGTTTGCGCTAGAAATTAAAGATGGTCGACATCCAGTGATTGAAAAACAGTTGAAAGCAGGGGAGGAGTATGTGAGTAATGATGTCTTTTTAGATAAGGATTCCCAACAAATCATTATGATTACGGGGCCAAATATGTCTGGTAAAAGTGCTTTGTTGCGCCAAACAGCATTGATTTCCTTGATGGCACAAATGGGATGTTTTGTTCCTGCGAAATCTGCAAATTTAGGTTTGGTGGATAAAGTCTTTACGCGTGTTGGCGCATCGGATAATATTTCTTCTGGAGAATCAACCTTCATGGTAGAGATGAACGAAACGTCGAGTATCTTGAATAACCTTTCCGATCGTAGTTTGATTTTGTTAGATGAGATTGGGCGTGGTACGAGTACGTACGATGGAATTTCGATTGCATGGGCGATTGCAGAGTATATCCATGAACACCCGAAAGTGAAAGGAAAAACCTTGTTTGCAACGCATTACCATGAGCTGAATGAAATGACCAATCAATTTGAGCGCATTAAAAACTTCAATGTTTCCGTGAAAGAAACAGGTAATAAAATTCTTTTTTTACGCAAGTTAGTAGCCGGAGGAAGTGAACATTCTTTTGGTATTCATGTGGCTAAATTAGCTGGAATGCCGAAGCAAGTGATTGATCGTGCGAATAAAATTTTGGTGCAATTAGAAAAATCGCACGCGGGACAAGAGAAACAAAAAGTTAAGTCTGGACCGAGTGTCGATGACATGCAACTAAGCTTTTTTCAGTTAAATGACCCTGTTTTAGAGCAGATTAGAGAAGAGTTAGTTGCAATTGATATCAATACATTAACTCCGGTAGAGGCGTTGATGAAATTGAATGAAATAAAAAAATGGACAGGAGGATAAAAAAAGTTTTCTAAAGTCTTTGTGATTTAAAAATCTTACGTATCTTTGCACACGCTTTTGAGGGAATAATTAACGAATTATTTTTTAACCTTGACGTTTTACTGCGAGAATAGCTCAGCTGGTAGAGCACGACCTTGCCAAGGTCGGGGTCGCGAGTTCGAATCTCGTTTCTCGCTCAATAATTTAAGTCTGCTCGAGTGGTGGAATTGGTAGACACGCCGGACTTAAAATCCTGTGCCTGTATGGGCGTGCGGGTTCAAGTCCCGCCTCGAGTACTGTGATTAAAACCCTTAGTGAAAGCTGAGGGTTTTTTGTTTTATACCAGTTTGCTTTTGTAAAACAATGCCATTTAAATAATCAGTTTTCATACTGTCTTCGCTCAGCGTGAATTAGAATTTGTAATGTAATATTAAACTATACGACATGAATTGGGAAGTACAAAATAATAGATTGACAAAATCATTTTCATTTGAAAATCAAACGCAATTAGCTGAATTTTTTTTAAAAGTTGCGAAGCACGCCGATAAAGTTGGGCATCATCCAGATATCACAGTTTTTAAATGTAGTCAACTAAAAATTGAGTTGTTTACGCATGATAAACAACAAATTACAGCATTAGACTATACATTAGCTGAATACATTGATTTAATCTGACTGTAACTAATACTGATTCTCAAGAGTTACAAAGTGGATGGATTTTATGGATACGACAGTTATTCGCTTTTTTCAATTGTTCTTTAATTACTTCTTGAAATTTATTTAATTCTTTTTTGGAAAGCTTGGAGACATCGAGTACAAAGGTAGTTTCCCCTTCTCTTCCATATTTTCTCGTAGTGTATGGGATTGTAACTTTGTTTGCTTCGGTATAATTTACGATAAATTCTTCCAATAATTTTTTTGCTTTAAAATCAATTCCAGCACCTCTACTGTAAAATTCTATTTCTACAAAATTCAGCTTATTTTTAGGGGAAAGGATTGCGCACGAAGAAAATATCCAAATGCATAGTGTTAGTATAAAATAGTTCCGAAAAATATTTTTCATTCGCGATTTAGGATGCGTTTCAAGGAAGTGTTAAATGATTCTACACATTCAAAATAGTTTTTGCTAGAAATAAGCAAATAATGAGTAATTGTTTATTCATTTTATAATTTTAATCTTCAATCTATAATTCATAATCCATAAATCATAATTACCCTACCACTCCTCTTCTTTACCATCTTCTTTATTCGCGTCTTTGATCAATTTCTGCCAGTTATAATTTCCATCTTCGGAATCTTTCAAGATATCTTGGTACTCTCCGTTCTCTAATTCGTAATGTTCGATTGCTTCTCCGGTATACTCTTCAATTTCAGATAAATAAGGTTTTTCTTCTTTGCTGCAAAAAGCAAGCGCTTGTCCTTTTTTATTTCCACGACCTGTTCTACCAACGCGGTGTACATAATTTTCAGGATCTTCTGGTAAGTCATAATTAATCACATAATCAACATCTGGAATATCAATACCACGCGCAGCGACATCGGTTGTAATCAACACCATGTTTTCGCCACTTCTGAAGCGATCTAATACTGCAAATCGTTCTTTCTGGTCTAAACCTCCGTGTAGGAATTCCGATTTTACCATAACACGTTCCATCGCTGCAACTACACGTTCTGCGCGGACTTTCGTACGAACAAAAATCACAAATTTAGAGCCTTCATATTCTTTTAAGGTGTTTTCCAAAAAGAAACGTTTATCGTCCATTTCCACAAAAACTACAGCGTGTGTAATGTTTTTCGCAACTGGATTTTTAGGAGAAATTTGAATACGTATTGCGTTTCGAACAACCGAGTATGCAAGTTCTTTAATTTTTTTGGTAATAGTTGCGGAGAAAAATAAAGTTTGTCTTTTGGCAGGGATATGTTTTAATAAATCCGTTATGTCTTTAATGAATCCCAACGCCAACATCAAATCTGCTTCATCGATACATAGGATTTTTACATTGTCTATTTTTAGGTGTCCCTGGGAAACAAGATCAAACATTCTGCCTGGAGTAGCAACAAGTACATCTACACCGTCATTAAGTTTTGCAATTTGCGGGTCTTGTTCTACACCACCAAAAATACACGCAGAAACCACTTTGGATCCCTTTCCAATTTTTTGAAATACTCCAGTAATTTGTAATGCTAATTCACGCGTAGGAGCGAGCACTAAACAGGTAATTCCAGGTGTTTTTTTATGTTTTTCAAAGCGGGTATTGAGCAATTCGATAATTGGAATTGCAAAAGCTGCAGTTTTACCCGTTCCTGTTTGGGCAATCGCTAATACATCCTCTCCTCGAAGGATAGGATCAATTGCTTTAAATTGGATGTCGGTAGGTCTGTGATAGCCCAACTCTTCCAATTGACGTTTTATAGTTGGGGATATGCGATAATCTTCAAATTTCATAATATCAGGATGGTATATATACAAAGATACGTTAAAAGTAAAAAGTGGAAAGTAAAAAGTAGAAAGTAAAAAGGGAATAAGTCGCTTGTTTATTTAATTTTGCTTCATGTTGTCTCGATTCTATATTTATTGCGCTTTTTTCAATGTATTCTTCTTGCTTTTTTCATGCAAGGACGATGGTAATAATAAAAGCGTGAAATCTACTCTTTTTTCTTCAATCCAACATGCTAACAATTTTAAATTAATTGCGAGATCTTACTATACGGAACTTCAAATTATAAATCCAGAAAAAGGAAAAATAGAACGAAAATACGCTTTACTCTCTGCTGGTCAATTTCCTAAGTTAGCGCTTGATGTCCAGCCAATTCACATTCCAATAAAAGGCTTAATATCTTTGTCTGCTACCCCGATTGGAATGCTTCATAAATTGAAGGAGATTCCGAAAATTAAAGGGATAACGCATCGAAAATATGTATGGAATCCTACATTATTGCGCAATATCGCTGCAAATCGGGTGGGTGAATTTGAAAATATAGCACAGTTGAATCCCGAGAAAGTTTTGAAAACTGGTGCTAATGTTCTTGTTTTTGATGGGTTCGGTTCTTATCCGGTGGTGGAAGACAAATTAAAAAAATTGGGTGTAGTTTGTTTGCCAAATTATGATTGGCGGGAAAACGATCCTTTGGGAAAGGCGGAATGGATTAAATTATATGGTGTTTTGACAGGAAAAGAAAAAGAAGCGAATCGTTATTTTGAAGAAGTCATAACCGCATATAAAGCATTAAAAAATCAGGCACTAAAAAATAAGCAACGGACTTCTTTAATTTCCGGTTGTTTGATTGGCGATTTATGGTATATGCCTGCTGGAGAAAGTTTTTCAGCACACATTTTTCGCGATGCGCAATTCGATTATCAGGAGAAAAATTCACAAGGAACAGGAAGTGTTTCTTTTTCCTTGGAACATTGTTTGAAAGCGCATCAAGACGCTTCCTTCTGGATCGATCCAGGTGTATCTTCTCTTCAAGCTTTAGTTCGTTTGAATCCTAAATATCGTTTTTTCAAAGCTTTTAAAACTAAGAATATTTACTGTTACTCGCACAATGCAAATTATTTTTGGGAAAATAGCGCATGTGAGCCACACCATTTATTTTCCGATTTTATCGAAATCCACAAAGGAGCAGCTTCCACGAAAAAACTCTATTTTTACAGAAAACTTCTAGAATGAAGCGCGTAATTTTTATTCGAAATACGACAATTTTATTTGCTGTATTGGTCGTATTAACTATTGTACATCTGCAAGAGGGGGAGGTTTCGGTGACTTTTTCGGACGCTTGGAATTCGCTTTTCTCGTTTGATGCAAATAATCCTTTTCAAATTGTGTTTCGCGAATTACGCTTACCACGCACCAGCATTGCACTTTTAGCAGGTGCAGGTTTATCGATTGCTGGTTTATTGATGCAAACCTTTTTTAACAATCCACTTGCTGGACCATCGATATTAGGTATCAGCGCTGGTTCAAGTTTGTTTGTTGCACTTGCCATTATGACTGGATTTTCCTTATTCTCCAATACATTTGGGATTATTACTGCTGCAATTTTTGGGGCTTTAGTTTATAGTCTGTTATTATTAGTTTTTTCACGCTTTATTCGCAGCAATGTTTCCTTATTAATTACCGGTATCATGTTAGGGAGTTTCACGAATGCGCTTATTCAAGTAATTGAATCTATGTCGAATGTAAATGCCTTGAAAGCTTTTACAATTTGGGGATTTGGTTCCTTGCAACAAGTAAGTTTTGCGCAATTACCGTCTATTTTACTTTGCTTTTTAGGTGCTTTAGTATTGTTACTTTTTTTAGTAAAACCTTTAAATGCATATGTATTAGGGGAGGATCGCGCTGCACAACTGGGGATTCCAGTTGCGCGAGTGAAAATTTTAGTGATTTGCTGTGTAGCAGTTTTTACAGGACTCATTACTGCTTATTGTGGACCAATCGCGTTTGTAGGGTTAGCAGTCCCAAACATCGTTAAAATACGCTATAAAACATCCAATCATTGGTATTTAATTAGTGCATCTGTCTTGTTTGGTGCTTTGCTATTAATCATTTGCGACTTGTTAATTTTGAAATTAGAAGCGGTTATTGCACTTCCGTTAAATAGTATTACATCGCTTTTTGGTGCTCCGGTAGTCATTTGGATTCTATTAAAAAATCGCCTACATGCTACGAATTGATTCTGCAGAAATTGGATATGTTTCTAAATTACTATTTGCTTCATCCTTACATTTAGAAGCAGGGAAACTCTATGCGCTTATTGGACGCAATGGTATCGGTAAATCTACTTTTCTTCAAACATTAGTAGGTGTAAATCCAGTATTATCTGGAGAAATTAAAGTGCAAGGAAATAGCTTGAAAACAACACAAAAAAAAGAACTTGCAAAAAAAGTTGCATTCGTAGGCACTTCCTTTCCAGTGATGGATAATCTGTCTGTATATGAATATCTTATGTTAGGTAGGATACCATATACCAATGTGTTTGGGACGACGAATATAGAAGATGCGAAAATTGTTAGATCAGTGATTGATTTGCTTCAAATTTCCTATTTAGAAGAAAAATTTACCCGTCAATTAAGTGACGGAGAAAAGCAATTGATAGCGATTGCACAAGCTTTAGTGCAACAAACAGGTATCCTATTACTCGATGAGCCTACCGCTTTTTTGGATTACGAAAATAAATGGAAGATTTTAAAAATATTGAAAGATTGTACCATTAAAAATCAGCTGTGTACTATATTTAGTTCACATGATCTAGATATCACGTTGGAAGTTGCGGACTTTTTATTATTGGTTAATCCACAAACGAAAGAAATTCGAGAAGTAAAAACGGACAAGACATCTAAAGCAGATATCATTTCTTATTGTTTTCCTAGTCTTTAATACAACGTACTGCTAAGCCACTGGTCTTAGGATAGCAATAACTTTTAACTTCTTTCGAAAAGAAGACAACATAACGCGTCCAGGCAAACTTTAACGAAAGCGGTGTTGCGCTCCACCAATAAGCTCCCTCGCTTGTAAATGCAGTTCCTTCAGCGCTAGTTAAACGCCATCCTGAAGGAACGGCAGCAAAATTTGTTTTACTGTGAACAACGGTCGTGGAATCACCCCATTCTTTTCCAAGACGCATTTTTGGCGCGGCATCTAACTCACCTCCTAAATGGTTTACTAATGTGTTCCAATCGGATTCACTTGGTACATGATATCCTGATGGTGTAAGACCTCGCGGGTCATTCACAGCGAACCAATTATATAATTTCCCCATTTTTTTATCTGTTTTAGGGTCGTTGTCGTACCAACACCATGCTGGAATTTTCTTTTTACCACAACGTTCCCATTCTTCCACAGATTGTGCTTCATAAATTGGATCTCCATTTCTGAATTTAGTTACATTTAGGTTTGTAGTCATCCATGTTTGTGAACCAATTTTAACGGTGTGTATTGTAGTTTTTACTAGTTCTTCAACTGGTTCTTTTACAGGTACTTTTCCTAGTTGTGTTTCTAGTAATTTTATTTTTTGATACAATTGTTCGATATCAGAACGTTGTTTACGAACTATTTCTTCTTGTTCTGCTAATTTAGCTGTACAATCACTTCCATTAACTTTAGAATTCGATTGTCTTATTTTTGAAGCATCAATTTCTGCTTGCAGGTGCGTATTATCTGCTTTTAATTTTTCAATTGTTTGATTTTTAATATTTGAAATCAAAAGTAAACTATCCAATTTTCTTTGAATTATGTATTCTGAGGTTCCGTTTTTAGATATGTTTTGACCAACCACAAGGTTACTACCACAAACTATAATTAGAAAAAGTATTTGAATACGGAAATGGAACATTGCTACAGTTTTTAACTTAATACGTATAAAATTAAAATTTGTTGCATTTATAAACTTCCCCATCCATTTCGGTCTAGACTTCTAAATTGGATAGCTTCTGAAATATGGCTAGCTGAAATTGTCTCTATTCCGTCTAAGTCAGCAATAGTTCGCGCAACTTTTAGTATCCGGTCGTATGCACGTGCTGATAGTCCAAGTCGATCCATTGCATTCTTCAGAATTTCATTCACCACAGGTTCTAACTTGCAGAATTTTTCTAAATCTTTTGTAGTCATTTGTGCATTACAGTGAACGCCTTCACTTTTTTCAAAACGTATTTTTTGAATTAAGCGTGCTTCGATAACCCGTTCTCGAATTGCTTTGCTACCTTCTTGAGGACCTGCAACCGTTAGTTCTTCGTAGGAAATAGGGGTAACCTCCACATGTAAATCGATACGGTCTAAGAGTGGCCCAGAAATGCGATTCAAGTATTTTTGTACCACGCCATTCCCACAGACACATTTCTTTTCCGGATGGTTAAAAAAGCCGCAGGGGCATGGATTCATTGCTGCGATAAGCATAAAACTTGCAGGATAATCTACCGTAAATTTCGCCCGTGAAATTGTCACGCTTCGATCTTCCAAGGGTTGTCGCATGACTTCCAATACAGTTCGTTGATATTCAGGTAATTCATCCAAAAATAATACGCCATTATGTGCCAAGGAAATTTCTCCAGGTTGCGGGTAGCCACCTCCACCGACAAGCGCGACGTTAGAAATCGTGTGGTGCGGTTTTCTAAATGGTCTTTCGGTAACTAGTCCGATTTTCTTCCCCATTTTTCCAGCTACACTATGAATTTTAGTGGTTTCTAAAGCTTCTTCCATACTCATTGGCGGGAGAATAGTAGGTAATCGCTTAGCTAGCATAGACTTACCTGCACCAGGTGGGCCTATGAGAATTACATTATGTCCGCCCGCAGCTGCAATTTCAAACGACCGTTTGATGTTCAATTGTCCTTTAACATCGGAAAAATCAACCGATAATTCCTCTAATTTTTTTTCAAATTCGGCTTCTATATTGAATTCCGTTGGCGTAAGTTCATTGGTGCCATTTAAAAAATCAATGACTTCGTTTAAATTCTCGACACCATACACTTCTAGATCGTGCACAATGGCCGCTTCTTCTGCGTTTTCTTTAGGTACAATAATTCCTTTAAAGCCATCTTTTTTGGCTTGTATCGCAATTGGTAAAATACCTTTCATTGCTTGGATGTGACCATCTAGGGATAATTCTCCCAAAATGATGAATTGGTCGAGTTTATTTTGATTTAGCTGTTCGCTAGCAGCTAAAATCCCCAATGCAATTGGAAGATCAAAGGTGGATCCTTCTTTACGAATGTCTGCCGGAGCCATGTTGACGGTGATTTCTTTTCCTGGAAATTTAAGTCCAATGTTTTTGATGGCAGCCTTTACACGTTGTTGACTTTCTTTTACTGCACTGTCGGGTAAACCAACTAAAATAAAATTTATTCCTGTGCATACATTTACCTCGATGGTGATGGTTGTTGCTTCCAATCCGAAAACAGCGCTACCGTACGTTTTTACTAGCATTTTGATAGATAATTTAGTTATTATCTAAATTAAGTTAGTGAAAAAGGTGAGATTGTAAAAGTGTTGAAGGGATTTTTTTTGATTTTTTTTATAAGTTTTTCTAGCCACCTGGAAAGAAAGCAATCGTAAATTGAAAAGTAACTTCCTTCCTTTTCTTGCTCTTCATAAATCATCTCTTTATGCAGTAATGCGGCGAATGTACGTTGTGTACTTGACGTTGCACCAAGCGCATGTTATATCAAATTTATTACGCAAAATGCGTAACGCAAAATGCGTAACGTTTTTTGTGAGTTTTGATAGATAAATTAGTTATTATCTAATTTAAGTTAGTGAAAAAGGTGAGATTGTGAAAGTGTAGAAGGGTTTTTTTTGATTTATTTCAATTTATTAGGGTGTTGACGTGTATCAAAAACGTGTGTAATGAAAACAGTATCATTTTCTATGCGATAGATAATTTTACAGTGGTGAATGACTAAATAACGATGTTTTTGGTTTAATTTATTTAAAAGTATTTCTTCTTGTCCAATATAACTCGTAGTTTGAAGCGTTTTTACATGATGAAAAATTTCATCCACAATTTTATTCGCTACTTTTTTTGATGCAGTTTTTAGATAGAAATTATGGATTTCTTTGATATTCTTTAAAGCAAAACTACTCCATTGGATGTTTTTCTTTATCTCTACCATTTTTTAAATTCCCGATATGCTTGTTCGTGAGGTATTGTTTTTCCTTGTTTGATTTCTTCCTCGGCTAGTTTTGCTTGCTTTACTATCTCCTTATCTGTCATGGTGATGTATGGAACTTCTGTTTCACTGACTTCTATGATCTCGCTTTCAAAACTTAATAGCGATTTGATTTTTTTTAATAACGAAAGGTCTTTATTCGAGTGCAATAAAGCAATGATATCTTCCTTAAGTAATGAAATGTTTTGAGGTGTCATAATTGTGATGTATAAAGATATTATTATAACAAATATACAAAATGACGCATTGGTAATCAAGTAATGCAAGCACAGATTTAGTTTGGCTATGCTAAACTTTCTTTATCTTTCACACTACTTTTTTATTCCAATACCAGCTAGTAAAATCTCTCAAAATAATCTTTCCAGAAACACTAAACAAAATAATTTATCGTTAACTAATTAATTATTAACATTTTAAATTAGTTAGTCATGAAATCGTTTGTACAAAAATTAGATGTAATTGGATTGGTATTCTTTCTATTTGGAATCGGATTCAAATTTATGCATTGGCCTGGTGGTCAAATTATTCTTTTTTTAGGCTGTTTATTTTGTACTGTGCCGCTTATTCTTAAAATAAAGCACAGTAAACCCATAATTGAAAAATCGTTTTATTTGGTTTTAATACTTTTTGTTATTCTGACGCTTAGTTGGACAAATTCAAATATAATCACATTGCGAATTATTCACTGGATATTACTGATGGTATTATTGAGTATGAAAATGAGTATGTTGTTACATCAATCAGAATCAGTGGATTTACACATTCATTCAGTAGAAAAAAAGTTAATCATTTTACTTTTTTCTACCGCAATTACTTTCTGTTTATCCTTTGGGTTTTATTTGTTTTTTGATACTGAAAATGTCGTTTTTATTTTCTGGCTTAGCTTGTTTTTAGCGGCAGCTACAATTCGTTTTTATTTCAAAAATAAAATGCTGTTTGAGCATTTATCGTTTTTAACAATCAAAGTAGATACAATTAAATTAGGGATTTTCATTTTTTTCATTTTTAGCATACAACAATCCTATTGGAATAAAATTTTTAAATCTGCAGTTGATTCGTCTTTTTTAAACTATGAACAACTAGAAATTGATAATGAGAAATTACGTTCTGATACTTTATTTTTAAATACAAAAAGTGACTCTCCAGAAATTCAAAAAATGGCAACAGAGATTAATTCCTCTGTTTTGAAAGAGCTAATTAAAATACAGGAATTTAAAATAGAGTTGTTGGATTATTACGATGAAAGAGAATACCAAATAAATGAAAATAAGAATTTCGGTTATAATGTAGAAATTCAAGATCTCAAAAAGCCATTTCAATTTACGAATGAATTTTTTATTGATTTAAAAAGAAATGAAAAAATCGAAAGTACACTTAGAGATTTTAGTGTTGGTATTTCAAAACGAATTAATAAGTATGATTTTCAAGGTAATAGTTTAAAAGTACATATGGATTCTAGTACTTTATTACAAGTAAATACATCTATCCGTAATACTTTACTCACTAATTTATCTTTATTTAAAATTTGTAATCAACAGTTTACTATTCAATATTCTAGAAATTTATTCGAAAATACCTATGAAAGTCATTATTCGAAAATTTTTTATAATTTACCTATGATTTCTGCACTAGAGAAACTTTCAGAAATAGAAAATAGGCTTTTGAAATTAAGGTATGAAACACTGGTTTTCTTGTCGATACAAAATGATATGACCGATAAATAGTTTGAAGTTCGCTAGGACTAGTAATTATTTGGAAATATGAGAAAATTAAAAGAGACTGTAACTTTATGGTTATAGTCTCTTTTTTATTCGCCTAGAAAGAATCTAGCGATCTGCCTTTCCATTGCGTTTTCAATCCTAGACTAAATAGTACAATCACTAAAAAGTAAATTGGATACATACAGGTGAAAAATGGAGAAATCCAAGCGATTTTTTTTCTGTTTAATCGATGTAAATAGGGAAGGAAAATCAAAAAGTCTAACATCATTTTTGCAGGAAGTACATAGTACCAAAAAGGAGTAAATAACAGGAAGATAAATAGTGCTAGATATACTACTCCTACAATACTTATGAAATAGGTTGTTGTATCTTTTATTTTCGAAGATTTTCCGATCCAGCGAAGTCGTTGCTGCAAGAAGGATAGAAGGGAGTGTGGAGTTTCAGTCGTAACACATAGTCCGTGTATAGGAATGACTTGCATCGATTTACCTGCTTTTTTGAAGTCGTCTAACAAAAATTGATCATCTCCACTTGCGATGTGTCGGTGATGTTGGATAGAATCGCAAGCGAGAAAAATTTCTTTTTCAAAAAGTAAATTGGCACCACTAGCAACAATCGGTTTTGTAAACCCACTTACAGCCACATTGATGCTCGATAAGAAATAATAATCCAATTCGTAAAATACTTCCCAAATGGAATTAGCTTGCATGCATACGGGAAATATACTTAATGCTGAAATTGGTGTTTTTTGTAGGTGTTCAAAATAGGTTTTAGGTACTTTGATGTCTGCGTCCCAAGTCAAAATATAGGAACCTTTTGCGGATGCAATTCCTGCGCGAATAGCTGCTTTTTTACCTGTTTGACTGTTCGGTAGATGTAGTAATTCATGATTAGGAGGAAGGTTTTTTAAGTTGTCTAGTGATGTATCCTCGGAGTGGTCATTGACCCAAATAAATTCTAGTGGTAAATGTGTAAGTTGTTTAATGGCAGTAAGTAAATGAGGTATATTACTTGCTTCATTGCGAAAGGGGATAAGGACAGAAATTTGAGTTAGATTATAGTTTTCTTGCTTTGATTTTATAGTAGTACGATCATTTAGATACCATCCCAAATAAAAGACGCCAAGTACACAACTAAAACAAATTATATACAGTATCGCTAACATTTTACTTGATTTTTGAAAAATGGTAACGCAATAAGCGCTGTTATGCCATGGTTAATAATCCACAAAGAAACGGAAGAAAGCAAGATGATTTCTGGGTGACCAATAATTGGGAGGAGTATCCACAATGCAATCGACTCACGGATAAATAATTTTCCCAACCAAAGGGAAGGTGCTAAAGTGCTCCAAAAATAGATTTGCCATACCCATAGCACTAAATCTAGGGAAAATGGTATGCCGAATGCGTGAAAGAGTAGGCAATATTGTACACTAAATACCAAATATCGGAGGAGGCTTAATAATAGGATTTTAAATCGTAATTTTTCAGTTCCTACAAGCAACGGAATAATTTTTGTTTTCCATTTTTGGATAGGAACAAGACTTTTGTCAAACAGAAAATAAATAAGTAGCATTAGTGCAATTACACCCAAAGCAATACCGCTATTAAATCTCGGGATGTGCAGTTGTTCTTGTCCTAAAAGCGCTACTGCAAGGAGTCCAAAACTAATACTTGCTAGAAATTGCGCGCCGTTTCCGAGGAATGTTAGAACAATAATTTGGCTGCGTTTTTTGCGCGGATAGTAGTACATTCGACCGATAAAGTTTCCTAATAAACTAGGAGTTAAAAATCCGGTTAACACTCCAGCAAGGTAGGATTGAACTGTTTGATTTGATTCTTCGAGGAAAGTTAAGGTTGCTTTCCATTTACGGTATTCTAAAAATTGATTCACGAAGGCGAGAAGTAATGCGCTTAACAATGCAACAGGTTGCAAAATGGAAATAGCATGTAGATCCTTCCAATCGATTTTTTTTAGTTGGGTATAAAAAATGGCTAATACGATTCCTGTAAAGATTAACTTCACGAAAAGTAGGAGAATCGGGCTATTTTTTATAGTTTTATACAACGTTTATGCAAAATAATGGTTGAAGATAAAATAATTCTTGGAATTGACCCCGGTACGACCGTTATGGGATATGGAATTATTCATGTGCAAGGTAAAAAATTGGTGATGTTAAATTTCGGAATTATTCAACTTTCCAAATTAGCAACCCATCCAGATAAATTAAAACGCATTTTTGACCGAGTAGACGGACTCATTCAAGAATACAAGCCAGACGAAATGGCGATTGAAGCACCATTTTTTGGTAAGAATGTGCAGTCGATGTTGAAATTGGGTCGCGCCCAAGGAGTAGCAATCGCAGCTGCATTGAAAAATAACATTCCATTTGAAGAATATTCACCGCGACGTATTAAACAATCCGTAACCGGAAATGGAAATGCATCCAAAGAACAATTAGCAGCCATGTTACAAACCTTATTGAAGTTTGAGGACATGCCCAAGTACCTAGATGCTACCGATGGATTAGGCGTTGCGGTATGTCATCATTTCTCCAAAGGAATCGGAGAACACAACAAAGCAGAAGGAAATTCATGGAGTTCGTTTGTAAAGAAAAATCCGGAACGTACCCTTCGAGAGCCTCAGGGTCCGAAGAGATGAGTGACCACCCTTCCAGAACCTCAGGGTTCTCTCACAATCTGTAATCTATAATCTGCAATCTGTAATCTGTCAATCTGCAATCTGTAATCTGTCAATCTGCAATCTGCAATCTGCAATCTGTCAATCTGCAATCTGTCAATCTGTCAATCTGCAATCTGTCAATCTGTAATCTTCTAATCTCTAATCAAAACCCCAACCGGACAATGATCCGAACCATGTACTTCATTTAAAATAAAGGCATCTTCCACAAGAGGCAGTAATTTTTCGGATGTTAAAAAGTAGTCAATCCGCCAGCCTACGTTTTTCTCACGTGCGCCACCACGGTAACTCCACCAGGTGTATTTTACAACTTCTGGGTATTTATTTCTAAATGTGTCTACGATTCCAGCTTTGTGATAGTTGTCCATCCCATCGATTTCTTCTTGCATGAATCCCGCAAACTTATTATAATTCGCTTTTGGTCGCGCTAAATCAATGTCTTTGTGAGCCACATTCAAATCACCACATACCAACACCGGTTTTTTATCTTCTAGTTGTTTCAGGTAATCTAAGAACGCAGCATCCCACGTTTGACGGTATCCTAATCGCGCCAACTCACCCCCTGAATTTGGTGTGTATACCGTTACTAAAAAGAATTTCTCAAATTCTGCACACGTTACGCGACCTTCTTGATCGTGTTCTTCAATTTGTATATCATAGGAAACCGAGATTGGAGTATGTTTCGTAATAATTGCGGTTCCGGAATACCCTTTTTTAACCGCTTCATTGGCGTATACCTCATATCCAAACAAACTTTTTACGGTGTCTTTAACCTGTTCAGCAGTTGCTTTGGTCTCTTGTAAACAAATGATATCTGGATTATGATTTTCCATATCCTCAAAGAAGTTTTTTTGAGCAATTGCGCGAATTCCATTAACGTTAAAAGAGATAATTTTCATGGGCTAAATTTTGAGTAGTGAAAATAGAAATTAAATGGATAAAACAGGATAAAACTGCTTAATTTTTGTCAGAATTCTCCTAATTTTACACCATGACACCAATCGATCACCAGACCTTACACGATTTAGAGTTTACGACCATTCAAGGTTGGTTGAGTGAATTCGCGATTGGACCATCCGCTAAAGAGCGACTTGCAAATTTGGAACCTATAACATTACTTGGGGAGATTGAGTCTGCTTTATGGAAAGTAAAAGAATTTCATACGATCCGGACCACGGGAGAATCTTTTCCTGGTTTACAATTTGAAGAATTAACGAAAGAATTGGTTTTACTTCCGATTATAGATGCCGTTTTATCCCAAGATGGGGTAGTTCGTATTTATCGTGCCAGCGAATTAGTAAATGCATTACTTCATTTTTTTGATAAACGCGAGGAAGATTTTCCACACTTAATTTCCTTAACCAATTCAGTTTATTACACGAAAGAAATTATCGAAACGATAGAAAAAGTGTTTGACGGTAAAGGAACAATTCGCGATAATGCTTCCCCGATGTTGTTGGTGATTCGACAACAAATGCAAGTTTTAAAAAATCAAATTAACCGTAATTTCGAACGCGAAATGCGTCGCCTCATCAAAGAAGGATTATTAGGAGAAACAAAAGAAGCCTATATCCATGAGCGTCGTGTATTAACGGTTGTTTCGACCCATAAACGAAAAGTGAATGGTTCTGTAGTTGGTTCTTCTAAAACGGGAAGTTTAACATTTATAGAGCCGCAAGTCAATGTATCGCTAAACAATGAATTAGAATTGCTTATTGATGATGAACGAAAAGAAATCTTCCGAATTCTAAAACAGTTAACAGCAGATATTTCACACCATTTACCTTTAATTCAAGGCTATAATTCCTTACTCATTGAATTAGATTTTATCCATGCAAAAACGCGGTTAGCGATTGATTTAAATGCAGATATACCATCTATCTCCGAAGAACAATGTATTGAATTGATTGACGCAGTTCATCCAATTTTATGGAAAAATAACCAGCAATTAGGGAAGAAAACATTTCCGCAAACAATTTTATTGGACAAATTTTCCCGTATGTTAGTGATTTCTGGACCGAATGCTGGAGGTAAAAGTATCACCTTAAAAACCATTGGATTGATGCAATTGATGCTACAATCTGGGCTACTGGTTCCGGTGCATCCAAATAGTAAAATGAGTTTTTTTCAACGCATATTAAGCGATATTGGAGATAATCAATCAATTGAAAATGAATTGAGTACCTATTCATATCGTTTGAAACGCATGAAATATTTTCTAGAAGTTTCTAACCGAAGAACGTTATTGCTTTTGGATGAATTTGGTACAGGTTCCGATCCGGATTTAGGTGGTGCTTTGGCGGAAGTGTTTTTTGAGCAACTCTATAATAAAAAGTCTTTTGGAGTTATTACTACGCACTATGCGAGTATTAAATTGAAAGCGGATCGTTTGAAAAATGCCATCAATGGGTGTATGTTATTCAATACAGAAACATTAGAACCCTTGTATCGTTTTTCGGTAGGACAACCAGGTAGTTCATTTACATTTGAAGTTGCCCAAATGAATGGTATTTCTTTGGAATTAATCGCAGAAGCAAAGTCCAAAGTCAACGAGCAAAAAGTCAACATGGATAAGTTGTTGAGTGAATTGCAAACGGAGAAAACCTACCTTGAAAAATTGAATAATGAACATATTGAAGCACAAGAAGTAGCGATACAAAAGCAAGTACATTTCGAAGAACAAAAAAGAAGGTACGACGAAAAATACAAAGCCATGCAAGAGAATGTTGCTACCAATAATTCCTTTATTGTACTTGGAAAAAAGTTTCAACAGTTTATTGGAAAGTATGTTACAAAGAGTCGTAAAAAAGATATTAATCTTCCGTTAATGGAGGAAATTAAAAAATACATTTCGGTCGAAAAATCGAAGTCGGAAGAAGCCAGACGCCTTGAAACCTTAAAAGCAACAGTAGGTGTTCCGGTTAAAAAAACTAGAAAACAGAAAGTTGTAGAAGTGAAAAAAGACCCCTATTTACAAGAAAAAATAGTGATTGGTTCTACAGTAAAATTAATTGAAACCAAGCAATCCGGAACGGTTGAAGGTATACATGGGAATCAGTGTACAGTTGTTTTTGGATTTTTAAAAATGAAAGTAGAGAAAGAAAAGTTGATGTGGGTGAAATGATTGATGAGTAACGAAGTGACGAGTAAAGAGAGACGTCCTTCGACAAGCTCAGGAGACGAAGTGACGACTTAAGAGAGTTGAGAAACGAAACAAAAATATAGTATGAAGATAGTAGCATTTGGAGCATCGAATAGTAAAAAATCGATCAATAAAGAATTTGCGCGTTTTGCTGCAAATCAGTTTAATAATAGCGCGTTGGAAGTGTTGGATTTAAATGATTATCCACTTCCGATTTATTCGGTGGACATGGAAACGGAAGAAGGTTTGCCAGAAAATGCAGTTTTATTTCATGAAAAATTGAAAGAATCTGATTTGATTATAATCTCTTTTGCGGAGCACAATGGAAGTTATGCCGTCGTATTTAAGAATTTATTTGATTGGGTTTCGCGTGTGAATTTAAAAATGTTTGAAGGTAAAAAGTTATTCTTACTATCAACCGCTCCAGGTCCAAGAGGAGGATTAGGTGTATTGGAGCATGCGATGGATCGTTTCCCAAAACATGGTGCAGTTATATCTTCTGTATTTACTTTACCGCAATACCACCAGAATTTTTCTGAAACCAATGGTATTTTGGATGAAGAATTGCGCGCAAAGTTTATGGAAAAAGTAAATCTAATTGAAAGCATATAAAGTCTTTCATCTTTTGTCTAAAAGTCTTTTGTCTTAAACAATATCTTTCGTAATTTTAATGAAATTTTTAAAAAAAACGATTTATGAAAATTGAAGCAAACAAAGTTGTTTCCTTGAATTACAAGTTGACAAACCACAAAACAGGTGAAAAAATTGAAGAAACAACGGCTGAACAACCAATGGTTTTTTTATTTGGAGTTGAAGCAATTATTCCAGATTTTGAAGTAAATATTTCAGGAAAAACAATCGGAGATACGTTTGCTTTTGCAATCGAAAGTGAAAATGCGTACGGTACGCCATCCGACGAGCAAGTTGCGATGATTCCTTTGGATGTTTTCAATATGGAAGATGGTAAAGTAAATACAGAAGAAATTTATATTGGAGCAACAGTTCCGATGTCTGATAATGAAGGACACCAATTATTAGGTACAGTATTGGATATCAATGAAGAATTTGTAAAAATGGATTTTAACCATCCTTTAGCTGGTATTGATTTACATTTTGAAGGTGAAATTATTGGCGTGAGAGATGCTTCGGAAGAAGAAGTTTCTCATGGTCATGTACATGGAGAACACGGACACCAACATTAATAATTCCAATTAAAAAGATTTTTCTTCGTTCAACTTCAAAATTATCTCCTCATTTACTAGAGTAAACTATGGAATTAATTTTTTGTTTGGCTTGAAAAATGAATTTTAATTGAAATTATTGGGTATAATATTTTAGGGACTTTCGGGTCCCTTTTTTTTATAACCTTCTGGCTTTTTTGCGCATCTTCAATTGTTCTCGTTGTCTTCGATTAGATTCTCGAATACGTCTTTTCATCTCGGGTGTTTGTTTGTCCCAAAATTCTTTTTTTGCTTTTTCGTTTGCTTTTCTAGCTGCTTGTAAATCCTTTTTTTTCTGTTTTCGTAATTCTTGTGCAATTTCTTCTGCATTTGGCTCCTTATTTTCTTTGGATGTAGCGCAGGAATGTAAGGAAATACTGATAGATAGGAGGAGAATCCATACACATAACAAACCATATTTATTTGTAAATTTGTTCAACAGAATATGTTTTTATCCTTTATGTATTAATGATACGAATTTTTTTCTTTTTTGTTGTTTTTTTAACGGTTTCCTGTAACAAAAACAATAATTTAAATCCGGTGCCAAGTATTCCTTTTGATGTCACTATTCATTTAGAACTACCAAGTTATAGTGGACTCCAAGGCATTGGTGGGGCATCTTATTACGATAATTGTGGTGCGCAAGGAATTGTAATTTACCGAAAGTCGATGGATGAATTTGTTGCCTTTGACCGTCAATCTCCCGCTAATGATACAAAATGTGTTTTTCCGCTAACGATGGATGTGCAAAATATGCTGCAGTTAAATGATAGTTGTACGGGTGCAAAATTTTCCTTGTATGATGGTTCTATTATTTCTGGTTCAACCTTTGGACTTCGTCAATACCAGACGACCTGGAATGGCAGTAATTTGTTAAGGGTGTATAATTAGATTATAGATTGGCAGATTTCATATTGGCAAATGTGTGCATGTTTTAACATGGTATATTAAAAGGATAATAAGTTTAACATTATTGGAAAAGCTTTGGATTTAGTCTGATATCTCGTGTCTAATGTCTTAAGGTCTTACAAAGAATCCACGGTTTGGTGACTAATTCCTAGTCTTTGCACATAGGGTACGAATGTTTCTATTTGCCTCATATCACGTAATCCTCCAGATGCTTTGATTTGTAGGGTAGATTTTGCGTGTTGAATTGCTTCGTGCATAACCTTAATCTTCTCTAATTCTGCTCCTACTGCAACCTTTCCTGTAGAAGTTTTAATGAAATCAACCTTTGTTTGGATGCATAAGTTGGTGAAAAATGCAGTTTCCGTTAAGGTATGTAAACCACTTTCAATTATTACTTTTAATGTGATCGGGTTGCCCACTTTGTTTTTGTGTGCATGACATAATTCACGTAAGTTAGTTAGTTCATTAAGGAGGTACGCTTCGTCACCTATTCTATTGTAATTGATTACGACATCGATTTCATCTGCACCATCTTTTATAGCTTGAGATGTTTCGCGAATTTTTTCTTCGATACTGTTTTCTCCCGTTGGAAAAGAAACAACCGTACATACAAGTACCGATGCGTTTTCAAGTCCTTGATTCGCAATTTGAACTTTGTCAGACGTAATGCAGACGGATGCCACCTGTAGTTTAATCGCTTTTGCGCATAGATCCAGAATTTCTTGATTGGAAGCTACAGGATCGAGTAGGGTGTAGTCGATGATTTTTAAAAACGAAGTTTTATTATACATTTTTTCTCTTTTTCAATCTTCTAATGCTGTGGTGTTTGTATTCATTAGATACCACACTAATATTACCGTCCGTTTCTAAAATTAAACTATCCACTTCTTCAATCGAATGACTTCCGTGCTCGCGAATTGCTTGTAATAATTCTTCTTTGGTAATTCCGTTTTTTTGACAATTAGTTTCAACCATTTTGCCATTATGAATTAGAATAACAGGTTCGCCTTCCAATACTTTTCGAAGTTTTGGAAATTTATATTTCAGTTTTTTGAAGATGAAATTTAGGACAAATAAGACAGAAGCAGCTAAAATTCCTCCTCCAAGCGAAGTGTCTGAACCAACCATCGCATTTTGAACTGAATTACTTATAAGTAAGACGAAAATTAAGTCGGTAATGGATAACTGTGCTAGTTCGGTTTTTCCTAATACGCGAAGCGCAACAATAATGAAAAGATACACACCGGTTGTACTGACAATAATATGGATATAGGGATTTGAAAACATGGAAAATAGAATTTCAGTTTTTAGTATTAGTAAATGTAATTATTTCAGTGATATAATGTATACTAATCTAATTAGCGAAATTAATCCAATTCGAATTAAATAGATAACATCACTATTTTTAAACTTTAATTCCACTTCTTTCCTCTCCAAAATGAAATCCCTATCTTTGCACCATGATTAATCTAGAACAACTTGGAGTCTATCTCCCGCAAGGACATTTATTCAAAGACATTACCTTACAAATTAACCGTGGGGATAAAATTGGTTTAGCAGGAAAAAATGGTGCAGGAAAATCGACGATGTTGAAGTTATTGTCAGGAATGGAAAAACCATCTGAAGGAAGAATTCATACACCAAAAGATACTACCATAGGATTTTTGACGCAAGATATCAAAATTGATACTACCAAGTCTGTTTACGATTATTTGTACTATTCGAATGAATTGTTGAATCGTGTGCGAACGCGTTTGGATGAAATTAATCATGATTTAGTTACGCGCACCGATTATGAAAATGAGTCTTACTTGGGATTATTGGATGAATTAACGGAACTAAACGATTTATTTGCGTTTCACGAAGGGTTTCAATGGGAAGAGAAAATAGCCTCGATTTTAGTTGGTTTAGGATTTGAAACAGAAGAATTTAATCGCGAATTAAGTACGTTTTCAGGAGGTTGGAAAATGCGCGCGGAATTGGCAAGAATTTTAGTAAATAAACCAGATGTAATTTTACTAGATGAGCCTACCAATCACTTGGATATCATTTCAATTTCGTGGTTGGAGAATTACCTAACAAAATTTGAAGGGATTGTCATTGTGATTTCACACGACCGTTTATTTTTAGATAATGTTACCAAACGAACGTTGGAAATTTCGCAAGGAAAAGTGAACGATTACCCATTACCATATTCTTTGTACAAAATTCGTCGGGAAGAGGAGTTAGCTCTAATGACCAACGCGAAAAAACAACAAGAAAAAGACATCAAACATACCAAAGAGTTAATTGATAAATTCCGTGCAAAAGCAAGTAAAGCGGCATTTGCTCAATCTTTAATGAAGAAGTTGGATAAAACAGAAATTATTGAGGTAGAGAATGATGCAGTTGCAAAAATGAAGGTTTCTTTTCCCTTGAGTTTACAACCAGGGAAATGGATTTTGGAAATGGAGCGTATGGGAAAAACATTTAACGATAAAGTGCTTTTCAGGGAAATAAGTATTACAGTTGGTCGTGGAGAGAAAATCGCGCTTTTAGGCCCGAATGGTGTGGGGAAATCTACCTTGTTAAAACGTATCATGGGAACCTTGGATGGGGATGGAATCGTGAATTATGGGCATAATGTCAAAATCACGTATTTCGCGCAAGATCAAGCAGAAAAATTAGATGTAAACAAAACAATCTACGAAACGGTAGATGATATCGCCGAAGGTGAAATACGTAAAGATTTGCGTTCTATTTTAGGTACCTTCTTATTTACCGGCGAAGAGGTAGATAAAAAGGTGGGTGTACTTTCCGGAGGAGAACGTACACGTTTGGCTTTATGTCAGTTGTTGTTGAGTCCATGTAACTTCTTGATTCTAGATGAACCTACGAATCACTTGGATATACAATCGAAAGAAGTATTGAAACGCGCCTTAATTAATTATGAAGGGACATTTATTGTGGTATCGCATGACCGTGAATTTTTAGATGGTTTG
This sequence comes from Crocinitomicaceae bacterium, assembly GCA_044232905.1. Lineage (GTDB taxonomy): Bacteria > Bacteroidota > Bacteroidia > Flavobacteriales_D > Crocinitomicaceae > CANHVK01. Next base: position 31,264 of record JBIIKZ010000018.1, read on the forward strand.
ACTAATCGTATTTGGGATATACAAGATAAAACCTTGAAAATTTACCATTATGACGTGAAGGAATACTTGGCGAAGAAAATGGCAGTGGATCCTTCGACAGGCTTAGGAGACGAATCAAAGCGCGAAGAAGTTACGAAAGCGAAGCGTGATGAAGCGAAGGAAGAAGTGAAAGAGGTGAAAAAAGAGTTGTCGCAAGAGGAGCAAAAAGAGTTAAAACGTAAGAAAAATTCCTTACAAAATCAGATTAAACGTTCAGAGGAGCAAATTGAAACTCTAGAAAATAAGGTGAAAGCAATGGATGAAGTGATTCTCCATTTGGATTATTCCGATAAGGCAAATGCCGATAAGGTTTTAGCGGAGTATGATAAAATCAAAAAGGAATTAGATAATATCGTTTCTGTTTGGGAGTTGCAGATAGAGGAAATGGACGCTTTTTAATAACCTATTTGCTTATTTAGTGCCTGAAATATTATTATTTATGGTGTTTTGGAGTAATTGTTAATTCAAATACAAAAATCTTTGCGTTATTGTGTTGTGTTTAAATTGCCAGCTTATTTCAAATCTTTTTCCTAGTCCAACAACTAGTTTAAAAGTGATATGCAATTATTTCGCTTCATTCATTAGTTGTTTTTAATGTCCTCCTTTGCCCAAAAATGAATAGCTTTATTAGAACAAGATCTAATTAAGAGTCATAAGATGTAGGCATTATCTGAAGGCAGTGTAACTAGTTTCATTTATTTATTTTGTTGCCTCCTTTTTGGAGAAATCAAAATTATAGGTTAAACCGATCGTAAGTGTATTATTATTTTCTGCCTGATCCAATACCATATTTGTAGGCGACACTTCTGCATTTTTCACCACATACTGATTCATATATCCAGCTTGAATCATACATTTTGAGTTGAATCTCCAACCTAATGCTACTTGTAATCGGTTTTGGTCCAAAATATTTGTTCCTATTCCTTCACCAAATCCTAAAAAGACCTCATCATTAACATTCAAGAATAATGTATTGTCGCTCATTGTTTTATGATTTATTGGAATGAATGCCATCGCTCTATAGCGAACACGATTTCTAAAAACGGTTCCATCTTTTACAAATTCTGCTCCTGATTTTACATAATTATCCAAAATCCGTTGCTCTAAGCGGTAACGATGTTGAATATCGACACGACCAATGGTGCTTTTTTCAGTGAACTGTTCCCAAATACGGTGTTCGTTAAATTGATGACTAACAGGCATTTCTCCATATGGAAAGGTAATTATACTCCCGTAACCTGCAGAAAAAAAAGCATTTGCGTTTAAATGATAATCTAAACCAACACGCAAAAGGGATTGTTGCCAGTCTTGGAAGAAATCTGCACGACGCCATTGATATTCCGCGTGTAATCCCAATTTTTTGGATAGTTTATGATTTCCTTGGTACGTTATCCAAGCATGATTTTGGTCTGCTATTTTCTTTTGTCCGAAAGTTGTAGACGCTAAGAAAAGTATGAGAGATGCTAAAAATATTATTTTCATGGGTTTATAATTTGTTGAAAATTTGGTCACCTCCCTTAATCCCTCCTCGAGGAGGGAAATATAAAATCACTTCTTAACCGCTGAAAAAGCGTGTTTAGAGTTAGTAGCTGGTCTAAATTCCTCCAACCCTTTAATAGTAAACGAGCCACCTTCATCTTCAAAATCAATTTTGATGTGGTGTAAGTTTTCAATTACAGTATGGTCAACTAGTTTACAGGTTGTTACATCAAAAATAACATGTTCATTACGTTGAAATGTGTCGATCGATTTTTTAATACCAACATAATTACTAAAAACAGCACAACCTTTAACGAGGATAGTATTTTCTTCAATTACAGTTTTTGCGTTAAACATATGTTTAATTGGGGATCCGTGATACAAATGAATTAACAGTTTGAATAAGATTCCTGCGCCAATACCAACAAGTAAATCGGAAGATAAAGTTACTATTATGGTGATAAGAAAAATACTGATTTGTTCGATTCCTATTTTTGCCATATGTCCAAATTCTTTTGGATTTGCTAACTTATATCCAACACCTATTAACATGGCTGCTAGTGCTGTATTTGGAATGTAATTGCTAAAGGAAACTGCAAAAATTAGAAAGATTAATATAAAGATTCCATGAAAGAAATTCGCCCAACGTGTTTTACCTCCGTTAGCAACATTCACAGAAGAACGCGCAACTTCGCTAATCATTGGTAAACCACCTAAAATTCCTGCTACAATATTACCAATTCCAACGGCAATCAAATCTTTATTCATATTAGATTTTCGTTTGAAAGGTTCTTGCATATCGATTGCTTTTACAGTTAATAAGGTTTCTAGACTTCCAACTAACGCAAACATGATTACATATTTAATAAATGTTCCGATTTGTTGGTACCCTTCAAAACTAACACGCACTCCAAGTATGTCAAATAATCCTTTGTCAAAACTTACCAAGGGATTAAATGCTTTTATAATTTCCCCATTTTCCATGTGTTCAGGTACGTTTTGTAAGCCTAA
>JBIIKZ010000129.1:0-2979 GCA_044232905.1 Crocinitomicaceae bacterium
TTTCAATGAACGTTTGGTATACAGGGTCTTTGGTTTTTAACCCATTTAAGGCAGCAATATAAGCTTTAGTTTCATTAGTTCCCACGCCTTTTAATGTCAAGGATTGACTTGAAAATAATGTTCCATCTACACCATCTCCAATATACAACGTAACTTCTAAAGTATAAGCATGCATGGGTGGCGCAGTTGGAGTTATGTCTTTAGTTAAGACAGATACATTTGTAGTAATGATAAATCTCGAATTTGCAGAGCCACCCATCCCATTAGCACTAGCAATTTGAGACAATTTATTAGCCAAACTCGCTTTTACAGCCGGAGTTAAGCCATCTATTTGATCTGGTATATAAGCAGATAATAAAATTCTACCACTATCATCAGATTTGCCTAAATTATTTTGAGCCAACGAGCCTAATGACAAACTGAAACATAAAAATAAAATTATTTTTTTCATAGTATAATAATTTAATTATTTTTCACCCACAACTATTGCGGCTTGCCCTATGCCTTTCATTGTTAATTTAGCTGCGATTTGGTGTTTTTCTTTTAAGAACTTTTGCAACCCTTTGGCCCATCCTCTAGTATCAGTTGCTTTACCTGTATCGTCAAGTAATGGAATACGTATTTGTTCGAAAAACATTCTGTTTTCTGAAGATTCAGTTGTGCTAAATCTCCCTTTAACCGTGTTTTCAGAAACCCATTTTTCAATAATAGATCCCAATTCTTCTCCCTCATATTCTTTTTCAAGATCACCATCAAAGGAGTCAAATTTTTTGATTCTCATAGTTACCTCTCTACCATTTTCAAACATGTCATCAAAATGTTTTTGTAAAAGAACATTAAAATTATCTAAGTGTGATAAAACAGCTGTTTCTAACATTAACGCAAGCGGTGTGCTCATTACATTAGGGCCAGTTCCAGATGCTCCAGCTACTTGTTTATCTGTATAAGCATCAAAACCAGCTAAATCAAATGTTACAGATTTTTCAGGACCAGATTTATTGATTTGCCAATTGATTTGCATCCAAATATCTGCTTTAGCCACACTTTTTAATTTATCAACAGGACTTTCACTGATTCCAGCCCCTGTTTTGCTTGTGGTCATGGCATTTTCTGCCGATTCCGATTCTAATTGCTTTAGCATTGCTTCCATAGACTTTAATGGAAATCCGCGTTCAGCCATTAAAGACCCCAGTTTATTAATAACAAGTGTTAATTCTGTGTTTTCTTGGAAAGCACGCTTGTAATCGCATACTTTCATTTTAGTTCCTTGATTGTCAAATTCTAAAAAATACCCATTAGATATACACCAATTGTCACTTGGAACTACCATAATAATTGGTTTTTTTGCTTGAGCAAAAGTGCAATTTATTGAAAATGCAAATAGTATTAATATTATATAGTTTATAAAAATATTTTTCATTTTATTTATTGTTTAATTATTGAATCTGTAATTAATTTTTTCTTTAATTCTGCTCTCAAAACCCTAACTACAACTCCGTTTGTCACACTCTCGGTTGTTTTTTTTCTGTCTCTGCTAATTTTGTCAAATATTCTTTCGTCTTTTAAAGAAATGAAATTTTTATACTCTCCGCCATCTGAAAAAAAAGCATTAAAATAATCCTCATATTTTTCTTGAGCATTTATTTCGAACACTATAGGTTTTTGATTACAGTCTTGTTTTCCTTCTAATATACCTTTAAATATAACGTCTCTAACAGCATTTTTTTTTGCTTGTTCAACAGCGTCAGCCCTGTTTCTTCCATTCCCCCATGCTTTTAATGTTTGAGAACCATCAAGTTCTACTCCCAAACATTCCGTTTTATAGGTATAATAGCCAGCCGTTTTTTTTTGTGAGAATAAAATACTAGCTAGCATTAACAATAGATATGTAAATACCATTTTTTTCATAAGTAATAATATTAAAATCCAGAAGACAATCCTTTTAATACGCCAGCACTTTCTAAATCAGCTCTAAGTGCTTCTTTAAGAACTGTAACAATAACACCAATTTTATATTCTTTTCCTACTTTTCTTCGATCCCCGGCTTCAACGGCACCATCGGTTGTTAAGGAAACAAATTTTTTATATTTACCTCCATCCGTAAAAAAAGCATCAAAAAAATCAGTATGTTCATCTAATAGATTTGGGTTTGAAGTAAGTGGTTTTTGTCCTGGAACACCAGTGATTCCTTCAAAACCTTTAAAAATAATTCCGTGCACAGCATTTTTTTGAGCTTGTTCAATCGCGATATCTGGTTTTTTAGAATAAGACCAAACTTTTATCATATAAGTTCCTTGAACGCCAGTTGAAACAGCTTCTAATTGATATCTCCACTCATTGGTGTCTTTATTTGCTTTTTTTTGAGCTTGAGCATGAACATTTATAGTAAAAACTATGAATGTTAACACAGTTAAAAATATTTTTTTCATCTTTTCATCTTTTAAATTAAAACCAGTCAAGCTAATAACGATTAGTTTGACTGGTTTTTTATTTTTATTTTAATTGTCTAATTAACATTCCTGTTCCAAACTTTTTGCCTCCTTTAAACATTGTACTTTCTAAAGCGGGTTTTGATGGATCTGTTTCCATAGCCGCAGGTTTTCCATTAATTAAATTGTATTGATTGTCCCAAATTTGATCTTTATCAACTTTAATAGTCCCTACTGATTTATAAGTAGTCTCCCCTGTTTCTTCATTATCAATTACTTCCAAAACCTCGAATTTTTCATCACCTTCTAGTCCCTCTTTAGTTCCAATTTTTGCAGTAATAGGTTGTCCAGAAAAAAGAGGCACTTTTGTTTTAAACACATCATAGTTCTTTTGTAATTTAGCATATACCTTATCTAAATTACGATTAACAGATAAGTTGATTACTTCCTCTTCTGTTCTTTTTCCATTTAATGAAAACGTTACAAGCGTTGTGGCTTTTTCAGTACCTACAAACTCCATTTCAAATATTTCACTTTTATCAAAAGCTAC
>JBIIKZ010000130.1:0-2922 GCA_044232905.1 Crocinitomicaceae bacterium
TTCTGACATAAAACAAGATATCCAATCTAAGTTTAGAGAATCATTTTATGAACTGCAAATAGGCACAAATTGGAAGAGTAATTTATATGATCTAGGTGATATTCTTCCGGGACAAGATTTAAAAGATACCAATTTCGCCCTTTCTCAAGTAGTTTCAGAATTAGTAAAAATAAATGTAATACCAATTGTAGTTGGTGGAAGTCAAGATCTTATTTTAGCACTTTATACAGCATATGAAAAATTAGAACAGACTATAAATATTTGTTCTGTTGATTATGCTCTAGATTTAGGAGCACCCGAAGATGAGATAAATTCAAATGGTTACTTGAGTCATTTGTTATTAAAGCGCCCATGTTATTTATTCAATCATGCTAATATTGGTTTACAAGTGCCTTACTCAAATCCTAAGGAATTAGCACTATTTGAAAAACTTTACTTTGATATTTGTCGCTTAGGTGAGTTTAATGCTGACTTTAAGAAAGCCGAACCTCACTTAAGAAATGCAGATATAATTAATATTGATTTTGAATCTATTAAAGCATCTGAAACGCTCAGTAGAAATGGTCTGCCAAATGGCTTTTATGCCGAACAAATTTGTCAGATTGGAAAATATGCAGGAATATCAGATAAAGTGTCTTCTTTTGGCATATTTAATTATGTAAATCAAACACAAGTTTCTGATCAACTTTTAGCACAGCTGATTTGGTATTTTATTGATGGTTTTTCTTCGCGTTTTGGTGATTTCCCTTTTGGAAATAAAGTAGATTACAAAAAATTTACAGTTGTAATGGAGGAATCCAATAATGAATTAGTTTTTTTTAAGAGTAATAAGTCTTCTCGTTGGTGGATGGAAGTCCCATTTCCTCCTAGCAATCAAAGTAAATACGAACGTCATTATCTTGTACCATGTAATAAGGAAGATTACGAAAATGCTATGAAGAATGAGCTGCCTGATTTATGGTGGAAAACCTACCAAAAACTTTCTTGAAAAACCTTTTTTTTTAACAATTTTTTATTTTTCAATTAATATGATTATTTTAGCGCATTATTTTTTACTCTAAAATTCAATTAAGTCTTTTTGTGATTTTTAAAAATTCTATTATGCAATCAAAAAATACTCTAATAATTTTTATTTTTTCTTCTGTGTTTTCGCATTTTTTTGCACAACAGGATAAATTAATAACAAATTTTATGTTTGATAAAATGAGTATTAATCCTGGAAAAACAGGCGTAGATATGTACAATAGTATTTGTGCAACTTCGATTTACAGAAATCAATGGGACAAAGTAAATGGAGCGCCTAACTCAGCAGTTTTAAATATAGAAGGGAATCTCGAAAGATTTTTTAAAGGTGGTATTGGTCTTGCATTTTATCATGACGCCATTGGATTTTCTCGTCAAAATAATTTATTGCTTAATTATTCTTATCCAATTAGGATAAGTAATGTTGGAGTTTTGGGCTTAGGTTTTGGTATAGGTATTATAAATTATGGTATCGAGCCAAATTGGGTCCCTCCTACAACTGCAACCGACCTCTCATTACCAGTAGGTTTCGCTGCAACTAATTTAGATGCTAATTTTGGAGCCTATTTTCAAGGAAAAGATTTTTATGTGGGACTTTCCTCAACACATTTATCTGAGTCTCTTCTTAAAAAAACAGTTGCAGATATAGATCAGAACTATCAAACTGCACGCCATTATTATTTCATGGGAGGAAAATCATTTGATGATGTATTGAATGGCAAGATAGATGCTCAAGTTTTATTAAGAACTGATTTAGTTAAGTATTCTTTTGACATAAATACTCGATATTTTTTTACAATTAATGACAATGAATTGTATGGAGGATTAACATACAGAAATTCAGATGCAATTGGAGTATTATTAGGTTTTTCACCGACACAAAAATTTACAATTGGCTATTCTTATGACATCACAATTAATAAATTAGCATCGGTATCAAGAGGTACCCACGAAATAGTTTTGAAATATTGCTATGCAATTGAGACCCCAAGACTAACAATTTCACGTAATCCTAGATTTTTATAATAATTTTAAAAATTGTAACCTAAAGAACACATTTTCGTTTATGATAAATTCTGATGTTAATAATAATATGTTTTTTTAAGCAATTCAAATTTCCAAAAATATTACAATGAAGAAATTAATTTATTTTATTTTGCTTTTTCCTATTTTATTTGCTTGTAACTCTGGAGTGGAAGGCAATCTTGTTGGAGTTAGAGGTCGTGGAGTATTTTATCCTGATGTACTTGGTCCAGGAAAAGTTCCACTTGGAATGGTTTACATTCCATCAGGGGCATATCAAACTGGAGAAGATGATGAAGATATAATGGGTTTACATACAGCAAGGGTTAAAACGGTTTCTGTTCCTGCATTTTATATGGATCAAACAGAAATCTCTAATAACGAATACCGCCAATTTGTTTATTGGGTTAGAGATTCAATTGCAAGAGAAAAATTATACCGAAGAAGTTTTGATGACCAAGCTGAACGTTGGATAAATGTCCCAGACAATTTCTTTAAAGAGCCATATAGAACTTTCATAAACATGGGTTCTGATGTTCAGGGAGGAAATACACCTTTTCAATTATTTATGGATAGTACTAATAATGCTGAGGTTGATAAAATATTTCTTGGTCTGTTGGGAGACATTGAGGGAGCAAAAATGAAAAAAATAAAATCTGAAAAGCCTTTAGAACTAATAAATGGTTATAAATTAGATCAAAAAAATAATATCCCTTCTTCAGAAAAGAGACCTGATCTTGTAATGACAGATGCTGACTTAAGAAGTATTTTTCAGCAATATACTAACAAAGACATTAATCAAGGTACCCGAAAGGTTAAACCTGGTAGTTCAGACAAAGCTTCTAAATCTCCTAAGGTAAACACTGCCTACGATCA
>JBIIKZ010000131.1:0-2897 GCA_044232905.1 Crocinitomicaceae bacterium
ACAATATACAAATGGTATGTGTTTGATTCCCTTATTTATTAAACGTTATTACTTATTATTTGAAAAAACAAATCAAGTAATAGAAACCAGCAGCTAAAATAGCACTTACTGGTATTGTAAGTACCCATGCCCACAGAAGGTTGATTGTCACACCCCATCGAACCGCACTCAAACGTTTTGTTGCCCCTACTCCTATTATGGAACCTGTGATTGTATGTGTAGTAGATACTGGAATACCTAAGTTACTAACTACAAACAGCGTAAGTGCACCTGCTGTTTCCGCACAAACTCCTTCCAATGGAGTTACTTTAGTGATTTTACTCCCCATTGTTTTAACGATTTTCCAACCACCGAACAAAGTTCCAATAGCAATCATTAAATAACATCCAAATGAAATCCAAAAAGGCATTGTATGTGAATTTACTTTTGTAATTATTTTACATTCGTTTTTCAATTTTCCATTTTGAATATATGGTAAAAAAAGCGAAGCATTTGAATAGTTTGCTTGCAGTTTGTTTTTTTCTTTGAATATTATTTCATCTGTGCTAGCGTCATAAATATTATCTCCTTTTGAGTAGACAGTTAATTCATCCGGTTTGAATTTCATTGTTTTTCCATCTTCATTTTTATATGAAACTTGAATAACCTCCGAAATTTTGAACTGCGATGGAATTGGATTTTCCAGTTTTCCTTCCCTATCTAGGTTTCCATATACTAAAAGTGCAGCACAAATTATCCCCATAACCTTTTGTGAATCTGCACCACCATGCCCTAAAGAAAAAGCTGCAGAAGAGAGTAATTGTAAGCGTTTATACATATTCGACTCTTTAAGAGCTGTTTGACGTTTACCATGCAAAGCCATATAATATATATATGCAAGAATAAAAATCACCAACATTGCGACTACAATCCACATCATTTCCTTCTTCATATCCATGTAAACCACCATGTAGTCCATTAGAAAATAAATACCTGAAGAACAAGCAATTACAACAATAAATTTTAATACAAAGCGCCTACTCATGGTTATTAATGCTACTCCAAATGCAAGAATACCACCGATTACGGGTGCTAAAAAGATGAAAGCTATAATTACAAGTATTCCACTTGAATCAATGACGCCAAATCCAGCATGAGCGACTGCTGCACCTGCAAAACCACCAATCAAGGTATGTGATGAAGATGAGGGAATTCCTAATCTCCAAGTTAATAAGTTCCAAAAGGTAGCAGCTAAGAGTCCCGCTAAAATTACCCATAGGTCAATCGCGTTATTATTTACAGTTTTAGCAACTGTATTTCCTACACTCATATCAAACACCCAAAAAGCCAAAACATTAAATCCTGCCGCCCAAACAACTGCCTGAAAGGGTGTTAAAACTTTCGTAGAAACAACAGTAGCGATCGAATTTGCTGCATCATGAAAGCCGTTAACTAAATCAAATAATAGTGCTATAACGATGACAGCAATTAATAATGTAAACATAATTACAATTTATTTTATGCGTATTTAACAACAATTGATTCAATTACATTTCCTGCGTCTTCGCATTTGTCCGTAACTATTTCTAGTGATTGATATAATTCTCTTTTCTTAATCAACATTTTAATATCCGATTCGTACTCAAAAAGTCTATCAATACTTAAATCAAAAATATCATCCCCTTGATTTTCAGCACTATTTATTCTAACAACACAATCAATAATTTTTTGTGTATTTTTCAAATTACGAAGTTCGATTACTGCACTATTCACAGCTAAAACAGCATCTTTTATAACCAAAGCCATTTTTTTAACACCTTGGTCATCCGGATTAATTTTATAGAAATTTATCTTTTTTGCGGAAGCATAAATGAAATAAGCAATATCATCCAAAGCTGTTGCTAAACTATGAATATCCTCTCTATCAAATGGTGTGATAAAATTCTTACCTAATTCTACAAAAATAGTATGTGTCAAAACATTATTTTGGCGTTCTAACTCTTCCATTTGTTTGATGACATCTCCTCTTTTATTAAAATCGGATTCGTTGACAACGATAACTAATTTTTCGGCTAATGATTCTAAATTTGCACTTGCATTTTCAAACAATGTGTAAAAGATTTTGTCTTTTGGAAGAAAGAATTTTAAGATTCCTGATAGCATAACTAAATATTATTTTGAACAAAAATACTTTATTTTTAGGGTTAATATCTAAATAAGTGTAGACCTTACAAAAATTAACGAAAAAATAACATTAAAAACGCTTTACTTTTTCATTGATTGATGAACTCAACTTTACTTAGGCGTATTTTATGACAATTGACTCTAAAAAAACACCTGACTGCTTACATTTTTCAATTATTGTTTCTAAAATTTGATATATCTCCCTACGTTTAATTATCTCTTTGATATTTTCTTCCTCTTCAAAAAGAGAATCTAAACATTGGTAAAAATTATTTATAGATACTTCGCTAATTTCGTTTATTTTAATAATTGATTCTATGATTAGCTTCCCTTTTTTAAAATTTCGTAATTCGAGTATACCATTCGATACAGCTTCCACCGCTGAAACAACCGATTGAACCATGATTTCAAGACTTACATCTTTAGAAGCTAATTTATACAAATTAATTTTTTTACCAGTTATCACCATATAATCGCCAATATTCTCTATTGACTTTGCTAGTCCATAAATATCTTCTCGATCAAAGGGTGTTACATAATTTTTACTTAACTGAACGAAAATATGATGTGCAATCAATTCACTTTGTTTGCCAGCAAGCACCAAATCTTGTCCGATTTTTAAACGTTGATTAAAATCATTTTCATTCACTAATAAATTCAACAGATTAGAAATAACTTTTAATTGTATGCTGGATTGTTCAAATAAATCGTAGAACACTTTATTATTTGATTTG
>JBIIKZ010000072.1:0-10584 GCA_044232905.1 Crocinitomicaceae bacterium
CTCTGAATAATTTAACCATTAGCAACTATAAATTTCGTGTTTCTAAATTAGCGGCAAATAAATACATACACGAAAAAATAGAGATTCTAAATGATGCTTTAAAAGATTGGGGGTTACCAACAGTAAATATTGAAATTCTTTCCGATTATGCTGATGATTTTAGGATTGATACTGGCTTACATTATCAAAAAATTATGAATTATTTTATGAAACTTAATGTAACAAATAAATCTAACAAATTGTTAATCCTCTCAGAAGACGAAATAAAGACACTCATAAATTCAAACTTTGTTACTAATAGTAGACCTATAGAAAAAGTATTGCTTGAAGCTAATATCAGTAAATCTGACCTGAAACGATTTGTTTATGAGTTTTCTAAAGATTATGACAAAACCAGATATAAGGGTAAAAAAAAATTATATCTAAATTTTCTTATAAATAATTTCTCATTATTTAATGGCGAAACTACTGCATCTTTGAGCCCTCATTTCGCCTTTAAAAGGGGAAAAAATTATTATTTATAAATTTTAATATTATTTATAATATTTCTTTGTAGCCAAAAAAAACTTTTTTTAATTTTTTTGGCTATTTTTTTGTGATTTAGTTGTGATTATGTGTGTCTAAAAACATCTTCTCTTCTTTTATATACATTCGATGTTCCAAACAAAAAATGTATATGAAACAATCTATTGAAGAAACCCGTTTTGTTGCTACAATGACCGTAGCAGATTTAAAAAAGACCTTTTCAGAGCTTTTAATTGAAAACCACCTTATTCCAGCCCCTGCCCCTGAACAACCTCAAGAAGACAAGCTTGTTAAAATTGAGAATAATAACGAATTAGTTCCAAGGAAGAAAATGGCAATATTGCACAATTGTACCGTTGCAACAATTGACAAATGGTCAAAAGTTGGAATACTCCCACGACCTATAAAAAAGGGAGGTTTAGTATATTATCGCCTATCGGATTTGAATAGGACGGAAAACGGAAGACCTAAGTTAAACCAATCAATTGACTTTGCTCCAATAAGAAAAACCAAAAAAGCAAAAAACTAGTTATGAAAGAGACAGACAGACTAATGGATGAAATTTTGCTTATTAAAAAATCATTATTGGCAATTGAAAAAAACGGTTTATCATTAGGTGGATGGTTGACTAAAAAGGCTGTATTACGTTATTTTGATTACTGCGACAACCAACTTAGAAACCTCGAAAGAACTCATTCAATCGAGGTTTCAAAGATTGGTCGTAGAAAATTTTATTCGGTGGCTTCAATTAAAGCACTTATTGAGAGAAACAAGGTCTAATGGGTGAATGGGCTTTAAGAAAAATTAGATACCTATCGGAAGGGTCTAATAAGAGCGTTAATATAGGACAAACTCCAATACTTCCAAAATACAATAAAACTTATCTAAATCTTGAAACAGGAGAAATAAACGAGATTACTGACTTGCAAAGTAAAATTTATAAAAGAGATAAGTTTTTACGGTTGTTTTTCAATGTCTATTTTAAGTATTATACCAACAAACAAATTACAATCTTATCGACAGTTGCAAATCAAGATACATATCCAACAATAACTAAATACATAAACACTATTACACGAAAACTTAAACGTAAAGGAATCGATAGACTTGGATATTTTTGGATTAGAGATGTTGGTCATGAAAGATTTCATAAACACTTTCACATTTTAATAGCTACTTCTAGAATTACAGCAGAAAAGTTAAAAAACATTTTTGAAAAGAAAGACCATAACAATTACGAAGTAAAGTTTTTAGAGTCGAAAAAAGGGATGAGTGGTTACATCAATGATAAAGAATTATACGCTGCAAATAAAGAAAGAGCCTTCGGTAAATCAAAAACTTTCCCATTGAAGTTGAATAACAGTAAACTACTATGATTTTTTTGTGTATTTAAGTACTTTTAAGTTGACTTAATATACAGCAGTACACAACAGTAAGGCACTTTAACCGACAATAGTTGTAAGAACTTATTTAGAGTTATAGTTTTACTAAAAAAACGTTATGATAAAAAGAGATTTATTAACTAATGAGGAGTTTTTTGCTGGTCGTTCTACTCAGAGATTTAAAAATTCTGGAAATAGAATTAAATTTTACAACAACAAAGCTAACAAATTTCGCCAAAGCATCGCTTTTATTACAAAGCCTTTACAAAATAATATCAGGATTTTAGAGGAATTAATGGTAGGTACAGATAAGCGAATATTACATAAGCAATATCTACTAGGCAAAGGGTATGATGTCAATATTTACTCTCACATAATTCTTCACCTAAATACGCATCATTTTGCAATACACCATTTTCTCATTATACCAATATCTGATGAGGAAATTAAAATTCTAAAATATAAACAATAATGGTAGATATTACAAAAGTTCAATTAAATCCAATACCTCAACCGATTTTAGAATTGCAAGAGCAAAATGTAATGCTTCAAGGAAAAAATAAAGTATTTGGAAAAGCCATATTTGGCATAATTGCAGCAGGAGTACTAGTATTAATCTATTATGTTATCAAAGATGCAGAATCCAGAAAAGAAAAGTAGTTTTATTGAAAGTAACATTAACCAAATTCTAAAGCAAGAATTGGTGAAAGAAAAGTTCGTTAAAAAAGCCCTTTACTTAGGTGCAGGTGTTTTTGGATTGTTTGCCTTGGGCTTTTTATTTAAAGCGATAAACTATACGGCTAACAATTTCAAAAACCTAAGTGAAACGCTTAAAAGATAAAATAATTTTTATGAGACAAGTATTAGGCTATTATAGCCATCAAAACAACATAAGCCCAAAAAGAGAGGCAGATGAGTGCCAAAACATAAGAAGTCAATATAAGGGCTTTATTATAAACCCAAGCAATGATTTTGCTGCTCCGAATCCCTTTGAAATGAATATTTACTGGAGGGTGATTGAACAAGTTAGTTACATAATCGTAAGTGCGGTTAGTGGCAAAATAGGTAGAACTAGTTTTTATGAGGTAAAACAGGGGCTAAGACAAGGGATTCCAGTTCATGAGATTTACTCAGTTGGTAGAGCGTTTAGATACAGAAAGGTCATTGGCTTAGAAGTCGTTTCTGAAAAAAATTTAAAAAATTATGCGAAGCTGCTAAGCGTTCCCTTTGAAATGTTAATGCACTAAAAATTAATTCTAAATAATATATTCATGGCTAAAAAAAAAGAAAATATTTCAAGTGCTAAAGTCGCCCTCTATTGCCGTGTTTCCAATAAAAACCTAAATGCCACACTAAAACGATAAAAATTAGACTATACCTTAAAACTATACAATACAAATTTTCTGTTTTCAGAGCAAATCAACCAATTAGATAAAAAATAAGTTAGTAACCTAAAATTATACAATATGAGCAGAGTAAAGTACGGAAGAATCAGCACTGAGGGACAGAATGAATCTCGCCAATTGGTTAAAGGAGAAATTGCGTTTATTGATAAATGTTCAGGGGCAATTAGCTTTATGGATAGACCTCAAGCAAAAAGGCTGCTTGAGTATATAAAAATAAATCCTCAAACCGAAACACATATTTTGAGTGTCGATAGGATTGGTCGGTCAACACTTGATATTTTGACGACCATTCAGTTTTTCAAACAAAACAATTATAAGTTAAGTATTGATAATTTAGGAATGGACAATACAAGTCCATTTTTTGATTTGATGATTAGTTTACTAGGTACACTGGCTGAACACGAAAGACAAATAATCAGAGAGAGGTGTAGAGGTGGAATTGATGCTGCGAAAAAAAATGCAGTGTACGTTGGTAGAAAAAAAGGCACTACTGATGACAGGAATAAAGTTTTAAAAAAACATTATGACATCGTAACTTGTCTACAATCAAAAATGAAAGTTTCAGATATTTCGAGACTAACAAAAAAAACAAGAGCAACAATTTATAAGGTAAAGAAAATGCTTTAAAATCAATAGGTACATTTAAAACACTACACGCTACCACTTAAATTAGTGTTTAAACAATCGAACGATTGTCTTGTTGTTTTTTACTGGTAGGTCTGAGATAAAAAAGTTGTCATCAAACCCGCTTATTTTTATGCACACGAATGATTAGATATTTTTTTTCTTTTTTAAGGTTGCAATAACTTGCTTTTTAGTCTTAAATTCAGACTATCTTTCTTCATTGTATTTGTTGTAACTTCTACTAAAATATCCAAAAAAGAAATTATTTCTGAAATTTCAGCATCCGTTGATTTTTCTGCTTTTTTGCCTAAAATTACTCTCGCTCTTTGAATTGTCATATTACCTTCTTTTAAACTCCTGAATTGGTTTTTAAATTTTTCTATTAAATAAATTTTAAAAGTCTTTTTTGATTAGATTGCAATTAAGAATCTAATAAATTTGTCCTTTAGAACTTTTACTTATATCTTAACATTGCAAAGATTTTATAATTTTGATTTTGACAATAAATAATTGATGAATGAACTACAAAGTACAAGCATCAGTTTAGCATCATCAAAATCAGGGCTCTTATACTGCCCCACAATTTCATGTCGCATCCCACCTTCCTTATTGTTTGTAAAAGTATAAATTTTTTCTATACTACCTTTTATATGCTCATCAATTTCAATTCCTTTAGATTTTAAGACATTTAATCCTTTACCAAAAGTACTTTCGCTAGTTAATAATCGGATGACACTCCCTAAAGCAGAAATAGACTCCTTTATAGAATTACCATAATCAGGATTTTTTTTATCAGACAATTTTGCTAAAGCATTAGAAAGATGAATATTCGCTCCTTCTGATGGGGTGTGATTATTTATTGCTTCTTCAATCTCATTTATTTCAATTTCATTAGTTATTGGGCAAAATAAACCATCAATTATTCTGTAACCCGAAAATTCTTTTTCTAAAAGAGAATTTATATCGATAATGAATCCTTCTAAATCAAAATTTGATAATTCAAGATTCAACATAAACTCTATAAAATCATAAACTTCATCCCAGTTATAATCAAAAAAAGTATCTCTGATGAATTTTTCACATTGATAATCGTAACTAGGTATTTCATCTACAGGCTTCTTAAAATAATTATGCCAAAGAAAAGCGCAATAAACTTGAAATTTACTTTGTCCTCGATGTACACTTTTTGATAATTTATCTAGCAAATCCATTTTGAATATATTCCATAACCCATTCTTTAGGTCTATGTCTATACTATCAATTTGAATATCCTTTGTTAATGGTTTCAAACCCATTCTTTGTGAAAATCCCATATTTATTTTTTTAAATATTTAAGCCACCCTCCCATAATTTGCATACCTCGTTTTGAAGTAATTGAAAAGTATCTCTGTCTTTACAACCCTGTCGCCATCGCTGTATGTAGGGAACGGTAATTTGGTATATAAATAATCGTTAATTGATTTTTTTACTGCGGATGCCGTCTGGGTTTTTTCTGCCCAAAGCTCCACTTTAAACTCGTTATTTTTGAGTTGCTCTAACAGTTTCCTTGCAGTGTCTTTTACTTCAACACGCTCTTTATCGTTCATTTTCTTTCCGCTGTTGAGCATATCGAAAACAGTCAGTTCATCATCGTCAAGATTTTCACGTTCCGCACGTTTCTCTTCTTCAGATAAATCTCCTAAAAGAAGAATCAAGGCATCGAACAACTCTTTTACCGTAGCGTATTCTTTACCGTTATTGTAGTTCTCAATAATTTCTTGATAACGTTCGTAAAAGTCAATTCGCATAGGATTTTGGTCAAGCAAACGATTCATTTTCTTGGCAACTCGGTCTTTTAGCGATTGTACGGCAATATTTTTGTTGCCTTCAATTTTCAAAAATTCCTCTTCAATTTTCTTGAAGTCTAAACCGCTTAAATCTATTTTTTGTCCATAACCTTCAGCCTGTTCCATTAAAATATTCAAACTCTCTATGGATTCGTTAACAACATTCTGTACTCGGGAAACGATATGGGTAACATCTGCTTCTTCAATCTTGTCATTCATTAATGAATACAAGGCGTTTATAGCATCTCGTTTGTCTTTGAAATCATAGATGGCTTTGTCAGGCATTAACGCCTTGTATTTTTTGAAAACTTCTCTTGCTAAAATGCCAAACTTATTTCGAGTTTCGTCATTTTTGCAAAGTGCATTATAGCCCTCTTCAATGTATTTAATTCGATACAAATTATCATCGGCATTAACGATCGAAATTAATTTAAACTTACAATCATCTTCCAAAAATAATTCTGTGGCTTGAATGGTTTCGTCTAAATCGGCAATCAACTCTTCTAATGGTCGAACAGGAACATCGTCTGTTCCAGTTGGAGTTCCTTTACTTCCGCTATCACCGTAAATGGCTAAGGCTTCTAATAATGCCTTGTAGGTTTCTATATAGTCAACGATAAGACCGTTGTTTTTATCTTCGTGAACTCTATTCGCTCTTGCGATGGTCTGCATCAAGGTATGCGACTTCATTGGTTTATCCAAATACAAAGTCGATAAACTCTTCACATCAAACCCAGTAATCCACATCGCACAAACAATAGCTATTCTAAATGGGTGGTTTTCCGCCTTGAAATCTTCTTCAAGGTTGCGAGTGTTCATTTTCAATCGGTGTGGTTCTATATCTAATCCCCACGCTTCAAATTTATCTATCTCGTTCTGTTCGTGACTGACCACAACACTAATTTCAGTTTCTTTTGCCCAATCCCATTCTCGCTGTTGCGAAAGTTGCTCCTGCAAATCTTCGATTTTTTCGATTTCCTTTTTACGGATTTCCAAGTAAACTGACCATTCTTCTGTAATCAAATCATACATTTTAACCGCCGTTACTTTATCCATAGCAACAAACATCGCTTTGCCTTTGTAACCTCTTCCGTTAAAATGCGTAACCACATCTTTAGCAATGGCTCGTAGTCGCTTCTCTGCTGTTAGAATTGGATATTCTCTTGCAAATAGTTTGGTCAATTTGGCTTGTTGGTCGTCATCTAATTCTTCTTGCTCAATTGCTTCCCTAATTTGCTCGTTAATTATTGGATTGTCTAACCGTAATTTTTCGCCTCTGTTTTCATAATATAATGGAACGGTTGCTCCATCTTCTATAGAACGCTTGAAATCATATTTAGAAACATACTCTCCAAATATTCTTCTAGTTATCTCATCGTCTCTAAATAACGGTGTTCCTGTAAATCCTATAAACGAGGCATTGGGTAGCGCTTTTCGCATATTCATTGCTAACGAACCGCCCTGCGTTCTGTGAGATTCATCCGACAAAACAATAATATTATCCCGTACCGTAATCACCTCATCAAAGTTGAATTTATGAATTAACGAAAATATATAGCGTTGGTCAGTTTTCAAAAGTGCTTTCAGATGCTCTCCACTAGTTGCTTTTACATTCAAATCTTGAACTGCTCCAACTCCTGTAAAGGTTTTGTATATCTGTGAATCTAATTCGTTTCTGTCTGTAACCAAAAGAAAGGTGTAACCGCCTCCCAGCGCCCGTAATATCTTTTGGCAAAGGAAAACCATAGAATAACTCTTGCCACTGCCTTGCGTATGCCAAAACACTCCTAATTTTTGTGCATCTTCTTTAGAAATATACCCATTTTTGGCTTGTTCCTGAACGGAAACAAAATGTTCAACTGCCTTGTTTACGCCAATAAACTGATGGTTTCTGGCAATTAATTTTACAATTGAACCAATGGAGTTATCAAACAGCACAAAGTTCTCGAACAAATCCATCATTCGGCTTTTCTCGCAAACCCCTTTCAGAATAGTGTCTAAACTGATAATTCCTTCTTGCTCTTCGGTGATACGTTTCCAATCGTGGAAATGTTCGTATTTAGAAGTGATTGCACCTATTTTACTTTCAAAACCATTACTTAAAATAATAAAAGCGTTGGTATGAAACATTTTCGGAATGGTCTGCTTGTAATCTTTTAAATTGGTTTCAAAAGCCACTTTAATTTTTCGATGGTGTGCTTTGAGTTCAATAAACAACAACGGAATACCATTTACAAAACCAACAATATCTGGACGCTTTCTGCGCTTCGATTTACCTTCAACCCACAATTGCTGTACGGCAAGAAAGTTGTTGTTTTCTACGTTGTCAAAATCAAAAACCTTTATTTTTTTGTTACGGACAATTTCGCCCTTGTCGTTTTTGTAGGTAACTGGAATTCCTTCTTTCAGGAAGTTATGTTTCTCGAAATTCAGGTCTGGCAAACTCTTGGTGGCATCATCGCTATTGATAATCTCATACGCCAATTCATAAGCGGAAACAGGTAGGTTTGGATTTAGTTTTTGGATTGCCTCCAAGAACCTGTTTTTTAGTAAAACATCTGCTTCACTATGTCTTCCAATCGTGCCGTTTTCACCAAAGGTTTCCCCTTGATAGACGTTGGCAATCTCCCAATGCAATTGATTTTTAAAAATATCAATACAGGTTTGCTCTATGAGTTGGTCTTCTGAATAAGCGTGTGCCATTTGGTTGTGTTTTTAAGTCTATTGCCTGATAATTTTATTATATTTTAAGGTTATAGCCTTAATGTTTTAATCTAAACTAATCTTCTTTGACTTATATTTAAACATTATTCTTTCATTATTACTTGAATTAAGTAATTGTTCATTGTCCTTAGGACGCAAAATATACGTTTTCGATTTATAGCCATTGGCACTTATAGAGATAACAAAATTTCCTTTAGACCAGTTCTCAATGTTTTTAATTTGATGCTCAAACCGAACAAAATTATCTTCTTTACTTGTCCCTAAATATTTAAGCCTGTCGTTTTGAACAACAATACTTTCTCCAAAACGAAAAAAAGTATTATTCTGTTTGTCTTGAATTGGAAAATAGTAATTTCTTTCAGGGAGACGAAAAGTAACAACAAAATCACTTAATGTTTCTTCCCCAAAATTTTTAACTTCAAAAGCAAAATCATAAACAATTTGGTTTCCATCACTGATAGTATGTGAATATTTCATTTTCCATATATCTAAATTTGCTTTAAGAATATTCGCATTTCTATCAGCTAAGGCAAGAGCTAAAACAGAAGTAATGATTGCTATTCCACCAAGAACAACACCAACTACTGATTCAAGTCCTTTATAACTATCTACTAAGAAAGCAGAACCAATAGTAACAAAAAAGAATACTACGATTGCAATTTTATATGTTTTTTTAAATCCGTCAATCATACCTCTATCGTTCTATTCATCAATCTTGGCAACAGTATATCTCTTGCTTCTTTGAGTTTCTCATTCTGTTCTTGCAAAATCAAAATTTGGTCAAAAATAACTTTTACTAAACCGTAATGCTTTTTTAATGTTTCACTATCAGAAACAATAATTTCAATTTTTTCAAATTTACTTTTGTTCACATTTACCATTGTTGCACCATTACTACCTAAACCCTCCAAAAGAGTTCTTAATCCTCTTGCAAAACCATAAAAGTAAAAAGCTTTAAATTCTTCATCAAACCTGACAGAATTAATTTGTTGATTTGTTTGGCAATTTGTTGATGCTAATGCGACTACTCCCGCAGTACCTATGCAACTTACCATTACAGAATTTTTTGGAAGGAACTTATTATTTTGACTTTCCGCACCTTCATTTGATAGATTGATATTTGTACTCAAAACATAAGGCGCATCGTGCATATCAGGTGTCTTAACAAAAGGTATGTTTCCACCGTAAAAATTACTATTTGCAGTTGATGGTGTTTTACCTGTAATAACTTCAGCAAAAGCATCTATTGTCTTTTTCTCCCAACCCACAGGCAAACCACTTTCCTTATCAAACTCCGTATGTTCATAATTAGGAAAACGAAAATTTACAAACCATTCTTTGTAAATGTTTTGCGCTGTTTCTTCTAATAACTTAATGCGTTTGAGGTTGTTTTCTATTAAATCATCGTAAGTAGAAAGAATAGAAGCAATGCGTTTTTGGGTTTCAAGAGGGGGAAGGTTGATTTTAACACTTTTAAAAGCATCGTGATTTAAATCAGGTTGAGCCGCACCTGTAGCAAGAGATTTTATATAATCTCTAATAGGTTTTGAGTTTAGCCAATGGAAAATAAAAACGGAATCTAATTTTTCATTAGGTATTACTTTAAAACAATTATTATAAACTACACCTGTTTTACCCATAAAGGCGATGCCAACCTGCCCCGTTCTACTATATATAATTTCAGAAGGTGTAACTAAAAATTGTTCAGGTATAGTAGATTTAACAAATAAAGTTTCTGTACCATTAATTAAATCTGATATTTTTAAAAGAGGTAATCCTGAATTGTCACCTGATAAATGATGTTGGCTCTTTTTATTTAAAGCAAATCCTTGTTTTAAAGAAACTAAATCTTTTAAAGTGTAATTTATCCAACTCATAATCCCAATTCATTAAGTTTATTTTCAATTTCTTCTATGCTTGGCAAACTGCCTTTGAGGTTGTCGGGCAAAATACGAGTCAGTTCATATTCTGAGATGCCAATGGGTTTTGTCATTCCACGCAAGGTGTATTCGGCAAAAACTTTGTCTTTACCTTGACAAAGTATCAAGCCTACGGTGGGTTGGTCGGTTTCGTGTTTCAATAGTTCATCTACCGCAG
>JBIIKZ010000073.1:0-10568 GCA_044232905.1 Crocinitomicaceae bacterium
GAATTAAATTTATGTACGCTATAAAAAGCTATTTTACGATAATAACATCAATCAATTAATTTTAATTAGAATCAAGTAATATTCTTAAATTTATTTGATTTATAGTGCTTAAAGATTTATTTTTTCTTACAATTTTTACTGCAATACTTTACCTCCTCCCAAACTTTTCCCCATTTTTTACGCCACGTAAATGGTCTGCCGCAAGTAAGGCATATTTTTTCAGGAAGATTTTCTTTTTTTATACCTTTCATGGTTTTGCATACGGTAATCGAATCCCTTTCAACACATTGTGATAACAATCTAATCCTGTATTCGTGATACTTGAAGCAGCATGTAAATCAACAAATCCGTCGTTTTGTATAATTTCTTCTGGAAGAAAAACTGTTTGAACTTCCCCAATAATAAATAAGGTGTTATTTATTTTAAATGGTACTTTCTCCTTGAATTTTAATCCAATTTGGATAACCGATTCAGCAACAAATGGAGCAAAAAAATCATTTTTAAATTCTGAAGTTAGACCCACTGCTTCAAACTCGGAAACTTCTTTTGGATACCTTGCGGATGTTTGATGGGCTTTTTCTATAAAACTAGAATGAATTTGATTAATGGTATAGTAACCAGTATTTTCAATGTTTTGTAACGTATGTCGATCAACTGAATCTGGCCGAATTACCATTCCAAGTAACGGTGGATGAGCACCCAGATGAACGATTGAATTAAATATTGCTAGATTGGTTTGTCCGATTACATCTTTTGTTCCAATCAATGCAACTGATTTATAACCTGTTAATGAGTTTATAAAAGTAGCACGAAATCGTTGCTCCATCTCTACTATTTCAGACAAATCAATTCTTTTTAATTTTTCCATAATTCTCTGTATTTATGCTCTTTATCGTAATCGTGTGCTTGCTTTTCAACATTAAAAAAACGATGACCCCGGGGATCATTTCCAACACCAGCAATATACGCCCAATTTCCCCAGTTACTACAAACATCGTAATCGATTAATTGTTCTTCAAAATATGCGGCTCCATATCTCCAATCCAATTTCAAATCATTACAGAGGTAACTTGCAACATTTTGACGACCTCTATTGCTCATGAAACCTGTTGCATTTAACTCATTCATATTTGCATCGACAAACTGATTTCCTGTTTGGCCATTTTTCCATTTTTCGAAATGTACATAATACATATTTCGAGAAATTGGTTCTGAATCTTTGATTCCATTCTTCAAAAAGAGTTTAGTATCGTATTTCCGCATTACCCAATGAAAATATTCCCTCCACATTAACTCAAAAAACAACCAATACGTTGACTCATTTTTTATATTATTCTTTTCAAAATGCATCAAGTCATAGATTATTTCACGCGGACTAATACATCCCAAAGCCAACCACGGAGAAAATTTTGAAGAATAATCTGAACCAATCATTCCGTTTCTAGTTTCTTTATAAATCGATATTTGTTCTGTTTCAAAAAAATACGATTGAACACGTTGCTTTGCCATTAGTAAACCACCCTTAAATGGAAATGCTGTTCTTTCATCTTCAATTAACTCGTTTAGGATTTTTTTAATTTCACTTGGAATTTCGAAGTCTTGTAATGGCGGAGAAGAAATTTTAATTGGCGCTTCTAATGGTTCTTTGACTGTGCATTCTTTTTCAACGATCGTTCTAAATTTAGTATACACATCAGGCAATTTCCTCAAAGTAAATGGCAAATCACTCGGAGCAAACAAAGTAGAAGTCTCAAAAGTATGAATCATGCATTTTTTTGACCAACATTCTTTTTCTAATTCTTGTAATAATTGTCGCTCTTCATGCGCTGGAGGCTCAACCGTGTAAATATCTGTTACATCGTATTTTTGTACAATAAGCGGTATAATTTCTTTTGGATTGCCGAACTTAAATAACAATTTACTCCCTAACTCCTTCAAAGAAAAATCTAATTCTTGTAAGCTTTCCATTAAGAATTTCAAACGAAATTTGCCCATTTTATAGGTTTTATGCGCTGTAGCCTCAAGGTTCATTGAATTAAAAACATAAATAGGAATAACCTGATCTGAATGAGAAATTGCCTCTAATAAAGGTTTGTTATCATTGATTCTTAGGTTTGTAGTAAACCAGACAATAGATGTTTTCATAACTCATTTATTTTTGATAAATACCTTTCTGCTTGATGCAATAATTCCTCTTTAACTTGTGGCTGCATTTTGTCCCAAGTAACATAGGCCATCCCTATTCGCGGATTTTTGCGAAGTAATTGTTCATTACGTGCATAAAAATGCCAATATAAACTATTAAAGGGACAAGCCTTCTCTCCTACTTTTTGTTTGGAATTATAATAACATTTACCGCAATATGAACTCATTTTATCGATGTAATTTGCCGAACTCACATACGGTTTTGTTCCTACAATTCCACCATCTGCAAATTGACTCATTCCTCGGGTATTGGTAATTTCTACCCACTCCAATGCATCAATGTAAATCCCCAAATACCAACTATCCACCTCATCAGGATGAATCCCTGCCAAAAGTGCAAAATTACCTGTAACCATCAAGCGTTGAATGTGATGCGCATAAGCAAATTGTAACGATTGCTTAATACTATGACTCAAACATTTCATGTTGGTTTCTCCAGTCCAATACCAATCAGGCAATTTATTTTCGTGATTGAAAAAATTTAATCCAGCATAGTCAGGCATGTGCATCCAATAAATTCCACGCATGTATTCGCGCCATCCAATAATCTGTCTTACAAAACCTTCCACTTGATTTAAAGCAATCGAATGTTCGTTGGAGCGATATGATTGAATTACGGCATCTACCACTTCTTTGGGAGAAAGTAGTTTGACATTCATCGCAAACGAAATACGCGAATGATACACCGACCAAGCATCTGTAGTCATCGCATCTTGAAAGGTTCCGAAATAGGGCAAACAATTTTCGATAAAAAAGGAGAGTAACTCCAAACTTTCATTTCTCGTAACAGGCCAAAAAAACTGCTTTTCTTGAATTTCACCTATCGTTTCCACTCCTTGATTCTGAATCATTACAACAATTTCAGAAACATCACGATGAAACAAAAAAGGTTGAATTATTGTATGGTTAGCTGGTATTTTCTTTCGGTTATCACTGTCAAAATTCCACTTTTCACCTTCTGGCTGACCTGCAATCATCAACACATCGTGTTTTTTTCGCATGTAACGATAAAAACTTTCCATTAAGAATTGTTTCTTCCCAGCAAAAAACTCGGAAAACTCGCTTCTTGAAGTGTAAAAATGTTCCGAATCAACTTCCTTTACAGGTAATTTAAGTTCATTGGAAAGTAATTTTAATTCTTGATCCACTCGATATTCATCCGGCAACTGGTATTCAATCTTTTCTAATTTATATTTTTCACAAATCAATCGGATATTTTCTGTGAAAGACTGCCTATTATCCGCTGAATTTAACTGTAGATAAACTACTTGATGATCGTTTTGATTTAATTCAGCAGCAAACAAACGCATCGCTTGAAAAAAAGCAACTACTTTTTGAATATGGTGTTTCACATAATCTGTTTCTGTTCGAATTTCCATCATCACATATACCACTTCCTCATCTACTTGTTGATACCAAGAATGATTGTGCTTCAGTTGATCACCTAAAATTAATCGAAGTGTTTTTTTCATCTTCTTCGTTGATTTACATGTTTTTGAAGAATTCGTTGACCTTCTTCTTTTGTGTAGGTTTGTTTTCGCATTCCCCAAATGATATCACTTGCGTATTTACGAGTAGCCTCTAAATCAACAATGGGAGCAGGATAATCTTCTCCAATGTGACAATTGTAAATTTCTTGTTCAAAGACATTTAATTTCCAAGGTTCGTGAATCAAATGAGCAGGAATCTCTTTTAACTCGGGACACCATTGCTTTATAAATTCCCCATTTGGATCGTGGTCTTCAGAATTTTTAATCGGATTGTAAATACGCACTGTATTGATACCCGTAATCCCTGCCTGCATATGAATTTGTGGATAATGAATCCCTGGCTCGTAATCTAAAAATTGTCGCGCTAAAAAATGAAGTTCACGCCAATCTTGCCAAAGGTTAAACACAAAAAAGGAAACCACCATGGCACGCATTCGGAAATTCAAATAGCCCGTTGCAACCACACAGCGCATACAAGCATCGATGAGTGGCACACCTGTTTTTCCTTGTTGCCAAGCATCAATATAATGTTGATTGCGTTCTTTCACGATGTTATCGTAAGCCCTATTTACAGGTTCAAACTCCATCCGACATTCATCTTCAAACTTTTGCATAAAATGACTTTGCCAATGCAAGCGAGAGATGAAATTCGCCAATGCTCTTTTGTTTTTGGTAGTTTGGTATACGTGCAATGTTGCTTGATACACCATGCGCATACTCAAATTTCCATAGGTCAAATAAGGAGAAATGCGGCTACACCCTTTGCGACTTAACAATGGTTTTGAAATGTGTCGACTGTAATTTGGATAACGTTCCTCCAAAAAACTTTTCAAATAACGCAATCCCATCGATGTTCCTCCTACCTGGAAATCGGGATGTTTCAACGTAATTAAGTGTCCTAACGATTTTTCATCCAGTTGTGTAAACGAATCCGTTGGTAACTGTTGCCAAATCAATTTAGATAAATCAGATTCAATTAGAGGAGAAAGCATCGTTTCTCTCCATAAGGCATCCCATCGTTCTCTTGATTTTAACCTGCGAACAACTCCTCCTGTTCTGCTTTCTTTCCATTGAATGTTATTTTCTGCAAACCAATCTTTCATCAACAAATCACGATCAAACGTCAGTTTATTTCCAATCTCTTGGTGTGAAAAAACGGTATCGATCTTAAAAATTGTAAGCAAGTATTCAAAAACTGCTTTCGCCTCGCAATGAAAAAGTGAAATTTCACCACCTACTTTCGCTAACGTTTGTTGCATCTCTTGAATCGACTGGTACACAAAGCGCCAATGACGTACATCGCTGTCATCATAGTCCATCACGGAAGGTTCGAAAACGTAAATTAATATAACTGGCTTCCCCTCTTGGATTACTCGTTCCAAGGGCTCATGATCAACCAAACGTAAATCACGTTTAAACCAAACAATATTAACTGTCGTTTTTGACATGGTGTGAATGAAATAGAACTTGTATTTCAAACACGTGAGGAGAAGAAAAGTTTAGAAGTGCCCCTTGGCTTCGACTCCGCTCAGCCTGACGGGGGAGAAATAACAAACTTTTAAATAGATATAACCAAGACACTGAAAAGAATCATTCTTCAGCTTTGCATTTTCTTTTTTTCTGGAATTCCAATTTGTAAACGATATAAGAAAACCTCAATAATTAAATGAACTAATACGATTATTATGAATGTCTTATTCATCTTTTTATTTCAAAGATAATGAATTAGTAGGGTTAATATTGTAACCTAAGTCCCCAAATTCAAGTGAGTATGTTTAAACTAATAATAACTATCGTTTTGACATCGTGAATGAAATCAGAGGTTTTAATTTGAAATACTTAAGAGTCGAAATAGTTCACATTATCTCCTCTGGTTTTTCAGTAAATTCTAAATTAATATATTTTAAATTATCTGCTAATCGAGTAGCTTGTCGAAGTCAATCCATGACACACCTAACAGAAAACCCATAATTATTATAGTAGTTGGATCTTTTCACAACACCATTATAGTAATTCAGGTTGCGGAACCAGGAATAGCTATTACCTTCCATCTCACCCGCCCACCAGTAACCCGAATTGCCAACGTAATTGTAATTACCATTGAAGTTGCGGTAACCACCTGGAAGAGCTGTAAATAAAGAAGAATTCGTACCATCTGTATTTGGAGTATACCAGCTAGCAATACCTACTTCTTTCATTTTACCTCCCGCAATACTTTCACCACCTAAATAATCCGTTAAAATCGTCCATTCATCATCATTTGGTAAGTGCCAACCTGTTGGGCAAATATTTTTATTACCATTCATGGTTAGACTCACAGCATACCCGTTATACAACTTACCATATTTCGCATTATTAGATGCATCGTTGTTATAATTAGCCCAAGCTCCAGTGTCAAGATTTGACCATTGTGTGTTATCTATTATGTTTGGTATTACAGTTCCGTCGTTGTATTTACTAACTTTTAAGTTCTCAGCCATCCAAGTTTGTGTACCAATAGTTACTGTTTTATATGTGTTACCATCTATATCAGTAATGTTTGGCCCAGACTTTCCGATCGTAGAATTCTTTGTTGTGTCGGTTGTATTCGTATTTCCATTTGTGTTTGGAGTTGTTGTCTCTTTCTGACAAGAGAACATTGCACTTGTGAGTGCTAATGCGAAGAATATATTTTTCATGTTATTGAATTAAAAGAGAAACAAATATAAAAAAAATATCATCGCTGCGGGTTAAAACCCTCAGCGATGAGGGAAAATGTAAATAACCCCTAGGCTCGGGTTGAAACCCAAGCCTAGGGGAATTAAAAACCATACTAATTTTACCTATTTGATTTAGGGGAATTAAAAATAATCATAATTTCACCTCATTGATTTGGTAATAAATGATCTTTTTCATTAACTTAAATAAGAAATGAGAAAAAATGCCAAGATCGTATTCACAAATTTGGGTTCATGCCGTTTGGGCGACAAAAAATCGAAAAGCACTGATTCACCCAAAAATAGAAAGAGAATTATTTGATTTTATGAAAGACGAATTAAAGAAAATGGGATGTATGGTGAGTATTGTCAACGGTATGCCTGACCATGTTCATTGTCTTTTTGGAATAAACCCTCAAAAATCAATTACAGATATCATCAAACAAATCAAAGGGAGCAGTTCGTATTTTGTCAATAAAAACAATCTCATTCCTGAAAAATTCATTTGGCAACGCGGTTTTCGTGTATTCGGCGTTTCACATTCTGCTGTGGACAATGTTTATTATTATATACGAAACCAAAAACAACATCATCAAAAACGCACATTTGAATCCGAATATTTAAAATTCATGGAATTACATGGATTTAAAAATGTGGAATTGGATGAATAACCTCATCGGCACGGGTTTAAACCCGTGCCGATGAGGTTTATTTCTTCACCACCGACATACCTCCATCCAAATGCAAAATTTGTCCAGTCATCCAAGCGGATTTCTCCGTCAATAAAAACTCAAGCATATTAGCTACATCTTCAGATGTACCAATAGTTGCCAATGGATGACGTTGCGCAATGACTTGCTTTTTCTCTTCGGTATTGGTCATGCGTTGAGTCATTTTGGTTTCTGTCAACGATAAAGCGATGGCATTCACACGGATTTCAGGAGAAAGTTCAGCCGCCAAGGAGCGAGTTAACCCTTCAATTGCTCCTTTATTCATTCCAACCGAAGCGTGAAACGGCATACCTAATTGCACTGCCACCGAACTAAAAAACACTACCGATGCTTGTTTAGATAATTTTAAATTTGGTAAATACATTTTCACCGCATTAAACGCGCCTAATACATTGATTTTGTATTCTTCTAATAAATCTACTTCTTTTAAGGATCGCATCGGCTTTAAGTTCACTGAACCTGGGAAATAAACTAATCCATCAATTTGCCCTTCTAATTGCGGGAAATCTGATTCTGATAATCCCGAAATGATATGTGAGTGACTATACTCACTCGTGCATTCTGAACGAGAAAGTCCGATAACCTCTATTCCTTGTTGTTTGAATTGGCTTGCTGTTGCTATTGCCATATCCGAATTGGCACCTATGAAGAGAAATCGTTGCATAATTAAATAGTTTACAATAGAAACATACTTATTAGCAAAAAGTTTTAGACGAATTATAAGTTCTTTTTGAAGTTTATAATTTACTCAAACTATTGCATTATGCAGTCTCTAACTTTTTTCACTATGATTTTCTTGCCTTCTATTACAAATTCATCCTCTTGGTCTAAAGTATAGATAAACCCTTCTTCTAAACCGAAAAAATTCATAGCTTCTTTCAATCCAGTTATTTCCCTTAATTTATTTTCAGAATGCAATTGCTCACATACTTGGATTACTTTTTTACACACACCCTTTTCCATCACAACGAAATCACACTCCCCTTTTTCACGAAAATAAAAGAGTTCCGTAGTTTGCTGACGTAAATGGAGATAAACTAAATTTTCTAGTAGTCTTCCTGAATCTGATGATCGGCTTATAGTATTCGCTTGGATAAATCCAGAATCGATTGCATATACCTTACGTGGGTTAACCAAAACACTTTTCGGCGACCAACTGAAACGTGGTAAAAAGAATAAGATATACGTGTCTTCTAGCCATTTCAAATAATCTGATACAGAGTTTGTCGAACCAACATCAAATGCCTTGCGTAAACTATTAAAAGTGGTTTCTTTTCCGACATTACTCAATAAATGCAAAGCGATATCAAACAAAGTTTTTGTGTTACGTATGCCATAACGGACAGCAATATCTCGAAATAAGATATCACGTAACAACGTTTGAAGAACATCTGTGTTTTTCGAATCTAAAAATTCTGGGAAACCTCCAAATTTCCGGTAATTTTCAAACGAAACCAAGTTGTTTTCTTGTTTGGTATGTTCTAAAAATTCATTGTAAGCAAACGGAAATAATTCATGACTCAGATAGCGTCCTGTTAATTTTGTTCCCAATTCCTTACTCAATAGCGAAGCGTTCGAACCTGTTACAAATACTTTCTCCCCTCGTTCATGTAATTGACGAACAAATATTTCCCAGCTTTCAACATTCTGAATTTCATCAAAAAAATAAACAGGATGATCACCGCCTATGATTTCGTCTAAACGTTTAAAATCTGAGACATCAAAACCAAAAACACGTGAATCCTCGAAATTAAAACTAACAACATTAGGTGCGTAATGCGCCATGATCATTCGCATCAACGTACTTTTTCCAGAACGTCTTATCCCAGAAATCACTTCAATTTGCTTTCCTTTGAATGTGTTTTCAATCAAATAATTTCGTGAAGTCAACAAATCTTTTTTCAATTCATTTTGTTGTGCATGAAAAACTTCTTCTATTTCTGATTTAAGCAACATTTTAGTTTATTTTAATAAAAAACAATAGTTAATTTTTCAAATATACAAAAGTTTATTTTAATAAAATTAAATAATTAATATTAGTAAAATATACTTTTATATTTTACTAATATACACTATTGTTTTTTAGAAAAACACATAGCGAAATCCTAAAACATAAAAATCTGACTACAAACAAATAGAAACAAAAAAGGTGCCCCGGAGGACACCTAAATATTTAAATAAAAAAGAAATTAAGCGTTAACGTTCATGTTATCTAACACATCCATTACTGACTTAACAGCTTTCGCTGACTCCTCTAACAATGCTTTTTCTTCAGTATTTAAATCTAATTCAATGATTTTTTCGATACCATTTTTACCTAATACAACAGGAACTCCTAAATAAATATCTTTCATTCCATATTCTCCGTTCAACCATGCACATACAGGGAAGATACGTTTTTGATCTCTGATAATCGCTTCAACCATTTGAGCAGCAGCAGCACCTGGAGCGTACCAAGCAGATGTACCTAATAATTTAACGATTTCACCACCACCAAACTTAGTACGCTCAATGATTTCCTCTAATTTATCGTTTTCAATTAATTCAGTAACTGGAATACCAGAAACAGTCGTATATCTTGGAAGTGGAACCATCGTATCTCCATGACCACCCATTAAAATTGCTTGAATATCTTTAGGTGAAACGTTTAACTCTTCAGCTAAAAAAGCACGGTATCTTGCAGTATCTAAAATACCAGCCATACCAAATACTTTTTTAGAATCAACTTTAGCATTTAAGTAAGCGCAATAAGTCATTACATCTAACGGGTTAGAAACAATGATTAAAATCGCATCTGGAGAATGCTTAATGATATTCTCTGTAACAGTTTTAACAATACCAGCGTTTGTAGCGATAAGATCATCACGAGACATACCAGGTTTTCTTGGTAAACCAGAAGTAATTACAACCACATCAGAGTTTGCTGTTTTAGTGTAATCATTAGTAGAACCAACAGTTCTAGAGTCATACAAATTAATTGGAGATTTTTGCCAAATGTCAAGAGCTTTGCCTTCTGCAAAACCTTCTTTGATGTCTAACAATACAATCTCGTTAGCGATTTCTCTTTGCGCTAATACATCCGCACATGTTGCGCCTACGTTTCCAGCTCCTACTACAGTTACTTTCATATTAAAAAAATTAGTATTTATTCATTTTAAACTTTGGCAAATTTATAACAATTTTGAATAAAATAAATATTAATTTGTTGGATATTTCTATAAAGTTTACACAAATTCAATTAGAAATTAAATTAATTTTGGAAAAAGCAGGCAACCATATGAAAATAACATTCGTCAATGAAATAACAACGTGAAAAAGACAGAAGACATAGGATCAATAATTGCTGGTTGTATCGAAAAAAAACGAAGTAGCCAAGAACGCTTGTTCAAGCTTTATTACGGTAAACTAATGGGTGCAACATTACGCTATACCAATGACAATGATAC
>JBIIKZ010000074.1:0-10542 GCA_044232905.1 Crocinitomicaceae bacterium
TTATTAACTTATAAGTTTATCTAACTGATTTCATAGAAATTTATAAGAAAAATCTATGATCATACATAAAGTTGAAGTTAGAAATTTACAAATTCAAGATTATCCTAAGTTAAAAGTTGCTATGCAAAGTGCATACGACGATATGGAAAATTCCTATTGGAAAGAAAAACACATCAAGTTACTACTCAAAAAATTTCCGGAAGGTCAGAAAGTAGTATTTATCAATGACGAATTTGCAGGATGTGCCTTGTCCATTTTAGTGAATTATGAATTGGCAGAACGTGACCACACCTATTTTGAAATAACAGACCAATATAGATTCGGTTCCCACAACCCAACCGGAAACATCCTTTATGGAATCGATGTTTTTATTATCCCACAATTTCGTGGTTTAAGACTTGGAAGAAGGCTGTACGACGAGCGCAAACAATTATGTGAACAATTAAACCTAAAAGGAATTATTTTTGGTGGAAGAATACCTAATTTCTCGAAATTTGCCGATACCATTTCACCGAAAGAATATATTGATAAAGTAAAATTGAAAGAAATATATGATCCGGTTTTAACCTTTCAGTTAAGTAATGATTTTCATGTTTTAAAATTAATGACTGGGTATTTGCCAACCGACAAGAGTTCGAAGGAATTTGCGACCTTGTTAGAATGGAATAATATTTATTACACTACTGAAAAATCATTCCGAAAAACAGATGTTCGTTTAGGGTTGGTACAGTGGCAAATGCGACCAATGAGCAAATTAGAAACGCTTTTTGAACAGATGGAATATTTTATCGATGCGGTATCGGATTACAGTTGTGATTTCTGCTTGTTTCCAGAATTTTTCAATGCGCCATTAATGGCAGAATACAACGATTTACCAGAATCGGAAGCTATTCGAATGCTTGCAAAATATACTGAAGAAATTAAATCTAAATTCAAAGAATTTGCGATCTCTTATAACATTAACATCATCACCGGGAGCATGCCTTTTATTGAAAATGACCATCTATACAATGTTGGTTATTTATGTCGTCGGGATGGAAGTATCGAAGAATACCGAAAAATTCACATTACACCAAGTGAATCCTATGCATGGGGAATGGTTGGTGGACATGAATTAAAGACCTTTGATACTGATTGCGGTCGCATTGGAATCTTAATTTGCTATGATTCTGAATTTCCAGAACTAAGTAGAATTCTAGCAGATGAAGGAATGGATATTTTATTTGTGCCATTCTTAACAGACACCCAAAATGGTTTTCACCGCGTTAAACGTTGTGCACAAGCGCGTGCGATTGAAAATGAATGTTATGTTGCTATCGCTGGTTCGGTTGGAAATTTACCGAAAGTGAGTAACATGGATATTCAATTTGCACAATCTGCTGTCTATACTCCCTGTGATTTTGCCTTTCCTACCAATGGTATAAAAGCAGAAGCAACGCCTAATACTGAGATGATATTAATTTGTGATGTGGATTTATCCTTATTGCGCGAACTTCATAATTATGGCAGTGTAACGAATCTAAAAGATAGGAGATTAGATGTATACAAAGTGCTAAAGATGTAAGTAAATTAATAAAATTTTAAGATAACGATAAGTATAAAAATGCTACCTCGAAAAGTAGCATTTTTTTTGATCCAGATTATCTAATTTTGATCCAGATTATCTAAAATACCTTGTTTGTGGTATTGCCTTATAGTCTCCTTGCGCGTACTTTTGTCTTGTTTAAAATCAATCTAAATAACGATGAAAAAAATACATAGATTTCTTGGGACACTTACAATTACCGCTTTAATTTTATCCAGTTGTAAAAAAGACGAGGTAACTCCTACCCCATCAACTGCAACGTATACTGTACCGACTTCTTACGACTTCAAAAACACAAGCAATATTTCTACAATAGATTTCAGTGGTCAAAAAGTACGTTTGGTGATGCTAGACGAAATAAGCACATTAATGGGAGGTACATCCCCTGTAACTGAAGCGACGTTACTAGACATGTATAACGGAACTGGATTTACCGATGCTTCACTAAATACTTCTGGAAAAAAATTAAGCGACAAAACTGCTGCTTCTGTAGATTATTTTTCTGGAATAAACGCCGAACAAACAAGCATTCGCGAAACTTTCAAAGCCTTGTTCAAAGATGCTGAATCACTAACCAATGGCAACATAGAGGCGAGTGCGGGTGTTGCAGGATATTATTTAGATGGAACAAAAAAATGTTATTTCAATGCTAATGGCTTAGAACCACAACAAGTTTTTTCCAAAGGAATGATGGGAGCTTGTTTATTGGATCAAATTCTAAATAACTACTTGAGCAAAAACAAACTAGATGCTGGCTCAAATGTAGTAAACAACACAAACAAAGTAGTAGAAGCTGGAAAAACATACACTACTATGGAACATGCGTGGGATGAAGCCTTTGGATATATCTATGGAAATGATGATAATACAGCTAACCCAGCGGTCTACAAATTTTGGTCTTCCTACATCAACCAAGTAAATGCAGATCCTAATTTCAATACAGTGAAAGAAGCAATCTCCAGAGCATTCATCAAGGGTAGAGCAGCTATTTCGAATGCTGACTATTCAACACGTGATGCTCAAGTTGCTATTATCAAAACGGAACTTGCTAAGGTACCAGCTGTACGAGCAGTATACTACTTAAACGAGGGAAAAACTAAATTGGGTACTTCTAATGGTAAGGCTGCTTTCCATGCTCTGTCAGAAGGGTATGGTTTCATCTGGTGTCTTCGTTTTACACAAAATCCAAGCACAAAAGCACCTTATTTCTCCAAAGAAGAAGTAGACAGCATGCTTGCCGACTTAGTTAAAGGCACAAATGGTTTATATGATGTGGATTATCTAAATACTGCACTGGATACAATTGCTCAAAAAATTGCTACACGCTTTGGTTTTACTGTGGAACAAGCTATTGACGCTACTAAATAATTAAATTTGTACAAAGTAATAATGGAAAGCGACTTAGCAGAAACTTTCAAAAACTAAATAACTATGAAGTACTTTTTGATCCTAGGAATTGTGTTGACTTTTGTTGCTTGTAAAGAAAAAAAATCAACCAACCAAGAAGATACATTTAAGAAAACGGAGTTATTACAACAAATTGCGGATAACTATATCTTACCAGAATATGCCAAATTACAAGGCGAAGTAACTACATTAGCTTCAGCAGCTGCTAGTTTTCAGGCAGTCACAAACATTACTACTTTCGATAGTTTGAAGGCACAATGGAAACGTGCATATGTTCGTTTTCAATATGTGAAAATGTTTGATTTCGGTCCTGGTATGGAACAAAATCTAGCCATGAGTTTGGGTACTTTCCCAACCGATACTGCAGCAATCGAAACAAATATTAAAACAGGAACCTATAACCTTAGCGCAATCTCCAACTACGATGCCATTGGTTTCCCTGCGCTTGATTATTTGTTATTTAGTTCTGGAGCTTACGAAACGATTTCTGGCAATACTACACGAAAAAAATACATCTTTGAGGTGACTCAAAAAATGAAAAATGAGGTGGATAAAACCGTTTCAAGCTGGAATTCCTATCGCTCTACTTTCGTGGATGGGTCGAGTAATGCCTCTACAAGTCCTTTTTCGCTCTTAATGAACAATTTTATCCGCGACTACGAAATATTAAAATGGACAAAATTAGGTTATCCACTTGGTGCAAATACCCTAAATGTTATAAACCAAGCGTACCTAGAAGCCAGAAAATCCGGCATAGGAAAAGAATTATTACGTGCGAATATTCTTGCTTTACAACAAGTATACTTAGGTAGAGGTAGCAACGGTAAAAATGGTAAAGGTATGCATGACTATTTATTAGCATTGAGTAAAACAACTACCGCTACAACGATTGAAAACAATTGGGGGGTGTTCTTAACGCAAATCGATGGCTTACCGAATAATTTAGAAACTGCTTTAAATTCAGACACACAGAAAATGATCGATCTATATAACGCAATTCACTTTAATACAATTGCATTAAAAACAGACATGGTGAGCGCGTTTGGGATTTTAATCACCTATTCCGATAACGACGGAGACTAGTTTATGAACATAATCAATCATTACCTCTTCAAAGAAACTTCCATCCTACCTTTAGTTGGATTCAGAATCATCTTTGGAATGTTGATGGTTATTGGAACTCTTCGGTTCCTTTTCAATGGGTGGGTAGACCAACTATACATCCAACCAAAATTCTTTTTTGGGTTTATCGAAGGTATTACACCATTACCTGGAAATTGGATGTACCTACCTTTCATACTACTACTCATTGGAGCTATTGGGATTATATTTGGGGCATATTACCGTTTCAGTACTTTACTTGCTTTTGTCAGTTTTACCTACATCGAAGTATTGGATAAAACAAATTACCTCAACCACTATTATTTTGTAAGTTTAGTTTTGTTTCTGCTTTGTTTGGTTCCCGCGAATGCCTATTTATCTTGGGATAGCAAACGGAAAACCTGCATCCAAAAAACGGTAGTTCCCCAATGGACCATCCGTATCTTACAACTGCAATTAGCGGTGGTATACTTTTTTGCAGGCGTAGCTAAAATCCATCCAGATTGGTTACTCCATGCGCAACCTTTAGCAATTTGGCTACAAGCATACCGCGACCTTCCTATCGTTGGAGATTACTTCGCTACCAGTTGGTTGGCATTTGCATTTAGTTGGTTTGGCTGTATCTACGACCTTACTATCCCCTTTTTTCTACTAGGAAATAAAACGCGCCCTTACGCCTATTTCTTTGTCGTTGTATTTCATATTGTTACGTGGTTATTGTTTCCAATTGGTGTGTTCCCTTGGGTAATGATTTTCTCCACGCTCATTTTCTTTCCTGCTACATTGCACGAAAAATGGTTGTCCAAAGTTGCTACTTGGTTTCGTTGGGAAAAAGATAAAAATGTATTACCTTCTTATTATCAAACTAATAAAATTATCACATCATTTGTCTTGGTATATGTAATTCTTCAATTATTTCTTCCGATACGTTGTTTTTTCAACCATCCTCAAACCTTGTTTTGGCACGAAGAGGGAATGCGCTTTTCGTGGCGTGTCATGCTCATGCACAAAGAAGGTTTTGCTACTTTTTACGTGCGTGATGTAATTTCTAAACGCGAAATACAAGTGCGAAATGAAGATTTCCTGACTGTCGGACAAATCGATCAAATGGCCACACAGCCAGATATGATTAAGCAATATGCGGATTATTTGTACACACAATTTGAAGATAGCCTTTTCCAAACCAATCAAGGACCATTTCACATGAAAAAACCATCCATTCACGCCGAAATTTTCGTAAGTTTAAATGGAAGAAATGCCCAACTATTTCTAGCAAAAAAACACCATTTACAGGAAAAAAAATATACATTTGCGCCCCACAAATGGTTGGAACCATTTACTACCAAACTATGAAGATTCTTAGCCTTTTATTTTTCCTATCTATGACAATTTTTGTGCAGGCACAAGGGTTTCATGGATATGTCGAAAATGAAAATAAAGAAGCAATCATCGGTGCTAAAATAAGTTGTGGAAAGCTATTAATTGCCAGCGATTGGAATGGGAGATTTGAATTAAAAAATCCTACTTCCGATACCCTTATAATTTCCTTTAAAGGCTTCGAAACACAACTTATTTTACTTTCCAAGCTACAAAAAAAATTCATTCACTGCACCTTACTAGCAAACGCAAAAGAAATACAAGAAGCAGTTGTAATTAAAAATCGCTTTGAAAACTTTGATATTGGATACCTTCCGCCAGTAAAAGGGGTTCAAATTACAACAGGTACAAGCACCCTAATTCAAACAGAAGGACAAGGTGGCGCGAAATCGAGTGCAAACCCACGTGAATTGTTCGCAAAAGTTCCAGGACTTAATATCTGGGAAAGTGATGGCGCTGGTATCCAAATGGGGGTTGGTGGACGTGGTTTAAGTCCGAATCGAACTGCCAACTTCAATACACGTCAAAACGGGTACGATATCAGTGCGGATGCTTTGGGTTATCCAGAATCTTACTATACCCCTCCCTTAGAAGCACTTTCTGCCATAGAAATAATTCGCGGTTCTGCCTCCCTTCAATATGGAACACAATTCGGCGGTTTAATGAATTTCATTATCAAAGATCCAGCAAAAAATTCTCCTTTTGAATTTACCTCGCGTGCTACCCTTGGAAACTTTGGATACAAAGCAGGCTTTTTACGTTTTAGTGGGACAAAAAATAAATTCGAATACCAAACCTATTACCAATACAAAGAAGGTACTGGTTACCGAGAAAATAGTCCGTTTAATCAATACCAATATTTTGCACAACTTGGCTATCGTTTTAGCGACAAACAATCCATTCGCTTAGAGTACACAAATATGCGTTACAATGCGCAGCAACCTGGTGGTTTGACAGACAAACAATTTTACGAAAATCCAATCCAAAGTGTGCGAGATAGAAATTGGTTTAAAGTAAACTGGAACCTTCTTGCCTTGCATTACAACCTAGAAATTAAACCGGAGCTATTACTGAACATACGTACTTTCGGAATTCTATCTTCCCGTGAATCGCTTGGTTTCTTAGGTAAAATAAATCAGCAAGATCCCGGAAATGAAAGGCAACTCATTTATGGAGATTTTAAAAATACAGGAACAGAAGTTCGTCTTTTGAAAAAATATGAATTTACCCTGAAAGAAAGAACGATCAAAGGCGCATCCTTGGTTGGTGGTAGATTTTATACAGGTCAAACTTCTGCTTTACAAGGAAATGCACCAGGGGGAAGTGTGGCAGATTTTCGTTTTACATCGAGCAACGAATTGGAAAATTCCAA
Organism: Crocinitomicaceae bacterium; assembly: GCA_044232905.1. GTDB lineage: Bacteria > Bacteroidota > Bacteroidia > Flavobacteriales_D > Crocinitomicaceae > CANHVK01. The sequence goes on from JBIIKZ010000074.1 coordinate 6,843, forward strand.
CTATTTATTCCCATCGAATAACCTTTCTTTATTCACCGAACACATTTGGTTTTTAAGTCCGCGCACTTCCTTCAATATCGGATTTCGTTATGAACATATTACCAGTGCTTCTTCTGGTTATTACAAAGTGTACAGTATCCATAATTTAACCCAAGATACACTCGCAATTCAAAAATTGGAATCGAGCAATTCCTTGACACGCTCCGTACCGCTGGGTGGATTCGGACTTTCCTACAAAACAAGTAAACAAACAAATCTGTATGGAAATTTCTGTATGAATTATCGTGCAGTCAATTTTAGTGACATTCGCGTTACAAATCCAAACTTATTAATAGATAGCGCTATGCGTGACGAATACGGATCCACAGCTGAAATCGGTTTCCGTGGATTTATCAAACGATTTCTATATGTCGATGTAGCAGCTTTTCACCTGTATTATGGGGATAAAATAGGAATAACACCGCTTGCTGGTAGTATCAAAAAAATTCGTACAAACATTGGAAATGCGCGTAATGTTGGTGTAGAATGTTTGGTAGAATTTGACTTCATAAAAGCAATCAACGATAGTTCTAAATACAATTCATCGTTTTTTATGAATTTCTCCTACATCCATGCACAATATGTATCTTCCAAAGAAACAAACTTTATTGGAAAACAGTTAGAATATGTGAGTCCGATTATTCTAAAGACAGGGATCAAAATCAAACACGATCGCTGGGGTGCAACCATCCAAGGTTCTTACAATGCAGCACAATTCTCAGATGCTTCTAATTCGGTAGAACCAAGTGGCGATGCAGTGATAGGAGAAGTTCCAGCCTATTTTGTGATGGATATGTCTGTGAAATACAATTTCAAGAAATGGATTACACTCGAAGGAGGTATCAATAACCTCTTAAACGAATCTTATTTCACCCGAAGAGCAACAGCCTATCCAGGTCCAGGTATTTTACCTTCGGATGGACGCAATTTTTATGTGACGGTACAATGGAAAATTGGAGAGAGAAAGTGATAAATATAAAATTATGAGAACCCAAACACTTAAACGCCTGATTACCCTATTTTTCTTATGCTTATTTGTTGCATGCACCAAAGAAAAAGAAACGATTACGCCTGTTGTAACAACTGAAACCAAAACTTCCGACCAATTGTTATTTGAGAAAGCTAAATCCCTAGTAGATTTTACGTGGTTTGAAAAAGTAGATTCGCTTTATAAAAAAAGCAGTGGTAGTGGTCACGGACAAGCATTCTTTAAAACAAGATTCAACGCGATAGCAGCAACAAAACTAACCAGCAATGGAAGAATTGTGCCTGATGCTAATTTCCCAGAAGGATCCTTAATTGTAAAAGAATTATACAAAGATTCCCAAACGCTTGATCTCTATGCAATTCTTTATAAAGACAGTAAAAATGTGGATGCAGACGCTAAAGGTTGGGTTTGGGGGTATATTAGACCTGACGGAAATGTCGCTGTTTCAGCTACAAAAAAAGGTACATCGTGTATCAGTTGCCATTCCCAAACTGGTAATATTGATTATGTGTTGATGAATAAGTTTTATTAAAAAGCCTATACCACATAAATATTCTCGGCAAACTTCTCGCTCACACTCGATTCAACTCCATTCACCACAATCACCATTAAGGCATCGTACTCATGACGCGATTGAACGAGAATCTCATTATTAATGCCCAATCCTACTTTCACCACATACTGTAAAAAAGCAGAAGAATTATCCTTCACTGATACCATCTTACATAGCTGACCTACTGGTATGTCTAACAATGTTTTGCGAAATTGCCTGGTCAACTCACCACCTTTCGACGGTATTGGATCACCATGCGGATCAAATACAGGGTAATCCAAAAATTTATCTAATTTGTCAATCAACTTAGACGACTGAATATGCTCCAATTGCTCTGCTACATCATGTACTTCATCCCAACTAAATTCCAACTTCTCATACAAAAAGGTCTCCCAAAGCCGGTGCTTACGTATCACTTCCGTTGCAATATTCTTCCCCTCTCGTGTTAAGGTGATCTTCTTGTACTTTTCAAAATCTACCAAGGATTTGTCTCGTAAACGCTTCAACATGTCATTCGCAGTAGCTGGTTTAACCCCTAGATTCATAGCTAACTCATTCGTTCCAACTTCATCATTACCACTGTCAAACGATATTCTTAATAATGCCTTTAAATAATTTTCCTCGGTAAATGAAATCATAACACGGTCGTTTGTTAGTCCTTTCAAAAAAAGATATAAGAAATAATCAAACTAAATTTGTTAGATTAACCTAACTTTATTATATTTGTCCATCTAACTATTGCTAACATGTATTGTATATGTTTAAATTACGCCTAATTATAACCCTGTTATTTACCTATGTTTCGTTGTTTTTACATGCGCAACAACGTGTAATTTCAGGTAAAGTAATTGCTGATAACAAAGCAATACAAAAGGTTAGTGTGGTTCTTGTTGGCACATCCTATTCCACAATTACCGATTCTTTAGGCCAATTTACACTCGAAAAAATTCCAAACGCAATATATAAAATCAGGGTGCTCTCCCTTGACCACCACAAAAATGAAAAAACGATTACCCTGAAAAATAGTGACACGCTTAAAATTATCCTAGAACTTTTCTCCAATGCCAAAGAATTAGAACAAGTGGTCATTTCTGGAACCATGAAGGAAATAACTCGTTCCGAAAGCCCTGTTCCTGTGGAAGTGTATTCCCAAACTTATTTCAAGAAAAATCCTATGGCAAACATTTACGAAGCACTCCAAAATGTCAATGGAGTTAGACCTCAACTCAACTGTGCAGTTTGCAATACGGGTGACATCCACATCAATGGATTAGAAGGACCATACACGATGGTACTCATTGATGGTATGCCAATCGTTAGTAGTTTATCCACAGTGTATGGACTTTCAGGTATCCCTAACTCGCTAGTAGATCGTATCGAAATCGTCAAAGGACCTGCCTCCTCCCTCTATGGTAGTGAAGCTGTAGGTGGTTTGATTAACATCATCACTAAAAAAGCACAAAATACGCCTCGTTTTAGTACGGATGTTTTTACTACTAGCTGGGGAGAACTTAATGTCGATCTAGGACTAAAATTGAAAATCAAAGAAAAAGCGGAAATACTTACTGGGGTAAACTATTTCAATTTCCAACAAAAAATAGATAAAAACAAGGATAACTTTACCGATATGACGCTTCAAGACCGTATTTCAGTATTCCAAAAGTGGAATTTTAGCAGAAAGGAAAACCGCATCTTCAACCTAGCTGGTCGTTTTATGTATGAAGACCGAAACGGAGGTGATATTCGCTGGGAAAAAAAATTCAGAGGTGGCGATAGTATTTATGGCGAAAGTATCTACACCTCGCGCTACGAAGTACTCGGTAATTATCAACTTCCAACTACTGAAAAACTGATGCTCGCTTTTTCCTACAACAGCCATGCACAAGATTCTCGGTATGGAACAACTTCCTACATAGCTAACCAAAAAATCGGATTCACGCAACTTACATGGGATAAAAAAATAGGGAAACAAGACTTCCTACTTGGTACTGCCCTTCGTTATACCTTCTACGACGATAATACACCTGCTACACAAAATACAGATTCTATAAACCAAAAAACAATCGCGCAAAAAACGTGGTTGCCAGGAATCTTTATTCAAGATGAAATTGCCATTAATG
>JBIIKZ010000133.1:0-2775 GCA_044232905.1 Crocinitomicaceae bacterium
ATGTTTTATCTCCCAGTGTATTTGCATGCAAAATCACGTTTGGATGTTTCCAACATTATACGGTTTTTCGGCTTTTTTATTATTTGCCATTTGAATCCCCATGGAAATCACTTTGCGTGTTTCTTCTGGATGGATAATTCCGTCTACCCATAAACGCGAAGCAGCGTAATAAGGAGAAATTTGTTCGTCGTAACGCGCTTTAATGGTATTGTAAATTTCATCTTCGCGTTCTTTCGTAATTTCTTCACCTTTTGCTTTTAAAGTAGCGACTTCAATTTGTAGTAAGGTTTTTGCTGCTGCAGCACCACTCATTACAGCGATTTCCGCAGTTGGCCATGCAACAATCAGACGTGGGTCGTACGCTTTTCCGCACATCGCATAATTACCTGCACCATACGAATTTCCAACAATAATGGAGAATTTTGGAACCACCGAGTTTGCCATAGCGTTTACCATTTTTGCTCCGTCTTTGATGATGCCAGCGTGTTCTGATTTAGAACCAACCATAAAGCCAGTTACATCGGTTAAGAAAACCAATGGAATATTTTTTTGGTTGCAATTCATAATAAAACGCGCAGCTTTATCTGCGGATTCATTGTAGATTACCCCACCAATTTGAATTTCTCCTTTTTTATTTTTTACAATTTCCCGTTGATTAGCAACAATACCGACAGCCCAACCGTCGACACGTGCATATCCACAAATGATTGTTTTTCCGTAATCTTCTTTGTATTCTGTAAATTCAGAATTATCTACCAACCATTCGATTACATTTTTCATATCGTATGGTTTGGAACGTTCTGCAGGAATTAATCCGTGCACTTTTATTGGTTCTATCTTAGAAGGTTTACTTTCTTTACGATCAAAACCTGCAGTTTCAAAATGCCCAACTTTATCCATTAAAGTACGGATTGTAGCTAAGCACTCTTCGTCGTTTTCTGTTTTGTAATCACATACTCCAGAGATTTCGGTATGTGTTGTTGCGCCACCTAATGTTTCGTTATCGATTGATTCTCCAATTGCAGCTTTAACTAAATAAGAACCAGCCAAGAAGATTGTTCCAGTTTTGTTTACAATGAGGGATTCGTCCGACATAATAGGAAGGTATGCTCCACCTGCTACGCAACTTCCCATTACTGCAGCAATTTGTAGTATTCCTTGCGAACTCATTTGTGCATTGTTTCTGAAAATACGTCCAAAGTGTTCTTTATCTGGGAAGATTTCGTCTTGTAAAGGAAGGTAAACACCCGCTGAATCTACTAAATAGATGATTGGAAGTCTGTTTTCCATTGCAATTTCTTGCGCTCTCAAATTCTTTTTAGCTGTAATTGGAAACCATGCTCCAGCTTTAACAGTGGCGTCATTTGCAACAACGATACACTGTTTTCCAGAAACATAACCAATTACGACCACAACACCTCCAGAAGGACAACCGCCATGTTCGGCATACATTCCATGTCCAGTTAATGCTCCAATTTCTAGTCGCTCGGTATCTTTATCCAGCAGTAAATCAATACGTTCACGTGCGGTCAATTTCCCTTTTTCATGGTGTGCAGCGATCCGTTTTTCACCTCCTCCAAGGTAAACTTTACGTAATTCGCTTTCTAAACGCGCGATTTTTTGACGCATTTGATCTTCGTTGATATTGAATTCTAATTCTTTTGGATCAATAGCCATGTCGAATAAATTTTGTTTGAATCAAATATAATCAAAAAAACAGAAGTTTTTAAACTACTTTTAAGGTGTGGAAATCGTATTTCAAGACGAATATTTTGTGTTAATCAACAAGCCTTCTAATTTGTTGGTACATCACTCGCATTATGCACGAAACATCGAAGAGGAATCCTTGGTGGAATTGCTAGAAGCGGAAGGATTGAAGGTGTATCCGGTACATCGTTTGGATCGTAAAACATCCGGTTTAATTATCTGTGCAAGGGAAAAAGAATATGTTTCCAGTTTTCAGAAATTGATTGAAAATAACGAATTGGAGAAAAAATACTTGGCTTTACTACGAGGTTTTGTTGCATCAGAAGGAATTATAGAATCTCCAGTGAAAAACGAACGAGGAAATTACAAGGAGGCAGAAACGCATTTTCGCTGTTTGAAACAATTCGAATTACCAATTCCGGTGGAACCATACCAAACTTCGCGATATAGCGTGGTGGAGTTTGCGCCAAAAACAGGTCGTATGCATCAATTACGGATCCATTCCAATAAAATCAGTCATCCAATTATCGGGGATCCAAAACATGGGAATAGGCATCATAATCATATGTTTATGGAGAAATTCGGGATTGATAAACTGTTTTTACATGCAACCAGTTTGAAATTTAAGCATCCTTTTACCGATATAGAACACTTTTTTGAAGTGGATGTTCCTGTGTTTTGGGGTGGGGTGGTGACGATATAAATCACTACTTTTACAAAAAATCTATCCCATGCCATTTTCCAATTTAGGACTTTCTTCTGCTATACTAAAAAACATTGAAAAACAGAACTATGAATCGATTTATCCCATTCAGGAGCAAGCGATTCCAGCGATTATCAAAAAACAAGATGTATTAGGAATTGCTAAAACTGGTTCTGGGAAAACGGCGAGTTATGTGCTTCCGTTGTTACAGTTGTTAGAAGGAAGTAAACCAGCTAAAAATCGGCATGTAAAAGCGTTGGTGTTGGTTCCTACGCGTGAATTAGCGGTGCAAGTGAGTGAGGTGCTGGATTTATTTAGTGAAGGTTTGACTGCTGCTGTGAAATCCATGGCTGTGTATGGAGGGG
>JBIIKZ010000019.1:0-32129 GCA_044232905.1 Crocinitomicaceae bacterium
ACTCTTAATTAATACATTATTAAATTAATCTTCAGAGCCTGATTGTTTTAAAAGTTCTAGTTCTTGCTCTCTTTCCCAATCATTTAATTTACTATTTTTTCTTGAATATAGAAAATAAACAATAACTCCAATAGATGTCCAAATTAAAAAAGCAATCCATGTTTCTTTTCTAACAAAGCACATCAAAAAAACATTGAAACCTACTCCCAAAACAGCAACCACTGGTAAAAAAGGAACTTTAAATGGACGCTCTAAATGTGGTTGTTTAACTCTTAAAACCCAAACTGCCAATGCTATCATAGCGAACGCTAAAAGTGTGCCCATTGAACACATTTCAGAAACCTTGTCTATTGGAGTTAAAGAAGCGACAATTGAAATAATCAAGCCTACTAAAACTGTGCTTTTAAACGGTGTTTTAAATTTTGCATGTATTTCACAAAACATAGCTGGTAATAATCCATCTTTTGCCATTCCTAAAAAAACTCTAGTTTGACCAAGCATCATTACCATCATAACTGAAATTAATCCTGCAACAGCAGCAATAGTTATAAGTATCGTTGCCCATGGCATATTCACTCCCTCAAAAGCGGAAGCTACAGGAGCTTTTACATCTAATTGATCATACCTTACCATACCTGTTAACACCAATGAAACTAAAATATAAAGTACTGTACATATTATAAGTGACATTATAATTGCAAAAGGAACATCTTTCTTAGGATTTATAGCTTCTCCCGCCTGAGTAGAAACAGCATCAAAACCTATATAAGCAAAGAAAACAATAGAAGCCGCAGTCATAACACCACTCCATCCAAAATGAGAAGTTCCATCTGGATCAATAATTTGTTTAGGAATAAATGGGTGATAATTATTTGTATCAATAAAGAAAAAACCTACAAAAATCACAAAAAGAACAACCGCAATTTTAAGTATAACAATAATATTATTTGTCTTCGCAGCTTCTTTTATCCCTCTGACTAAAATAGATGTAACAACCCAAGTAATTAAAAATGCAGGTAAATTAAAACATAAACTTGGAGCTGTATCTCCAATAGCTGCATATTTTGTAGCTGCTGTAATTGGATCATTCATTAACCAAAGAGGTGGATCTATTCCACATTGATGTAATAATTTTTCAAAATATCCACTCCATGCTACCGCAACAGTAGTAGCTCCCATCATATATTCTAAAATTAAATTCCACCCTATAATCCAAGCAAATATTTCCCCCATTGTCCCATATGAATAAGCATAAGCAGAACCTTCTACAGGTAATACTGAAGAAAATTCAGCATAACATAGTGCTGCAAACAAACACCCCATTCCTGCTATAACAAAAGCTAATGCTAATGCTGGACCAGCATTATTATGAGCAGCAACACCTGTTAAGGTAAAAATTCCTCCACCAATAATCGCTCCAATCCCTAATGAAGTTAATCCCCATCGTCCTAAAACTCTGTTAAGATTACTTTTTTTCATTTCAGCTTCAAAAAGACTGATTGGTTTTTTTCTCCAAATTTTAGACATAATTTAAATTTCAGTTAATAAAATTTCAACCGTTTCCTCGATGGTTTTAGGATTATAACCCAATTCAGATCTTGATTTACTGAGATCGAACCCAGTCCTAGGTGGCCTTTTTGCCGGTTGATTTAGGGTTGATGATGAAATGATTTCTACATTTTCTATTGATTTACCAAGATGTTTGGCAATTCTGAAAACGATTTCATTGACAGCCATCAATTCAGGTCCGCATAAATGGAAAATTCCTGTTTTATCTCTACGACAAATTTCGAGACAACCCCAAGCAAGATCATCTGCCCAAGTAGGCATTCGGAATTGGTCATCGATAATTTTCATTGGATCTCCTTTTGTCAAAGCGTCTATGGACCAAAGTACAATATTTGTTCGTGATAAATTATTTGCTGTTCCGTAAACAATTATAGTACGGGCAATCGACCAATTTTTATTTTCACTATTTATCAAAACCTGCTCAGCATCTACTTTTGATTGTCCATAGATACTTACTGCGGATGGTTCGTCTGTTTCTTTATAGTTTCCTTTCAATCCATCAAAGATAAAATCTGTGGAGAGTAATTGAAAATGTGCATTTATTTTTTGTGCTTCGTTCCACAACTTTTGTGTAGCCAAGACATTTACTTCTTGACATTCTTCCGGATTCAATTCACAATAATCTACATTTGTTAAAGCAGCAGTGTGAATGATATGTGTAGGTTTATAATTTGTGAAAATTTCTGCTATTTTAGGTTGATTCGTAATATCCATCTCGAGATATCTTTCGGATGGACATTCTTGATTTCGATTAGCTCCATTCGAAGTCGCTAAAAATTCCACACCACGTTTTAAGCAAATTTTGACAATTTTTTGTCCAAGTAGTCCATTTGAACCAGTAATAAGGATTCGCATTGTAAGTAAATCGTTTTTTATTTAGAGGTTAAATATAGAGAATAAATTGCAGATTAGAAGATTACCGATTGGTAAATTGAAGATTTGAAGATTAGCAAATTGCGGATTGGCAGATTACTTTAAACCAAGTAGATCGTTTAAGTGTTTGATTTGCGAAGGGGTTCCAAGAACAAAAAGTTTAGAATGTGGAACTATTTCTTCTTCACCGGTAGGATTGATGATATAATTACCTGCCGCGGTTTTATATCCAATAATTGTTACGGATGTAATTGTACGAATTTTCAATACTTTTAAATCTTTAAGCTTTTTAAATTGAAATTCAACTGGTAATTCATTAAAAGCTATTGACTCAATATTAACTCCTTCATTTCCTTGGGAACGAATGGAATCTAGAAATTCCACTACATCTGGATTAGCTACTAAAGAAGCCATGTGTGTTCCTCCGATTGAATCAGGCATAATTACATTATCGGCACCCGCTAATTTTAGTTTTGCAACAGATGTTGCATGGGTGGCACGTGAAATTATTTTTAACGATTGATTTAATTCGCGCGCGGACAGAACCACGTATAAGTTGTCTGCATCTTTCGGTAAGCAGGAAATTACAGCTGTTGCTTTATCTAATTTAGCACTCGCAAGAACTTCATCATCTGTAGAATCACCTTTTATAAAAACATAATTTTCCAACAGATGACTTTTTTCAAATTCTTCTGCATTGATATCTATAATTATTAACCGTGTTTTTTTACTGTTCAAATCTTCCGCAACTTGCTTTCCTACGCGACCAAAACCGCAAATGACTACATGATTTTCCATGGTATTTAAGAGTTTGTTTGTTCTATATTGTTTGAGATTAATCTTATAATCTCCCCCCATAATGTATTTTGTGATGGAAGAAATCGCTAATGCAAAGGTACCAAAACTAATAATTATAAGAAAAATAGTAAATAATTTTCCTAATGGTGACAGCTGATGTGTTTCTTCAAATCCAACTGTAGCCGTGGTTATTACAGTCATGTAAAATGCATCTAAAAAAGACCATTTTTCAATGAGCATAAAACCGATTGTTCCAATCGTAACTATAGCGATGATAATACCCAAAAAGATATAAACCCTTTTAAATAGTTTCAGATTCGCTACTATGTTTTTCAAAGTTCCCAAACAGATGGTCTTTTTAATCTTTTAAACCCAAAAAAATGTTTATGCTCTAATATCCAAGCCATTGCAAAATAGATTAACAATGGTGAACCTAGCGTAATAAAAGAAGCATAAATAAATCCTACACGTACTTTGGATGAACTTATTCCTGATTTGCGCGCAATCCAAGAACATACCCCATATGAACGCATTTCAAAAAAGAAAGCTATTTTTTGTATCCATTTCATTGTTTCAATACTTGATGTCCAATTTTACAAGACAAACATTTTTTCTTCGCACAAAATTCGTTTTTTAATTCCAATAAACCTTGTGAATCTTTTGCTGAATTTACGGATAATCCTACTTCTTTCCAATTTTTGATAATGCTATTCTCTTCCCTAGGGATGTTTTCTAACAACTCCAACGCTTTTTCAGTCAAAGTCTCTTGGTTCTGATATATCCCCCAAAAATAAAGAATTGGAGCAAGCACATTTATTAAAATTAAAGATTTGCTATTCTTGGATAAATTTAGATTATGTCTTTTTGTTTCCTTTTTAAAATGATAATGTGTCTCCCAAAACACATCTATACTAAAATTTTCATGTTCAAACCAATGCAACCATTCTTCTAATGGCATCTTTAAAAAATCAAAAAACTTTTGCTGCGAACAGATGGAAGAGAATTGTGCTATTCGAAACGTTGGAAATCCTGCCGTGCGCATTCCGAAAAATTTCCATGAGGCAGCATTCATTTGATTCAAGTTGTATTTAGTTCGATAAAACAGGCCGGTTTCTTTTAATTTTATAATATAATTTTCTTCCGAATGCTCCGGAAGCAGATTGGCAACATCTAACAATATTGCTTCCACCGCTGTTATGGATTCTTTAAAAAAAGTATTAATTGGAATTTTCTGAACAAGTTCTAGCATTGGAATTCTATTGACATTGGTCCCAATAATTGCAGCTAATTGTTCAGAAATAAGTTGATTCAAATCGAAATTTACTACTTTAAATCTTTCAAATAACGCTTGACTTTTACGTTCTAACCTTTGAAAAATTGCAATTTCCATTTGACTTTGAATATGTAGTTGATCTATCGTTTTAAAGGTGTCGAAACATGGTATCCATTTCTTATTGTTCAACATTTTAGAAACCTTATCAATTTGTACTTTAGAAATATATTTTTTCAGCGCTAATGTTGGTAGCTCCTCCTGGTTTATATATACTGCTTTATCAAAATTATATACAACATGTAAAACAACATTTTCATATGCTGGATCTTGCTGGTGTTTATGCAAATACCAATCTGATGCGTTTATATGCATTTCAATATTTCCAATCCACGTGATACCATCGATGGTAATTTTACCGTTAGAAAAGTCTGGTCCGCTGTCATGGTTATGGATTCCAAAAGCAGTTATGGTAATTGGTCGACCATCAGTAAGTGTTAAATTTTGGTGTGGAATGTTTTTGGTTTTCCAAAGGTAATGTAGGTATTCTTCTTTCATAGAGTTTTGATTTTCAATGCATTTAAAATTTTACTCTATTTAAGTTAATGAAAATTGTTGTTAATGCACTAATTTTTGAATGTGAAAATGTAACGATTTTTGTGGGGATTTCGCGGTGCGAAATAGAGGGGATTCTCTTACTTTTTTTTGGTCACACTTCGACAGGCTCAGTGTAAAAAAAGTAAGCAAAAAGGCCTTCGTCACTGGAAAAGCATCGGTTTTTATTTCGAAACGTTCGCTACAAAAACAAAACTCCTCTTTCGTCGTCAAACAGTTGTTTTTGTTACGCTACCTTATTCGATAAAAACACGATTTACTTTTCCTAAGCGACTGAATTTCAGTCGCTAATTAGGTGGTTCGATTGTAGTTTCAACCGTATATGGTGGAGGGTAGAGTATTTCGCTTTGCAAAATGGAGGATTAGTCCATAAAAATTGAGCTTTATTGCATTGATGATTGCAATAATTGAGTCGCAATACATTGCGGCTTTACCGCTCGATTTCGATGCTGAAATCTTGGGTAAGGATGAAGCGTGCATCGATGGATTTTTCGGTGCCAGGCATTTCAAGTCCTTTTATTTTAGCAGTTTTACCGGTAGTAATAAGGTCAACCACTTGTTTATCTGTGAGTTTTTTATTGAGTAATCCAAAAGGGATTTTAAATCCGCAGGTAGCGAAGTTAGCACAGCCATAAGCGGTTTTACCTTTTCGTAAATTTACTTGTTTGCATTTTGGGCACACTAATTCTTCGGGATTTTCGGTTTTCTTTTCTTTTTTCTCGCGTGGTTTGGATACTTTTTCTTTAATAATCTCTACTGGTTTTTCTGGAGCGATCGCAATGACACGTTTGGTATTGAATATCACTTCTTCCGTCAATTCGGAAACCATTTGAACTAATTCTTGTTTGAAGGTGTCTAATTCATATTCTCCTTTTTCGATAAGACGAATTTTACGTTCCCAATTTCCTGTAAGTTCCGGACTTTTCAATAACTCGTTTTGAATTGTGTCGATCAGATCCACGCCTGTTTGTGTTGGGACAATATTTTTCTTTTTACGTTCAATGTATTTTCTACGAAATAAGGTCTCTATAATGTTTGCTCGCGTAGATGGTCGACCGATACCATTGTCTTTCAACAACTCACGCATTTCTTCGTCGTCTACTTGTTTTCCTGCAGTTTCCATGGCACGTAACAACGTCGCTTCGGTATAATATTTAGGTGGGGATGTTTTACCTTGGTGTACTTTTGGTTCGTGCGGTCCAAATTCTCCTTCTTCGAAATGCGGCATTACGGTTTCCTCCTCCCCTTTTTTATCGGATTCACTTTGCTTGTCATTGTTATACACCTCTCTCCATCCTGGTTCGATGATTTGTTTTCCAGTAGCTTTGAATTCCACCTGTCCCACTTTACCAAGTACCGTTGTATTCGATACTTTACATTCTGGGTAAAAAACAGCAATAAAACGTTTAGCGATTAGATCATAAATTTGTTTTTCATTCAATGGTAATCCTTGCGGGAATTCACCTGTGGGAATAATTGCGTGGTGATCTGTCACTTTTTTATCGTCAAAAACTACTTTCGACTTTGGAATTGGTTTTTGCAATAAGGGAGCAATTAATCGTTCATAGGGTTTCATCGCTTGGAGAATTCCTGGAATTTTAGGATGAATGTCTTCCGAAAGGTAGGTTGTATCTACACGCGGATAAGTGACTAATTTCTTTTCGTATAGATTTTGTATTCCACGTAGTGTATCTTCCGCGGTAAACGCATATTTACGGTTAGCTTCCACTTGTAGCGCCGTCAAATCAAACAATCTTGGGTTTCCTTCTTTTCCTTCTTTTTGTTCGAAGGAGGTAATTTCAAAATTATGTTGTTTTAAATATTCTAATCCTTTTTCGGCTTTTTCTTTAGATCGAATTCGGTCTATTGTTGCCGTAAATTCTGTTTCACGATAGGTTGTTTTTAATTCCCAGTATTCATCTGTTATAAATGCTTCTATTTCCTTATGCCGTTGCACAATCATCGAAAGAGTAGGAGTTTGTACACGGCCTATGGAAAACGTTGCTTTACCACGACCAAATTTTACGGTAAATAAACGCGTAGCATTCATTCCTAACATCCAATCGCCAATCGCGCGTGCACTTCCTGCTTTATATAGATTATCGTATTTGGTAGAATCTACTAATTTTGAAAAACCTTCTTTGATTGCTTCTTCTGTTAAGGAAGAAATCCACAAACGTTTGATCGGTACATTGCATTTTGCTTTCAACAATACCCAACGTTGAATCAGCTCTCCTTCTTGCCCTGCATCCCCACAGTTTATAACCTCTGAGCAGTTTTGAACCAAACGTTCAATGGTATTAAATTGTTTTTTGGAGGATTGTTGGTCGATCAGTTTAATTCCAAAGCTAGCAGGAACCATTGGTAAATCTTCCAAGCGCCAGAACTTCCATTTTTCGGTATAGTCTTGAGGTTCTTTTAGGGTACATAAATGTCCGAAGGTCCAAGTCACTTGGTATCCATTTCCTTCCATATAACCGTCTTTTGCCTGCGTAGCACCAATTATTTTGGCAATATCACGTGCAACACTTGGTTTCTCTGCTATACAAACAATCATAGGAAATTATTGGGGGAGCGAAGATACGGAAAATGTAAAGGAAGATAAAGTGATGTTGATAAGTCGTGAGAAAATGAATCTACCTCCAATAACGATAAACAGTAAACCCGTGCGGATTTTTTTCATCTGCTTCGTAGCGTAATACTTCTTCTTTATTCCAAGTTAATTCATCAAATTTAGGAAAGTAGGTATCTGGTTCAAATGCGTGATCGATATAGGTAATCAACATTTCGTTTAAACCTTCATGTTCTAATGCTTCACGGTAGATTTGTCCGCCACCGATTACAAATAATTTACGTTCAGTTTCTATTTTGAAATGTTCTACACATTCATTCAGAGATGTAAACACTTTACAAGTCCCCGCGTCAAAATTAGCGTTACGACTAAGCACTACGTTTTCTCTGTATGGAAGTGGTCGGTATTTCTCTGGAATTGAATCGTAATTCTTTCGTCCCATTACAACAATTTGTTCTTTGGTAGTTGCTGTAAAAAAACGCATTTCAGCAGGCAAATGCCACATAAGGTCGTTGTCCTTGCCGATTCCTCGGTTGCTATCCATGGCTACGATTAGGGAGAAATTCATTTGCGTGAAGAGTTTTGAGTGACGGTCCTTCGAGAGCCTCAGGAACCTTTAGAGTTAGGAGTTTTGAGTGACGAGTGACGGATTAGACTGCAACAGCACCTTTGATGTGTGGGTGTGGGTCGTAGTTTGTTAATTCAAAATCTTCCAATTTGAAATCAAAGATGTTTTTCACATCTGGATTGATTTTCATAGTTGGAAGCGGTCTGAAATCACGGGTTAGCTGTAATTTAACTTGTTCTAAATGATTGTTATACAAATGCGCATCTCCAAACGTATGAATGAAATCTCCTACTTTAAGATCACATACTTGTGCTACCATCATCGTTAATAATGCATAGGAAGCAATATTAAATGGTACACCTAAAAATGTATCTGCACTACGTTGGTATAATTGGCAACTTAATTTACCATCTGCCACATAGAATTGAAATAAAGAATGACAAGGAGGTAACGCCATATTATCTACATCTGAGACATTCCATGCCGAAACCATTAATCTCCGTGAATTTGGATTCTTTTTAATTTGGTCAATTAGGTTTGTGATTTGATCAATTGTTCCGCCTTTACCATCCGGCCAAGATCTCCATTGATACCCATAAACTGGCCCTAAATCCCCTTGTGCATCTGCCCATTCATCCCAAATAGAGACATTGTTATCTTTTAGGTATTTTATATTTGTATCTCCACGTAGGAACCACAATAATTCAACAATAATGGAACGTAAATGCAATTTTTTTGTCGTAAGTAATGGAAAACCTTGACTTAAATCAAAACGCATTTGGTAACCAAAGGTAGAAATTGTACCTGTACCTGTTCTATCTCCTTTTTGTGTTCCGTTTTCTAAGATGTGATTTAGTAAATCGTGGTATTGTTTCATGTGCTTTTAGGATTCAGAACGTTTATTAATTTCATCGCGTAAACGAGAAGCTAATTCATAATCTTCATTTTCAATTGCATCCAATAATTGTTGCTCTAATTCTTCCACATTATAGGTAGTAGCAAGTTTTTCACTCGGTGTGGTACTCACTTCTGAGGAAGGTGAATCTTGTTGTAGTTCTGCATTTTCATCTAATAAAATACCTGCACTCGCTAGTATATTTTCATAGGTATAAATTGGGCATTTAAAACGAACCCCTAAAGCAATAGCATCCGAAGTACGTGCGTCAATTTCACTGATTTTTTCATCTTTAGAACAAATCAACTTAGCATAAAAAACCCCTTCTACAAGATTATAAATAATAACTTCAACAACTTCAATTTGAAAAGATTGCGCAAAACTTTTGAATAAGTCATGGGTTAATGGTCTTGTTGGCGTCATTTTTTCCAATTCGATTGCAATAGCTTGTGCTTCAAATCCACCTATGATAATTGGTAAACTTCTTTTCCCTCCAGTTTCGGCAAGAACAAGCGCATATGCTCCTGACTGTGTTTGGCTGTAGGAAAGTCCTACAATTTCCAATTTTACCTTTTCCATGTATTACTCAAGATATGAAAAAACAAAAACTAGTAGTGTTTCAACTACCAGTTTTTATTATAAATTTATTTGCTATTATTAGTTTGCATTTTTGAAGTTCTTCAATGCTTCTGTCAATTTAGGCAATACCTCAAATGCATCTCCAACGATTCCATAATCTGCCGCTTTGAAGAAAGGAGCTTCCGAATCGGAGTTGATCACAACGATTACTTTCGAACCATTCACACCCGCTAAATGTTGAATTGCACCAGAGATTCCTGCTGCGATATATAAGTTTGGACGAATTGCCACACCTGTTTGTCCTACGTGCTCATGGTGAGGTCTCCAACCGATATCCGCAACTGGACGAGAACAAGCTGTAGCAGCACCCAATACATTAGCAAGATCTTCTACAATTCCCCAGTTTTCAGGACCTTTCAATCCACGTCCTGCAGACACTACTAAATCCGCTTCTGGTAATGGAATACTTCCTTCCGGTTTTTTTGTATCAATCACTTTTATTGCAGAAACTCCTACATTACCATTGAAAGGCTCAACCGTAGTAGTTCCTTCAATATTTTCTGGTTTTATGGAATTTGGCAACAAAGAAATGATTTTTACAGCTGTTTTAACAGCTACATTTCCAAATGCTTTTCCAGAGAATACATTTACTTTACATGTAAAACCGTTGCCAGTTTCAGGTAAAGCAATTGCACCAGAAATTAAACCTGCTTTCAAACGAACCGATAAACGAGGAGCAACTGCTTTCGCTACAAGGTCGTGTGAGAAAATTACTACTTCAGCACCCGTTACTTCCACAGCACTAGCTACTAAATTTGTAATTTGTTGGTTATCTGCTTCATTGATGGAAGAATCTACTAATACTTTGTTCGCTCCATAAGCGCCTAATACTTCAGCACCAGTAGCATTTCCGTAAGCAACAACTGTAACTTCTCCTCCTAATTTTTTTGCATATGTAACTGCTTCAAAGGAAGCTTTTGCAGCAAAATGGTTTGTATTTATATATACTAATGCTTTCATCTTAAATAACTTTTGCTTCGTTGTGTAATAAATCAACTAATTCTGCCATGTTTGAAGGATCAATCATTCTGCATGCTTTTTTCGCATCTGGTAATGAATAAGACTCAAAACTTGTATAAACTTCCACAGCAGATGGAGCAATGACTTCTAGCGGTTTTGTTCTAGCAGCCATGATACCACGCATGTTTGGGATACGTTGTTCTGCCATTCCTTTTGCACAACTAACAACTGCTGGAGTTGAAACCTCCACGATTTGTAATCCGCCAACAATTTCTAATTCCATTGTCAAGGTCGTTCCATTCACATCTAATTTAGAAGCTTGGGAAGCGAAAGGAACATCTAAGAATTCAGCTACCATACCAGCAACTTGCGATCCGTTGTAATTGATTGTTTCTTTTCCTGTCAACACTAAATCAAAGTTGTTTTTCTTTGCATATTCCGCGATTTGCGCAGCAACAAAAAACGCATCTGTTGGTTCAGCATCAATACGAACTGCGTTATCGGCACCAATTGCTAATGCTTTACGAATGATAGATTCATCTGCAGCATTTCCAACGGTGATAATCGTAACATTTCCTCCGATAGATTCTTTTAACTCCAACGCACGAACAAGTGCATACCACTCGTCGTATGGGTTAACAATATATTGCACGCCGTTCTCATCAAATTTTGTATTACCATCGGTAAACGCAATTTTAGAAGTTGTGTCTGGTGATTTACTGATACAAACTAAAATATTCATGCTAAAATTTTAAAGTTAACATACAAATTTAAGAAATAATAGTCAGTTAGCGGTGGTTTGAAGGAAATTTTGAGGAAGGAAAATTGAGGAGGAGATTTGTGGTGGAGTGATTTTGAATGAGGGGGTATTTCGCATGTAGTTCCAACTGTATTATCGAAAAGATAGTGACTTCGCTTTACTCAGTCAGTAGGAGGAATTAGTGAGTTAAAAATGGGATAATAATTTCTTCTAATTTTTTGGTTTCGGTGAGTGGTAGTAGGTGTCCACCGTTTGGAATTGGAATTGCGTTTTTGATCTTGGAATAATAAAGTATTCGATCATTGGTTCCATGGATGTGGATGAAATTTTCTGAAGTAGGAACACAATTCCAACTCATCCCTTCATTTTGCCAGGTACATACTGCATTTAATGCCCAACGTAAGTAGGTTGGTGAGGTGTCGTTATAAATATCATCCAGTATTTTTCGGTCTTCTTGGGTGGAAACACTAAATACAAAATAGGACAAGCGGTTTGACTTTTTGAGCCATTGCATGGGAAAAAAAAGCGGAACTCTCAATTTCCCGAGCATTCGATAAAGAAATGGAATTTCCTGTTTTGTCTTTGCAGATGCAATCAAGACCAGTTTTTGAAATGGAAGAAATTTAGAAACTTCAATCGCCATAATTCCTCCGAAAGAAATACCAATGACTAATGGATTTGGTTCGGTGATTTGTTTAGAAATACGTATGGCGTAATCCTGAATAGTTTCATTGTTCAATGGTTCAAGCCAATGGATAAACACTGGCTCAAACTCATGAAAATTCATTTTATGAAATATACGATGGTCAGCACCAAGTCCTGAGAATATAAATATTTTTTGTGGCATTATTTATACTCAGGGAACAAGCTTAATAAGCCTTCTTCCGAAGCGTCACACACTCCTCTTTCAGTAATTATTTTCGTCACTAAACGTGCTGGCGTTACGTCAAAACCATAGTTACTTGCTGGGGTTGTTTCCGGACAAATTAACACAGACTCTATATTTCCATTTGGACCTTTCCCAATCATGTAACGCACCTCATCTTGGTTTCGTTCTTCGATCGGAATTTCAGTTAATCCATTATTGATGGTCATATCTAATGTTGTAGAAGGTAGTGCCACATAAAATGGGATTTTATTATCGTAAGCAGCTAATGCTTTAAGATAGGTTCCGATTTTGTTTGCTACATCTCCTTGACGTGTTGTACGATCTGTACCAACAATCACCATATCGACCATGCCATGCTGCATGAGGTGACCACCCGCATTATCTACGATAAGTGTATGAGGTACATTGTGACGTGTTAATTCATATGCAGTCAAATTTGAACCTTGGTTTCTAGGACGTGTTTCATCTACCCAAACATGCACTTTGATTCCTTTTTGAATCGCTTGGTAAATTGGGGAGGTTATTGTCCCCCACTCTACACATCCCAGCATTCCCGCATTACAATGGGTCAAAATATTAACTACTTCCCCATTTTTTCGGTTCGCAATTTCTTCAATAAGTGGTAAACCATGTACACCGATCATACGACACGTTTCCACATCTTCCTCTACAATTGCTGCCGCTGCTTCCCATGCAGTTTTTAAGAAATCATCGGCATTATCCATAGCTTCGCGCATTTTATCCAATGCCCAAAACAAGTTAACAGCAGTTGGTCGAGATGCGCGTAAATCGGAAAACGCCTGATCTAAAAACGAGCCATCCAATTCTTTTTCTACCATTTCACGTACTGCAAGGTAAATTCCATAAGCAGCAGTTGCTCCAATCAAAGGGGCTCCTCGAACTGTCATTTCTTTGATTGCTAGCTCAGCGTCCTTGTAGGTAATTAATTTTTCAGTTACGAATTCGTGTGGAAGTTTACGTTGATCGATTACTTCTACGTAGTTGTCGGCTGTCGGCCAAATGGTACGAAATTTTGACATAGGGTGTGGGATTAGGAGTTATGAATTATGAGTTATGGATGATATGGAGATCAAGGTATTATTTGGAGACGCGAAGCATCGCGTCTGTAAGGAGGATATCAGAAAAAGAAGAAACGGTGCTTTTCCAATTAGCAATTGTTCCTGGGCGCACCAATTGAATGGTTTGTAAGCCTGCTTTTTGTGCTGCTTCTAACTCTTCCACGATATCCGATAAAAACAAGATATCCGAAGGCTTCATTTTTAATTCTTGACTGATTTTGATATACGTTTCTCCATCGCGCTTACCACCTGTAGTTGTATCAAAATACGCCGAAAAATATGGGGTTAAATCACCCGACTCGCTATACCCAAAGATTAATTTTTGCGCTGCAATCGAACCAGAAGAAAATACACCTAATTTAATCCCTGAAGCTGTCCAAGTTTTTAAAGCCGGAGCAACATCTTCGTAAACGTGCCCTTGGATTAATCCTGATTCATATGCTTCTTTCCAAAGAATCCCTTGCAAATCTTTTAAAGGAGTAATTTTTTTATCTTCACTAGACCAACGCATTAACGTATGTATTACCTCTTCATTTGAAGCAATTGCTCTATTTTCAGTTTCCTGTGCTAAACGGATTGTTTCTTTAAAAATGGCTTGAACTTCAGGAGTATCTATCAACGACCGAACTTTTTCAATGTTTTGTCTAAAATAAGGAAAAAGCACATCGTACACAAAAGATACGGAAGTTGTTGTTCCTTCGATGTCAGTAAGAATGAATATAGGTTTGGACATTAAAATAACTTTAGGTATTCAAAAATAAAAAAATCCCTCCTAAGAGGGATGAATAATTTGTTAAAGAATCATGTATGCAATTTTACAATCCATTCTTCACCGTAATATCAGCGAATTTTTCTTCCAATTTGGAACCAGTATATTCCGGTATCCAACCGGACATATCGATAAAAATACGAATCGCTTTCACAAATGGATTTTCAGGACCTGCATCAAACCAATGTTTAGTCCCTGCAGGAACAGAAATTAAATCACCTTGTTCACATAACAAGTTAAATACAGGCTCTGTTTCTAAGTTAAACCAAAACAATCCTTTCCCATCGACGAAGAAACGTATTTCATCTTCAGAATGCGTATGTTCTGCTAAAAATTTAGCGCGAATCGCATCGTAGTTTTCTGTCAATTTATTAATGGAAATAACATCCGCCGTTTGATACCCACCTGCTTCCATAAATGGTTTTAGGTCTTTATCGTACGCAAGCAAAATTTCCTCTGCCGTTGCTGTATCTTCGAACACAACATCACAGTGCCATTGATCAAAAAAGACACCTCTTTCTTGGAAAAACGCTCTAATTACAGATGAATCTGTTAATTGTATGTTTTTTTCAGGAATCGTTAAAATTGCCATAATTTGTTTTTTTACAAAAATAAACGAAAAACTTTTATTTCCTACTAAAACTATATGAATAAAAGTATAAAATTATTTACGAATCCAAGAATCAAATTTCTTATGCAATTTTGGTACAAAGAAACCTAGCAATGGTACTAATATTAACGTAAGCACTAATGTTTTTACCAACTGATGTGCATCTTTCACAAAAGGAAAGACAGTTAGAAATAAGATATTAATCACCGGGTAAACAAATAACCAAGTAATTAACATCATTTTCCATTTTTTTGGTGGTTGCATGGGTAATAAGAATTAAAGAATTGAAAAATAAATACGAATAAAGTTAAAGGTTTGGGACCATTTGGGACCACACTTTGTACTATTTTTTTAAACATTCAACTTGCTTATTTGAGTTTCCTTCTTATATTTGCAAACCAAAATAATTCA
The DNA here is from genome assembly GCA_044232905.1 of Crocinitomicaceae bacterium. Taxonomy (GTDB): domain Bacteria; phylum Bacteroidota; class Bacteroidia; order Flavobacteriales_D; family Crocinitomicaceae; genus CANHVK01. The sequence goes on from JBIIKZ010000019.1 coordinate 15,278, forward strand.
GCAATGAATTATGGTCCTATAGCTCAGTTGGTTAGAGCACCTGACTCATAATCAGGTGGTCCCTGGTTCGAGCCCAGGTGGGACCACTTAATAATCAAAGCCTTACAAAATTGTGAGGCTTTTTTGTTTTTAATTATAGTAGATCAATAATTATAGTTAACTAAACTAAAAAAGCCCCTTTCAGAAAAAATTATTCTTTAGATAAATTGTTGTTTACTTTAGAAGAATCTTTCTCCCTATACTTTATATCAGATCCGCCTTGCTGCATCTGCTCTAAAAAATTTAGGAAATTAACGAATAAAGAAAATAGCAATTAAATTCTACTTTGAATATTCTACAGACCTATTATAATATTTAAGATAATTCAATTCATCATTTTTGAATTGATACACCGTTGCGATGAAAAAATTAATCTGTGAGTCATTTGGCTGAAGTTGATCCGCTTTCAAGAAATTTTCGAGCGCTAAATCATATTTTTTTAAAGTTCCATAGGATAAACCTAAATTCAACCAAGTCGTAGAATTGTGTGGGAGAATTTTAACTTGTTTTAAATAAAAGTAAATCGCTTTATTATAATCGCCTTTAGCAAAATATAAATCGCCTAAATTTTTAATTAAAGTATGATCTAATTTTAGTCCTTTTTTATAGTAATATTCTGCGGAATCGAATTTATTAATTTTTAAGTAAGCGGTTCCAATTCCTTCAAAAACTTCCGGAGACTGCTTAGGATAAATAGCTATACTTCTTTTAAATTCTTTTATACTTTCCAAATAATAATTTTTCTTTAAAACGGAATCGGTTTCATTAAATGCAACTGTTCGAATTAATTCATTCGCATAAAAAGAATGTGCTCTTGAATTATTTGGCATTTTAATTACATCTTTTGAAAAAAGTGTAAAGTTATCTTTCCAGTCATTATTTCTTTCCATTGTACGAAAAGAATAAAATAAAATTATTGGAGCTGTTAAAAGTAATAATTTAAAATTACCACTAAAAAAATTTGAAACACTTTTATATTTTTCGAAGTCTAATTTAGTTTTTGTAATTTTCACTAATAAAATCACCACAATAAAAGCAAAACCTAAGGAAGCAAAATAAAGAAATCGATCAGCCATTGCTACACCAATCGTGAAAATAATATTACTAAACAAAGTCATTGAAAGTAGGAAAATAAATATTCCAAAGGCTATTAAATCTTTCTGTAAAATTTTAACAAAACAGAATACACCAGAGAAAATCAGTAATATCAGGGTTAAAATAACTTTAATATCTGAAAAATTTACAATTTTAATTTGACCATATGAGCGGTCATATAAAAGATTTTCGGGATAAATCAATAATAAAATATAATCTCCCATTATTTTAATTTCAGTCGCAAAACGACTTAGACTATTATTAGTAGCTAATAATAGATTTTCTAGAGGAGTTACCATATATGTCGTATCATTTTCAGATAAAACGACATTTCGAATAAACAAGAAAATTATGACTGGTACCAAAAGAAAAACAAATGGCAAAATATTTTTTTTAAGAGATTGATTAATAAAAAGATAAGTTGAAACTGGAAATAATACAATCATCGTAATCGCTGTTTCTTTTGCAAGTAAAGCACCAAAAAACAGGAAACTTACAAGTATCAAATAATAAATTTTATTTTTTTCAAAATATTTTAGCAAATAGTAAAGACTTGCGATTGAAAGGAAAAAACCCATTAATTCATCTCTACTTTTTATGTTTGCCACTACCTCTGTATGCACAGGATGTGCTATAAATACTATTGAAATCAGAAATGGAATAACAAGATTGTAATTCTTTAGTAACTTAGATAAAGTAATAAATAACAACCAACCAGTAAACACATAAAAGAGAAGGTTTAACCAATGACTCAAATGGGGATTGTTTGGAGACAACTCCCATTCTAAAGCGAACATAGCAACTGATAATGGTCTATAAATCCCATCATCTATCAAATAATATCCAACTCTATAATGATTTTGAAATATTGTTGGTATTGCCTTTAGACCTTTAGTTGTTACTGTATTTTCTGAAATTATAGAAAAATCATCTAATACATATTGATGATTAGCCGTATTAAAATATAAAACAAATGCTAATAAACCAACTAATACACCTAGTGCCCATTTTGCTTTATTGTAGCCCAAAATCTCTGAATTTTCAGACAGGTTATATTTCATAAACTTGACACCAATTTTATTTAAAATAGTGCAATGTTAAATATTATAATTGATCAGGATGTTACTGCAATATTACACTTGAATTAAGTAAAAACTAATATATTAATTTATATAAAATGTTATTGCGAAATTTCAGTAATTTGTTTCTTCTTTTATTGCCATTTAATTTGAAACAATTCTGGATTTAGAATTTAAAAAATTAAACGTAATTAATCCTAGCACAATTGCTATTCCACCAAGGATTTCTAGCAAAGATAGGCTGTCCTGAAACACGATAAAACTTGTAGTTGCAGCAAAAATGGGTTCGAGGGATAGAATCATTGCAGTTGTAATTGTACTCACAAACTTTTGCGCCCATACCGTTACAAAAAAACAAAGTAATGTTCCGAAAAACCCAAGATATAAAACGTTATTAATAACCGTTGGAGAAAAATTAATATCCGTAATACTACTTCTATTATTGATAAGTAATCCAACAAAGGAAATAATTGTAGCGAATAGAAACTGATAAAAAATTAGCCCTAAAAATTCTGTTTTACGCACATAATGACCCGATAAAATAATATGCGAAGCACAAACAATCGCACCAAAAAAAGTAATTATATCACCAACATTATAGGGTTGACTATTCTTGGGATTTGTTAAAAAATATAAACCGAAAGCGATTAAAACAATACACGCTATTTGTGTGAAATGTAACTTTTGTTTTCCTGACACCACTAATATTAATGGAACCATAATAACTGCTGAACTCGTTATAAACGCACTATGGTTCGAGCTTGTAAATTGCATCCCTATTGTTTGGATTACATATATACCCCCTAATATTAGTCCAGTAATAAACCCATAATTTATGGCCTCTTTATTAAAAAAAACATGCTTTTTTTTGGTAACTATCAGTATTGGGAATAATACTAAAACCGCCAACAAACTGCGTAAGGTTGCTAATAAATAGGGGTCAATTAAATGCGCGATTTTTTTGATTGCTACAAATGTGGTTCCCCAAATCATACAGCAAATTAAGAGCGATAGATGAGGAATCCATTTTTTCATATTTCTATATATGCGTTAGTAGTAAATTAATACGGTTGAAAACGGATATATTAATTATTCTGTTTTCATTAAACCCTAAAATTAACAACTATTCTTTAACAATTCATTTCTCCATTGATGGTATGTTATACCTTCGTTAAGCGTTCCAACAATCCTTTGTATGCACTCAATTCCATTTTGATGGATCCTACCATTAATTTTGCCTCGATTAATAATGGAATTTTGTTTGCATCCGCTGTAATGTAGAAATTACAATCTTCTTCGTGTTTGAATATACGACCCGTTTGAACTACTGGGTTGAACAAATAACATTTATATTTTCCAGTTCGGATGGAAATAGTTTTAATTCCTTTGTATTTAATTTTTATCGGAAATACTTTTTCGTCTACATACGAATTAATCACAAACACATCTCCTTTTTTTGCTTTTTCATAATCAAATGTTCGCGCATAATAAAAAGAAGATAGCATATCTTGCACATAACTTGGTGCGTCTTTCACTTTTTCTTTCCCATTATCGATGACATTTACATGTTGGTAGAATTTGTATTCTTGGCTGATTTTATATCCTCCTTCATCTACGTCGCGCTTAAACACGTGGGGAAATACACCTTCCTCATCGATATACGTTTCATATTTATCGCGCACTTTAAAAAACCAATCAAAGGCTCCTAAACTTCTTCCTGTTCCTACGCTATGAAGAACTTCCCTTCCATTCAATTTTGCATCTTCTTTTTTTAATTCTAAACGTGCAGTTCCAGCATCTATAATCCCATAGTGGATAACATAGTCTAATTGTTCTCCTGCACGGAAGGATTGATTTTCAATTTTACGTAATTCTTTAGCAGAAATACCACTAGAAATAGGATCTATGGTTGCAGTAGTAAAAGAAAGTAAAGTAGTAATAGTGGCTAAAAGGAATATCTTTTTCATGACGAAATAATTTAAAAATTCATATTTCTAATTTAATCAAATTAAGTGCCAAATACAAAAGGGGCTAGCGCCCCTTTTGTAATTTATATTTTTGTGTCCAGTCAAGCGAAACAATTATTTACGTTTTTCAATTCTGAATTTAATGGCATCCACAACATAATACATCATCGGAACTAAAATGATTGTTAAGAACATAGAACTTAATAAGCCACCGATTAGTACCCATGCCAATCCATTCTTCCATTCTGCACCAGAACCTTTCGCTATTGCAATTGGAACCATTCCTATCACCATAGCGATTGTTGTCATTAAAATTGGACGCATACGTTCTTTCACCGATTCTAATAAAGCTTCTGTTGTATTTTTACCGGTTAGTTTTAAATGATTGGTGAAATCGACAATCAAAATCGCATTTTTAGCAACCAAACCTAATAACATAATCATCCCTAACATGGTGAAAATACCGATGTTGGAAGAAGAGAAATTTAAGGCTAACAAAGCACCAATTAATGCAACAGGAATCGAGAATAATACCACAAATGGATAAACAAAGTTATCATACAATGCAACCATGATAAGGTAAACAAGAATCAATCCAATCAACATTGCTGTACCCATTGCACCAAAACCTTCTTGTTGACGTTTTACTTCCCCACCCCATGTCAATTTTACATTTTCATTTAGTGGTTCTTTCTCCAAGAATTCATTAATTTTTTGTGCTAACGTTCCTCCAGCAGTTCCAAGTACATACGCACGAATGGTAGTAGAACTCAAACGGTTTTTACGTTCCAAAGAACCAAAGCCATTTTCAATCACAATATTTGCAAATTCTTCCAATTCTACCACATTTCCTTTCGTAGTAGTAAAACTCATGTTTTTGATATCATCCATATTTTTACGATCTCCTTGGTCTAACATCACACGAATATCGTATTCATTTGCATTTTCAGAAAAATTAGAGGAAGAGTTTCCAGAAAGTGCATTTTGCAACTGCATCCCAACAACGGCAATAGGTAAACCTAGTTGTCCCATTTTCTCGCGGTCTAATTCTACACGAATTTCCGGAGTAATATCATCTGTTGAAATTGTTGGATCTTTCGCTCCAGGCATTAATAATATCGCTGCTTTTAAACGTCTTGCTTCTTCCATTAACAAATCCGTATCATTACTCGAAAGGAAGATTTCAATAGGAGCTTCTTCGGATTCAACCATTCCAATATTGATTGCTTTCACTTCGATTCCTGGGAATTTATGTTCAATTTTCTCCCGTATTTTACTCATATATTCGGCTGTTGGAAATTGATCTTGTACATGATCATTTAACTTAACCGTTAATTCAGAACGCGATTCATTCCCGAAAGAAGCAGCACCCATACCTGCACTTGGCCCACCAACATTGGAGAAAACCATTTTAACATCTTTTTGTGCTAGAATAAACTGCTCTATGGCATAGGTTGTAGCATTATTTTCTTCAAAAGTTGTACTCTTGTCGTATTTCAATTTGACCATGAATTTTCCTTGATCTCCTTGTGCTACGAATTCTTGTCCAACAATACCTGTTGACATCACTGCGCCAGTTGCAACAAACAAGAGTAAAATACCAACAAGCGTTATTAACTTATGTTTCAATACCCAAGCTACGAACAATACATACTGATCTGTAAAAATGGTAATTCTACGCTCCACCCACATCAAAATTCGGTGTAAAGGATTTGAATGTTTCAACACCGTTTCTTTTGCAAAACGAGAAGCCAACCATGGTGTTAATGTAAAACATACAAATAAAGACATCAGGGTAGAAATTACAACCACGATGGAGAATTGGTGCAGGATATCCGAAATTGTTCCCTGAACAAATACTACCGGTGTAAATACCACGACATCCACAAAAGTAATAGCAAGCGCTGTAAATCCAATTTCATTTCGTCCATCTAATGCGGCCTGACGTTTATCCTTCCCCATAGCAAGGTGGCGATAAATATTCTCCAACACCACAATCGAGTCATCCACGAGAATACCAATTACCAAGGACATTGCTAACAAGGTCATCAAGTTTAAGGTATACCCCAATAAATACATCGCAATAAATGTAGAAATCAAGGAAGCCGGAATAGAAACCAATACGATAAATGCATTACGCAAACTATGTAAGAAAAGAATCATTACCATAGCCACTAGGAAAACTGCTAATTCTAAATCATGGAATACAGCATCTACGGCTTGAATGGTAGGTACAGAAGTGTCTGTTGCAACTTCAAATTTTAAGCCTTCTTTCTTATATTTTTTCTCCAAAGACTTAAATTTCTCTTGTGTCAATTTAGAAAGGATAACTGCATTTGCATCCGATTGTTTTTTGATACGTAAACCGATACCGTTGATTCCATTATACCTACTGATAGTCAATTGGTCTTTGATACCATCGTACACCTCTGCTACATCTTTTAATTTGATGGTAGAAGATCCATTCGAACCTAACACCAAATTTTGTAATTCCGAAACTGTCTTATATTTCCCCGCCAAGCGAACTGTCATTTGTTCGTTTAAATCTTTTACTTTACCTGTTGGGAATTCGATGTTTGCAGAGGCAATCGCTTGATTAATAGCAACTAGTGAAAGTCCTGCTAATTTTGCTTTTTGTTTATCAATATTCACACGTACTTCTCGCTCATCTCCACCTAGAACATTTATTTCACCTACACCTTTCGTTTGCTTCAGCATCGGTAAAATATCTTCTTTCATTAATTCAAAGAAAACACGATCTTCTACATTTTTGGCAGTTACACTTACTTGAAGAACTGGGGAAGCATTTGGTTCAATTTTAGAAATTACAGGAGTTTCAGCGTCATCCGGAAGGTTCTTTTTCAAGCCTTCAATCTTTCGCTGTGCATCTTGCATTACTTGTTCTATATCTGTCTCATTTTCGAATTCCAACAAAACCATTGAAGCATTTTCTAATGAAAAAGAAGTTACTTCTTTAATCCCCTCTAAACCACTCAATGCATCTTCCATTGGTTCTGAAACTTGACTTTCCACAATGGAAGGCGAAGCACCAGGATAAGGTGTAGTAATCGTCAATAAAGGGGGTGAAAAGTCAGGCAATAATTGGTAACTAAGTTGCTTATAACTTAGCATACCTCCTCCAATAAGAATTGTAAAAATTACAATAATTAAGGAAGGTCTTTTTATGGCAATTTCCGTAATAGTCATGACACTAAATTATTTAATAAGTACGTTTGAGTTATTTTGTAAGTTAATTTGTCCTTTCACTATTATAACATCCGTCGCCGATAATCCGTCTACCACCTCGATAAATCCAGCATCACTTGTACCAGCAGTAAACGAAATTAATTTAGCTTTTCCATTACGAACGGCATATACTTGTGGATGTTTGGTAGAACCTACTAATGCTTTACGGGAAATAGATAGTGCATTTTTAGCTGTTGCATTTGCTAATTTAACCGAGCCATACATTCCTGCCATAATACGGTTTTTACCAGAATTTCTAACTGCAATTTCTACTTTAAAATTGTGGCTCGCATCCGCTTTCACACCGATGGAAGACACTGTACCTTGAAAATCTAAATTATCATACACATCTACATTGATGATTACTTTTTGTCCTTCTTTGAATTTAAGCACATCTCTTTCAGGGACCGAAATACTTAATTTCACAGAAGAAATATCTGTAATTTCAAAAAGAGGAGTTCCTATTCCGATAACACTACCAAGATCCACTAACTTTTTGGTGATAACCCCAGAAAAAGGAGATGCAATTGCCGTATTTTTAAATTGTTTTTTGATTAGTTTGTAATTTGCTTCCGCAGCTTTAAGTGCCAGTTTTGTTTTTTCATTTTGCACACCAGTAATCGCGTTTTCTTTGATTAGAAAATTGTTTCTAGCATCATCATTTTTTTGACTTTCTACTTGAATTGCAGCATTTTCCAATTGTAATTCTAACATTTCATCGTCTAACTTTGCTAAAATTTGTCCTTTAGAAACCTTATCTCCATCCTGCACATTCATACGAATGATTTTTCCGGCAACATCCGAACCAATTAAGTTTTGTTTATTGGGATCGAAGGTCCCTAAATACGAGAATGAATTTTCGAAGGAATGAAATTTAGGTTTTGCTACATTTACTAAAATCGCGGTTGTAGTATCGTGGATGTATAATTTCGCTTGCACTTTTTGTTTGTTACTTTTTAGTTTAACAACGCTTATTACCACTAATACAATCGCAATACCAATAATAGTTAATACTCTCTTATTCATCTTATTTTATATTTCCGGTTAATTTTAAAACTTCTAATTCTGCTTGGCGTAATTGCACATATGCTACTACTAAATTTGTTTGTGCTTGATACAAATCATTCTCACTTTTCAATAAATCATTCGAACTTATTACTCCTTGTTCGAACGAGAATTTTGCTTGTTTTTGGATTTTTTCCGCCAACACTAATTGATCTTGTGAAATCTGTAAGGATTGTTTTTGGATCTCCACTTGTTTTTGTGCGTTAATGATGTTCACATCCAATTGTTTTTTGGAATAGTATAATTGATCTTCCATTTTAGCACGCTGAAAGTTATTGACTTTCAATTTATGGTGTTTTTCAAAGCCATCAAAAAGTGTCCAATCCAATTTTAATCCTACAAATGCTCCATTAATTCCTTTTCCAAAAGAATTTTCAGGACGGTAGTTATAGCTATATAAATACGTACCATACATGGATAGCACTGGTAAATATGCCATTGAGATCCCTTTTTTTTCTACAATATTCAAGCGTTGTTGCGCCTGGAGTAATTGTATTTCACGTGCATTAATCGTTTTAACTTCATTTAAAATAGAATGTTGGATAGCACCTTCTTGTTGAAATTCCACTTTGTCGTTTATTGATTTTCCAATCATTAATTTCAAATAATTTTCTGTCTTTTCCTTGGTTGAAATAAGTGTTTGTTCTTGATTTTTTAAGGTTAAACGTGTAATATTCAATTTATCCAGCTCTGTAGCAATCACCATTTTCTGCTCCACCAATGCTTTCATATTGGAAATCATTTTGTCCATGTTCGTACTATTTTCTTGCACAAACGCTAACTGCTTATTAATCGCTTGAAGATTATAATAGGTTTGAATCAATTGGTACTTGACGTTTTGCTCTGTCAAGCCTGCTTGAATTTCAGAAACTTCTTGGTTAATTTTCAATGTTTTAATCGCAGCATTTAATTGCGGGTTGTACAAAACTTGGTTTAACTGTAAAGTATTACTAACATTTACCGGAACACCAAACTGCACTGCTACATATGTTCCAGGTGCCCCACCTGCAATTTGTCCTGGAATCAACTGTCCTGGAATTACAGCGTTATATCTGTAATCTCCAGCATAGAAAATCTTTGGTAATAAAGCAGATTGATATGCGTCAATTTGACTTGCACTCATTGCTACATCTACCCTTGCATTTCGAATGGTTACATTGGCAGTATCCGCCATTTTTATGCATTGCTCGAGGTTTAAAACCTGCGATTTTGCACCGTAGGTTATAAGCAATATAAAGAGTAATAATATGCTGTTTTTCATTTATTTACAATTAATTAGTAAAAAATATATGAATTATCGAGAACAAAGATAAATATTAAATACTTGAAAGAATATTTACCTAGGAAATAATCGACAAATGAAGAAAATGAGGTGGTGAGTGACGAGTGACGAGTGACGAGTGAGGGGTTAGTCGCGACTAACCAGAACCAATGCGAACCAATACGAAGTAATGTGACTTGCAATTTGTGGAAAAGATGGTGTTTTAGAAATAAAAAAGGCGACTGCTATGCAATCGCCTTAAAAAGAGTATAATAAATTCACTATAAATCAAACTTAATCCCTTGTGCTAAAGGTAAACTATCGGAATAATTTATCGTATTTGTTTGACGGCGCATGTATACTTTCCAAGCATCTGATCCAGACTCACGTCCACCTCCAGTCTCTTTTTCACCACCGAAAGCACCACCAATTTCAGCACCAGAAGTACCGATATTTACATTTGCGATACCACAATCCGAACCAGAAGCTGCTAAAAATGCTTCTGCTTCTTTTAAGTTGTTGGTCATTATTGCAGAAGATAAACCTTGTGGAACTGCATTTTGTAATTCAATTGCATTCTCTACACCTCCCGAATATTTTGTTAAATATAAAATTGGAGCAAATGTTTCATGTTGCACGATTTTAAAGGAGTTACTTGCCTCTGCAATTGCTGGACGAACATAACATCCAGATTCATATCCTTCTCCAGAAAGAACTTCCCCTTCAACTAATACTTTTCCACCTTCTGCAACTACTTGTTTCAATGCATGTTCGTATGCAGTAACCGCATCTTTATCAATAAGAGGTCCAACGTGATTATTTGTATCTAATGGATTTCCGATTTTTAATTGACCATATGCTTTCACAATTGCATCGCGAACAACATCATATACATCTTCATGGATTATCAAACGACGTGTAGAAGTACAACGTTGACCAGCAGTACCAACAGCGCCAAAAACAGCACCAGGAACCACAACTTTTAAGTCTGCAGTTGGCGTGATAATAATTGCATTGTTACCACCTAATTCTAATAAGGATTTTCCTAAACGAGCACCTACGACTTCCCCTACAGATTTACCCATACGCGTTGAACCAGTTGCAGAAATTAAAGGAACACGCGTATCTGCAGTCAATAATTTTCCGATTTCAGCGCCACCAATAATAAGGTTAGATACTCCTTCTGGCACATCGTTATCTGTAAATACTTCTTCCGTAATTTTTTGACATGCAATTGCAGTTAACGGCGTTTTTTCGGATGGTTTCCAAATACAAACGTCTCCACATACCCAAGCTAGTGCGGTATTCCAATTCCAAACTGCTACTGGGAAATTGAATGCTGAAATAATACCTACTAATCCAAGTGGGTGGTATTGCTCGTACATTCTATGTCCTTCACGCTCTGAATGCATTGTCAAACCATATAATTGACGGGATAAACCTACTGCGAAATCACAAATGTCAATCATTTCTTGTACTTCCCCTAACCCTTCTTGTAAGGATTTACCCATCTCGTAAGAAACCAATTTTCCTAGTGGTTCTTTATATTCACGTAATTTCTCTGCTAATTGACGAACAACTTCACCACGTTTCGGTGCAGGAACTTGTCTCCATTGTTTGAACGCTTTTTGCGCTTTGTCTACAATTTTTTGGTATTCTGCTTCAGTTGCAGCAGTAACGGATGCAATTAATTTTCCATCTACTGGAGAATAAGAATCAATGGTTTCCCCTTTCGTTTCATACCAGAAACTACCTGTGGAAGCACCACTATTTGTAGCTTCAATTCCTAATTGATCTAATATTTCTTGAATTTCTAATCCTGCTTGTACTTCGGCCATAATTTTGTTTTTAAGTTAAAACAAAGTTATACCTTTTGGTTTAGAATATCAAAAAGTAAAGCCTTAAAATATTTTGAAAAAAATAATCTATTTTGTAAATTTGATTAAAATAGAAATTATGGCCTTCACTCTTCATATAACCGACTCTACAAACCCTAAAGTACTTGCTTTTATGGAATATGTTAAGTCTTTAGATTTTGTTAATGTAATAGAAGATGAAATTGTTAATTATCCTACTTTAAGTGATAAGGAAATAATTGATCGTGTTTTAATAACCCGTCAAGAAATCGAAGAAGACAAACTTATCACACAAGAAGCATTGATAGAAAAAATCAAAAAGTGGTAATATGTTAATCAAATGGTCTTATTCTGCTGAAAAAGATTTAGAAATTATATTTCAATTTTATCTGAAAACTTCCAATAATAAAGTAGCAAAACAAATTGTTAATGATATCATCTATGCTTCAAACTCCCTAAAATTGGGATTGTATTTAGGTCAAATTGAACCATTACTGTCTCATTATGAAGAAGATTTTAGATATCTAATCTATAACCATAATAAAATAATTTACATAATTAAAGAGGAGTACATCTTAATTACACATGTTTTTGACACACGTAGAAATCCAATTAAATTGAAAAAAAGATAGAATTATCCTTGTGGAAATTCCCCGTTTTTCTTTTGTTCTTCGATATCCTTATCTACCACTTCTAATTCTTGGTAAAATTCTTTGCCATACGCGCGAATTATAGGTTCTCTTAAAAACTTATATACCTTCACATCTAACTGTTCTCCACACGCACAAGCAGGTGAACAAATGTCCCATGAACTATAATTTAAGGCTTCAAATTCTTTAAATTTCTTTGCACGAATTGGGTATAAATGACAGGAAATAGGTTTTTTGAAATCTAACTTTCCATCTTTATGCGCTTGTTCAATGGCACATAAGGCTGTTCCTTGAGCGTCAAAGGCAACAAATGCACATTCTTTCTCATTCACTAATGTCGTCACTGGTTCGTTATCCCAATCCATATAGAACACTCCTGTTTCTTCCACTGCATCTAATCCTTCTTGACGCATATACGGTTTAATAGCTTCTAGATTATCCTCTATTATCGAAACTTCTTCAAAGGTCAATGGTGCTCCAGAATCTCCTTCGATACAACATGCACCCTTACACGCACTTAGGTCACACACAAATTTTTTTTCAAATAAGTCTAAAGAGACGATTTTATCTTGGATTTCTAAGAGCATACAACGTGTAGATTTTATGTAAAATTAGTAAAAACGTTTAAGAATTTTTAAGCGCCAGTAACATCTCCTCCATCGTATCAAAAGTATAATCTGCAAGGATTAATTTAGGATTTGGAGAATGGGTTTTTTCAGGAATACAAACTACCTGCATACGCGCTGCTTTTCCGGAAATAACGCCATTGATACTATCTTCGATAACTAGACATTTTAACGGATTGACCCCTAATTTTTCTGCGGTTGTTAGGTACACAGCTGGATGCGGTTTACCATACGATTCATGCTCTGCAGAATGGGTAAAATCGAAAAAAGGTTTTATTGCTAAAGTTTCTAACACACAATCAATTAACACCGAATACGAAGAAGTAGCTAAGCCAATCTTTAGTCCTAGATTTTTTAAAAATTGTAAGGTTTCTATTACACCTATCAGCGGTTTCCCTTGCGCGGTAATTAATTCCACCATTTTGGCTACAATTCGTTGTTCGACTTCTTGTGGCGTACCATTTTCCCAAGGAGAATGTTTGTACCAAAACGCAATCACCTCATCAATTCGTAAACCAACGGTATGTTGAAAATCTTTGACTGTTAATGGACATCCAACAGCATGAAATACCTCCCCCATCGCGATTTTCCAAACTGGTTCAGAGTCTATTAGAACTCCATCCATATCAAAAATTACCGCCTCAAAATCGCTTATTCGTAGTTGCTCATTCATTTAACTTCCATTTTATACAATTTACCGCCTCCTACTATTTTTTGTACTTCATCGGTTAGGTATATCGTACGATTATCTTTAGTGGTTATTGCCTCTTTCTGAGAATATGGTTTGGTATAATGCTGTTCTTTATAGGTCCATTTTCCTTGTATCAATTGATAAATCAAAAAACGATTATAGGTTAATAGATACAAACTATTTTTACAAATGGAAGCAGAAGTTACCGCGTCTTTTGTAAACCCATTGTTGCCGATATACAATTGAAAACTTCTGTGTGCTTTGTAGGTACCTGGTGTCGTAGGAATTTTATAACAAAAAGAATATCCATTAAAAGGATTTGCGCGACATTTGGTAAAAATCAACAAAGAATCTTGGTGAAACGCTAGTCCCTCTGCGTCATAATTCAAGGAAGAATCTGCAGGTGGAAATGCTTGTTGATCATCATAGGTGAAAGTAATTATTTCTGCAATTACTTTCTGTTTAGCACGTAAATTGTTCAAGGAAACCTTGTATATTTTTAATTCTCGACGGTCGTTGTTATTGTTCCCAATATCTCCTATGTATAAATTTCCATTGCCATCGGCACACAAATCTTCCCAATCTACATTATTTGCATTTTCAATCAATACTTGATCTACTAATTTACCTTTTAAATTGATAAAATAAAGAATTGGTTTATCTCCACTGTCGTTATGGGTGATTAAGATGGAGTCATTATAGAATACTAGTCCGGAAGATTCTTCAATAGCATTTGGTAAGGAAGCTATACTTCGAATTTCTTGGGAGAATACAAGCTGGGAGCTAAGGAAAACTATAAAAGCAAATAGAATCGTTATGTTTTTCATTTTAATCTTCAATTTCATTATCTCTAAATGCAGAAGGAATTAAATCAGGAATTATTTTGAGTACAATTGGCAATAATAACGACCCTCCAGGAAGCATGAAAATAGTTATTGCAGGCATCGTCTTTAACAAATCCAGAAATTGCATTTTCACCTTTTCCTTCTCCTCTTTTGTTAATTCTTGGATGGTAGATTTTTTAATTAGCAATACCAATTCTTTGCTCTGTTTTAATTCTAATGCTAATTTATCTTTATTTCTTCCTAAAATTTTAATCCATCGTTTCGAGACATTGCCATATAAATGTTCTACCGCATTTTTATTTTGTAGAAAGGATATTTTGTCGGTATGGTTTAATACAAATTGTTCGATAGAAACAATGGTTTCGTTTAATTCTTCCCGTGGTATGTGCAAGAAATCACAGAATTTCAATAAAAATTCTTTTTCATGTACTAAAGTTTCTTGGTTGGTATAAATAGTAAGTACAGAAATATCAATGAGGAAACGTTTAAATAACCAGATATGGGAAAAAATAGCAGACAAATCAGTTAAGGATGCTCCGTTCTTTACATAATATAAGGCTTGTTTTTTTCGGTGTTCGTGTAGGTTTGCAGAGGCCAAAAACACGTCAAACATTGCTCTTTCGGAAGGTTGAATTTCCCCATCGGAATAGCCAGTAAATACAATTGTTTTAAGAACATCGAGTGCTAATTCTTCGTAATTAGACTCTACAATCGTTTTTTTCGTTTTGATATACTCGTGGTATAAAATGACATCTAAATACACAAATGAATTACTTAAATAATTCACCCACAAGGCATTTTCTAATAAATTTAGTTTTATATCTGTTCGTTTTTCTAAAATATTCTCCAATTTTTCGACCGAAGATTCTTTTTTGAAAAACCTCATTAATTTACTGATTGTAGGTGCATTATGTTTACCATAAAATGCGAGTAAAGAAGCGATAAAATTATCAAAGTCTTGTACCGCATCTCCCCCATTTAACACAAAGATAAACAGGTGGGATTCAAACAAGAGTAAGGTTAATTTTTCTTCGGTAGTCCACGAATTGCCATCCACTTCTGTAGCGAATAACACATCTGTTGGAAATCCGAATACAATACCCGACTGTGAAAGATGTAAATGTGCAAAATGCTCTACACTTAAACCTTTGGGCTTTTCAACCGAAACAATAATTTCCCCTTTGTTGAGTAAATCTTCGTATTTGGTTATCCAACCTTTTGCACCAGGAGCAAGTAACATCGTTGTATGGATTATTCTTCAGTAGATTCGGTGACTTCTTCCTTTTTTACTTTTGGGAAATAGGTGCGCTGACGAAATAACACCATGATAACACCAATGGTTATGGAACCATCTGCTAAATTCCAAATCGCTGGAAACATCTCTTTCCCTCCAAGAAATGGCACCCAAGTTGGCCAAGTACCATTAAATTGAAACATATCTACTACATTTCCGAGTAAAAACCCTTGGTGGCGCACTTCTACTTCTACTGGATTGGTTCCGAAATAATTACAAATAGCCTTCACTCCTGATCCAGGAAATTGGTTGTAACCAGAACACGCATCAAAAGGGAAAATAAAGTCGTAGAACATAGAATCGATCAAATTTCCTAAAGCACCAGCAAAGATGAAGCCTACGGCAATTAAAAATTCGATACGCGCATTTTCTTTGGCTTGTTTTACCCAATACCAAGCAATTCCTCCGATTGCAATAATTCTAAAAATACTTAAGGATAATTTTGCAAGCATACCACTACCGAAAGTGGTGCCAAAAGCCATTCCTGGATTTTCGATGTATTGTAAACGCAACCATGAACCAAGAAGATTAATCGGTTCAGCAGCCGCAACCATCGATGATTTCATGTAAATTTTCATCGCTTGGTCTAAAAACAAAATAAGGGCCACTACAGCCCCTACAATGATTAATTTTTTACGAAACATATTATTTCTGAATGTTTTTAGCTTCAATACTTAAGGTAGCATGTGGAACTAAACGTAGACGTTCTTTTTGAATTAATTTACCTGTTTCACGACATACTCCATAGGTTTTATTTTCGATACGCACTAATGCGTTACGTAAATTTTGGATAAATTGTTCTTGACGCGCAGCTAATTGTGCAACTTCTTCACGAGACAATGTCTCCGAACCGTCTTCCATCATATTGAACGTACGTCCGGTATCATCTGTTCCATGATCATCCGATAAAGAAAGGGACTTACTTAATAAGGAGTAATCGTGTTCTGCTTCTTTTAATTTAGCTAAAATTAAATCCTTAAACTCCTGTAATTCAGTATCTGAAAATCTATTTTTTATTTTTTCCATTGGAATATTGTTTTCATTTTTGAAAAACAAATATAAATGAATTTTTTGTTTTAAAGTCGTTTTTTTAAAAAACTATTTTATTTGTTAATAATATAAAATAAGTATTAATTTA
>JBIIKZ010000075.1:0-10262 GCA_044232905.1 Crocinitomicaceae bacterium
ACGAATGGTTGCACCGGCCTCTAAACCTTCCTGATGGTATTTTTCAATAATGCTTTCTGCTCCGCCATCACCAGTTTGGGGCATACGGCTTATATGCAGTAAACGGTATAAAATCACAAAATCGGAATACAAATCCTCTTCCATGATTTTTTCTAGGTTAAACTCTACATAACTTAAACGCGTTAAACGGCTTGCATCACGCAATAAGCGAATTTGCTTACCATTGGTAACCAAACCATATAAATGCTCGCTGTAATTTAAATACTCTTGCACCAATGCGTGTGGAGAAACTCGCAGAGATTTATTTTCAGGCCGCTTATCTAAACTCTCGTTAAAACCTGCAATGTATAAGGGGAAACCACCAATGTTTTGTTCGCGAAAATTAATCCAAAACGATTTACCGTTTAATTCTTCTGCCGATTTTAAAAATTGAAAATCGTAACCAAAATTGGCTAATAAAGGAATGATCCAAAACTGACGAGTTTCAGTAGCTCCGGTTTCACCTTCTTTTAAGCGTTTTAGTTTGTTATTAAAGATCGTCCATTGCGCCTTGGTGTCTTGCCAAGCCAAACTAATTTCATCTTTAACTTGCCCCTTTTTATAAGCAGAATTAAAGTTTGCATCCAACTGAAAATTGGCTTGCTCAGCACGAATTTTACTCAGCAGCTCAGCAGAAAGGATAGAACCTTGTATATCTATGGATGGGAAATTCATGTTTTGTTAAATTTTTGGATTAGGAATTAATACATAAACACCTAAAATATCAGGAGGTAAAACTGGGGTTACGGCTTCAAAACGTTTAGCGCCTAAATATTTTGCAAAACGCATGTGTGCTGCTACTAATTCATTGCTACGATCTTCGACCACTTTTATAAAATCAGGATGCAATTCTTCAAAGTGTTTTAATTCTGTTTCAAATAATAGTTTCTGACGAGTTTCACTGATATCAATAGCATTGGCAGTATTAAGAAGTCTTTTACATTCATCTATATCTAATGCTTCTATGCCGCTATCTATTTGTTTATAGCCCCACAAAAACATTTCTTCGCTAACCATTTCGTGCTGTTTTCCAACTTCACGAATAACGTTACGAACTCTGAACTGAATTAAAGTTGTTTGCGTATTCACTTCATCGGTACTAAAAACAGAAGCCCTTGCAGCGCGTTTATCTTTTCTGTTTTTATCTAAAGAGTTAGCAATAACACGATGACATAATTGTTCTACAAAACGGTGATTTCTTCCAATATAGCGATAACCAGTTGGAGTAGGCGATTCAAATGAAATATGAATTTTATCTCCATGCCCTAAATACTCTGCAATCCAAGCATCCATATTTTGACGATAAAACACATAGCCACCATTGTGTTTTTCAACTTTAGCACCCAATAAACTAACCGATTGTAAAACAAAATTTTCTAATGTTTTTACATCGCCAATTGCATCATCTACTTCTTTCAAATCCTTTTTTACATCATCAGGCATAATGCTCTCATGTGCAAATATGGATCGTATCTTTTCTGCTTTATCTCTGGCACGTTCAATTTCATTGGTTAATTCTATATCCAGTTCAGACAACTCTTCGCTTTCTTCAAAATCAATTTTAACTTGCTTTGCAAATTGATTGCGCGCTTTATCAGGGTTAAGAATAACTTCTTTCAACACTTTATCCATTACCGAACGGTTATCTTCAGCAATTGAAATACTTACACCTGAGGTATTTTGAATGTTACGTATTTTTTCAATAATAATTTTTAACACAACCACATCAATAGGATTGTCTTCTCCAAAAAGTACGCGAACCTCAATTGTATTTTGGGCTTCGCCTTTTTTATTTATCCAACCAACCTGTCCGTATCTATCAACGCGTCCTTCACGTTGTTCTAATCGGTTAGGATTCCAAGGCAAATCGTAATGCAGAATAGCATTAAATTTATCTTGTAAGTTAATACCCTCACTTAAACAATCGGTAGCAATTAAAACACGTTTGGCATTTTTAGCCATCTCGTCAATTTTCTCTCTGCGCTCTTCATCACTTAACAAACTAGTGATAGCGCGAATATCAATACCTGAAGGCAAATGTTTCTTTAATTGATCTTCAAAATAAAGGGCAGACTCAATGAAACGACAAAACACAATTGGGCTTTGGCCATTAGCTACCCATGTTTTAATTTGATCTATTGCTAATTTTATTTTAAAATCTTTGGCAGGATCTTGAAGTTTATCAATCTCAATGGAAAGTTGATGTAATACATCTGTTTCTTTTTGAGATAAACCAGCATTGTCAATTATTTCAACTTGCTCAGTGTCTTGCTGATCATCCCATTTTTCAATTACCGGATTATCGCTATACTCTAATTCGGAAGACGCATCAGTCTTTGTTTTACGTTTTTGCAACATGGTAGAACCAGCCCTAGGGCTACTCATAACACCACGCAATAAAGTTAATGCAGCAAAATGTTTAATGCGTGCTTTGTTTTCAGAAACATCGCTAATGTTCATTCCTGAAATAAACTTTATTACTTTATCATAAAGTGCGGCATAATCTTTAGAAAGTTTATAGGGCAACTCTTCGGTAATACGTTTTGGAAAAGGAGTTTCCTCATCCAACCATTTTTCAATGTTCTTGCGTTTACGCTGAATAAAATGAGCTGCTACTTTTCTTTTTTCAGAAACAGTTAAATCGTATAATTGATAACTTTCAAATTCAGGATTTAATAAACCTAATAATGATTGAAACTCGCCGTCCTTTCCGCTGTGAGGTGTAGCAGTGAGCATAACAAAATGTTGGCCATCCTTTTTAGCCAACTGTTCAAGCAATTCATAACGCTGTTGTTTTTGACTTGATTTTTGGTGATCCAAATTTTTTGTACACGTATGCGCCTCATCAACAATAATTAAATCAGGCGCATCTTTAATAAATATTGGTCTCTTTTTATCTCCCTTTGCATAATCGATTGAAACAACTTGATAAGGATAATAATTAAAAACATTTAGCGTATCATCTCCAACAATTTTGCGCTCCAAACTTGCTACAGAACTTGAACGAATAATTTCCGCTTCAATATCTAGTTTATCAGCTAATTCCTTTTGCCATTGCTCGCATAAATGAGGAGGACATAAAATAGCAAATGTTTTTATTGCGCCACGTTCTAATAATTCGCGAAGTATTAAAAGTCCTTCAACCGTTTTACCAACCCCAACGTCATCAGCAATAAGTAAACGCGTTACTGGCTGCTTTAATGCCATTATTAAAGGCACTAACTGATAGGAACGAGGACGAAAAGAAAGTTTGCCCATGCAACGAAAAGGTCCGCTAACTTGTCTAAAAGAAAGGCGAGCCGCATCATACAGCATTTTAGCAGTAATAAAGCTATCCAAATCTTCTACAGATGGTTTATCAAATTGATCAGATTCAATTTTATCGTTAGGTCCTAAAACAGGCTCAAATACAGCCATCATTTCTTCATCTGAGCCTCCTAATGGTTTCAAAAGAATAAGTTCGCTATCGGTGCTTGGTTGCACCACACAACGTCTGCCTCTGAATTTTACCAGAGTTCCCGGTTTCTTTAAATTTGCATTTACCATATTATCTTACTTTTCTAAAAATATCTTGTCTTTTGGAAACAAAGGCATCAACAGATTCTGAAGTATCATCCCAAACTAATACATCATATCCAGCATTTCTCAAGGTTGTTCTTAATTTTAAATCATTTGCTTTAACTGCAGTTTTTTTATGTACGCCACCATCAACAAATATTAACGCTTTATCATCTTTATAAACAAAGTCAGGCTCAACATAAAACTGCTCCATTCTATGATTGGTGTAGTCAGGTAAACGGTAACCGTTTTCAAATAAATAGTCTAATAATATTTTTTCACCCGGACTTCTATGATGCACTTTGCCTAATAACTCCTGGTATTTCTCTTCGTATGTTGAACCTTGCGTATCATCCGGATTAGAAACAATTAATAATTCTAATGCCAATTTAATGCTGTGTCTATCAATAATTGAATGATCTTTTTGGTTGTAATAAGAAAGTAAGTCATCATAACTTGCTTTAGGTCGTTCAGGATATTTATCTGTTTTTGTTGCGTAATCATAACCACAAATGTCATAAGCCTTAAAAAATAACTCACGCAGTTTTACTGGGTTTCTGGCAATATCTTTTAAAACACCAATGCTTCCTTCAGCAGATTCATAAATCATGATATTTTTATTTTCACCTTTACCCATAAGGATAGCAGCAACTTCAACTGGTTCAATATTATAGTATAATTCAATTGCTTTTTGAAATGCATACTGCATAGTAATAACTCCTTCGTCAGTTAATGATAAAGATTTTATTGGCTGTATGTAAAGTACATCAGAAGTATCGTAAGTGTATAACATTACGTTTTGAGGAGGGTCTTCTGGACTTGGTTTTTCAATTTGTTTTTTTGTTTTAAAGAAACCTGACTTTGAGCCAATATCAAATCCATCAGTAAGTCCACGATTCCATTTTCTGTTTAACTTAATAATGTTTGCAGATGGGGCATAAAACAACTTCATTAATTCTTGTCCATCAAGAGTTAGTTTTATTTTTGAGGCATCTATTAAATTATCGGTTGTGTTTAAGTAAAGTTCGCATTCATAACCTTCACGCGTTCTTACCTCTTCCATACATGATATGCGCTCCGAGTTTTCAGACTGAGCTTCTTCCAACTCCAAAAGATTCTGAAGCAAATCCATATTGCTGGCTGTAAATTGAGAGCCGGTTATTGGATCTTGATTTTTACCAACACCTTCTTCATTTAAAAACGCATAATTTGTATCCTTTGATATTTTTAATTTTGAAAGTTGAAGCGATACATCAGAAGGTGTTATGCGGTTTACTTTGTATTTACCACCATTGTGATAAATCATATTGTTCGGTCCAAATTCTTCTAATCCAATAAATCGAGGTCGAGATATCGCCTCGTTTTTATCTTTACCACCAAGGAATACACGAATTGGTAATCTTGTAAAGTTGTAACCGGGTAAGAAGCCTTCAGAAGCCAAATAACGGAATGTATAAAACTCAGACAAAGAAGAATTTTTACCAGAGTCAGATTGGTTCAATAATAATTTTAATCTATTTTCAGCTAACCAATAAGAACGATCAGCAACTTTTTTCATAGATGCATCTTTAATAATTGGACTCGTTTTTATTTCATGCGCTTCATTCATTTGACGTAATGCATCTAAATACATTCTTCGCCATCTATTTAAAGCATTTTCTAATTTTTCAGGAACAGTCTTTACTTCTTTCTTTAACCATTCTTCGTTGTACCAGGTAGTTTCATCTAATTTAATACCTTGAATTACTTCCTTGGCATTGGCTAATATTTTTAAATAATTACTATCAATAACATCTTGATACTTGGCCTTAATATTAGCTTTTAGTCTATATGTTTTTCCACCTATGTCAACTAATTCCATTAAAGATGGCCCAAATTCTTCAGCATTTAAAAAAGAAAGAACATTTGCATTTATGTGCGAACGAATTAATTCTTCATTCGTTAAATCAATTCGTGGAGCTTGTACAATGCCAGAAACCATTTTAACTGGGTCGGCAAAATAATGTTTATCGTGTGGCGATACTTTAGAAGCATATGCAAATACAAGTGCAGATTGTCCGCTTCTTCCAGCACGACCACTTCGCTGAGCATAATTTGCAGGCCCAGGAGGTATATTTCTCATGTGAACAATGTTCAAAGATGAGATATCAATACCTAATTCCATTGTTGGTGAACAATACAAAGCACTCAACTCTTTTGCATCGTTAAATTGCTGTTCTCTTTTAATTTTAAGGTCGTTATTTATTTGACCCGTATGTTCAGCAGCAACATAAGATTTAGGTAATGCTGTAAAATCTAATTCGTATAACTTTTGAAAGTAGGTGTGAGGCTTTACAGTCGTTTCGCCTTCGAGTGTTATATAAGAAGTTTTATCTATTTTAACTTTTACACCATCGCCCTTTTTCCAAAGGACAGATGATAATATCAATTGATAAGCGTCTTTATCACCCTTCTCCGCCTTAATATTTTCTTTTCTTAAGTAATGTAGCTCTTGTAACTTATCGAGAAGGCTAATGATAAATTCTTCGTATTCATCTTTTGATGGTTGAGTTAAATCTGCCTTTCTGAATTCATGTTTAACATATCTACCTAAACGACTTGATGGTCCAATACTTTGAATAAAAGTTTCGCGCGGCCCTTTATCTGCTCCAAAGGCAGATAAACAATTTGGAACCTCTAATTTTTCTCCCTTATCTAGTGACCATAATTTTTCTTTATTCAAGATATTATTCAGTTCATCTTGAACTCTTGAACGATTGTCGTAACGGAGCATTTCAAAATCTACAGCATAAATATTTCTGAAGTAATCTAAAACCTGGGTGACAAATTCTTTTCTTGCATTGGCATCAAAATTATCTAATAGTGAAATTTGCGTCCAATGAATATTTTCTGAGCAATATTTATCTATGTTCTCATATGTAATTTCAAGTAGTGCAGTTTGTTCTAGATTTGGTAACACATATCTCCAGCCACGCTTCAAGTCTTGAATAATTCGATAGCTAATATAACTTCTAAGCGCTTTCTTATTATTTTCATTAGGTATTTGAGGATTTGGTGATGGGTTTAACGCGTAATCTTCCTCATTTAAACGCAACGCGTCTTGTACTTTATAAATTAAATCATTAATACTTATTGGTTCATTTGATGAACTTAGTACTTTTTCAATTGCCGATCGTAACTGAACTACTTGTATAAAATCGTTAAAGTGTCCGGCTTGTAATGATGCATCTTGTCTGTTATCAGTAAAACTCATTAACTTTTGCTCCTTCAATGGCTTGCCATGTCGATGCAATGCGAGTAAAGTTTGTAAGGTTAATAAAGTTGTGGACGTAGAACGTCCTTCGTTACCAAGAGAAATTAGTTTTGTTTTTTCGCTCAACTTTGTCTCTTGATAAATAATGCCGCATGTTGGATCATAAAGCAGTTGTGCCGCAAGGAACCATGCTTTTTCTCCACCATTTGGAGTTTCAGAAAACGATCCATCTACCTTTACATAAATTTCGGTTGGTAAGAAAAACTCCTTTGAACTTTCTATCTTACCTGATTTTGTTATCCATGCTGAAGGAAGGATATCCATGTACTCGTTTATGTTTAGGAGATTTCCTTCCTTCTCAAAAATGATATATCCATCTTTATACTCATCTTGTGTTCGTGCTCGTTTAGTGGTCTTTTTTCCATCATTCGTTTTTAGGTCTTCAACATTTCTTGGATTTTTATTGTCGTTAAAACCCCTAAAAATTAATTTTTGACCATCAGAAGCATAATCTTTTCTTACACATAAAAATTCCTGTCCGCTAATTCTACTGAATACAGTTTCAAAAACAGGGACATCGTTTTCGTGACCGTCAAGTTTTACAAATGGATTTGGACTCAGTGTAATAAATCGGTCGCTTGGTTTTTGAAGAGTTAGATAAACGTAACCAGTTTGAGAAATAAATTGATGTAACTTAAAAGGAAGTATTGTTTCTTTTTTTCTTGCTTTAGCACTTTCAATATTTACTTTTTCGGCCCAAGTTAAAAGTTGAATTATTCTTTTTTCGCAAATATCTTTATCAATACCAATATAAGCAGATAGCTGCATAGCAGTTTCTTTTAACGATTGTGGTTTTTTACGAATTTTAGTTCCACCATCCACAGTTATTGCAATAGTTCTTTCGAGCCAAATTGCTAGCGGATGTTTGGCTAAATCTTCTTTTGTGCCAGCAATGATATTTGTTGACAATGTGTTTTTCAACAAATCAACAGAAGGTAAATTTTCATCCGTTGAATAAGTTAATGATTCAACAATAACGTTATCCGATAAAAAGTTAGTTTCAAAAAAACTACTTGCAACTTTAGCAACAGCACTTTTTTGAACATCAATGCTACCAGAAGCCATTGTTGCAGAAGTCCCAATACAAATAATATTTTTGTTTACGCACCCCGCTTTAATCCTTCTATTTAGCAATGAAACATCAGCTCCTTGTCTTCCTTTATAAACGTGCAACTCATCATATACTAAAAATTGTAAATTGTTTAAAAATGAACTTCTTAAGGGCTCATCACCCAAACGAACCATTAACAATTCAAGCATCATGTAATTTGTTAAAAGTATATCGGGTGGATTTGATATGACACTTTCTCTATCCAATTGTTTTTCTTGTCCTGTGTATTTACGAAACGTAAACGGTAAATCTTTTCCAATTCTTTTTCTGTAATTGTCTTGAAAACCATTTAATGCTGCCTCCTGAGAGTTGATTAGTGCATTTAATGGATAAACTATAATGGCTTTTATTCCAGGCTTGCCTTGGTTTTTAAATAAGTAATTAAAAATTGTGGATATATATGTCAAACTTTTACCTGAGCCTGTTCCAGATGTTACAACAAAACCACTGCCATCATTACCCTTTCGTATTGCTTCTGTTTGGTGCTTATAAATTGACCATGATTTTCCATTATCATCGTAAAAAATATCATTAAAATCTTTTACTAAAGTTCCTTCGTTAACTAAATCTTCAACTTTACCACCTTCTTCAAAAGAGGGATTAAATTGAACTAAAGGCTCAGGATAAAGATTGCCCGAATTAAATTCGGCTTGTACTTTATCTAATATATCCTTATCAGAAATATTAATGAAACTATCAATGTACAATTTATAGTCATCAAGAATTTCGTTATGTAGGTCAAATATGTTTTTTGTTTCCATAGAAATTATTAGTATTGTGGTTTCGAAATAAGCAAGTCTTTTACATCGACGCTTAAAATTTTAGCTATCTCGTATAGTGTTTCTAACCTTGGTTGATTTTTATTCTGCACATAACCATTAATTACTGGATAACTCTTTCCAAGTTTCTCGGCAAGCCATGTTTGTTTGACGCCCTTTTGTTCTAAAACTTCTTTAATCCGGTTCATTTAAATATTTCTTTTATTAAAAATAGAGGTTTTTCTTTTGGAATCTACCACATATTTACGCAAGGCTAATATAATGTTTTTTCAGCATTATTTATTAAGATTTTCAATATACCTGAGTAACAAAAAATAAAATGAAAAACAGTTTTTTACGATGCCGTTTTGGCTATAAACAAAAGAACCAAAAAAGAATAAATTGCTATTTATACTACAAATGTAGAAGGGTGAAAACGACCTTTAACATAGGTAAATAATTGTTAAATGTGCCAAGCTTAAAGCTGATCTAACAAAATATTCATATTCGGTTAACACTTGCTATCATTAGTTAACAACGGTTAACTCAAGTTAACAGGCGTTAACGCTTGTTAACGACGGTTAACAAGCGTTAACAAGAATTATTAATTTAGTAATAATTGGATAAATGCATTATGTTTTATGAATATACAATTGAAAAAAACAGGGTGAATTAGGTTGTATGATTATGCAACTGATTAAATTATTAATGATTTCGGGTTAAGTTGTAACTAAAAAACGAAGGTGGAAAGCTGGTAGGTTAGCACCATGATGCCGTAAGAATTTTTTTAGCAATAAAATTCCATTTCTTTTTAAGTTTTGTGTTTTTTATTGTTGAAGGCATTATACCTTTTCTTCGCACAAAAATCATAAAAGTTTCAGCAAAGTCCTCCATTGGCATTGTTTTAGCATATTCAGTTAGATATGCCTCATCCTCCATTTCAGATGATAATTCAGAATAATAATGTCCGCCAAAAACAGCTGCAAACTCTTTTGAATCAATTATTAATTCAGGATAATGGTGTGCAAATGCATGTGCATATTCATGTCTAATAATATCTCTTAGTGAACCTCTAGATTGCCAAAATAAATGTGATAAAACAAATGCAGGAATGTAAATATGTCCAGACTCATAGCCCAAAAACTTATCCAATTTTGATGCCCCAAGCATAAAAAATCCTAATGCATCATACATTGTTATTTGCGGCAATCGACACCAATAAATTTCCACATTATATAAACGGCATTCCTCGTGCCACAAACCAATAGTAAATAATTCGTCTTGCACCGAAAAAGCAGCTTCAGTTGTTTGTTTGTAAGTTATGATTTGGCCTTTCTTCATAATTTAAAATGGCATGAGTGTTTTATGCAGCTCTAATGTATGTTTTATTTTATGATATATCGGCTACAATTTTATAAAATACTAAATTATTACATTGATAGTCAGTAATTTATACATTATCTTAAATTTAATGGTTACCTTT
>JBIIKZ010000134.1:0-2745 GCA_044232905.1 Crocinitomicaceae bacterium
TTTAGAGGATTATGTTAGTCTTCCTCCGTGAACTAAAACCGAAGTGAAATTTTAAAGTTTTCCGATAACCTCAAGCCCGAAGCGTGAATTTCAAACTTGCGCCCAACGTTCCGCGCCTTTGGCGATGGGCGATACCGAAGCCGAACACCCAAAACCCGAAGCGAGATTTATTTCAAAAGTAGTAAATATTTTCTTCGAAGTGGGGCATAAGAGCCTATTGCTAAGGCGCTGTTATTGGCTGTTGTTTTTCGGGTTTAACCTGTTATTTTTTTCAGTGTGTTATCGTCTCTAGGATTCTACTTTATTATCTTTTTATCATCATAAAACTTATTGCAAAAATTATTATTGAAAAAAATGAAATAATTGTCATTCCTAATAATTGTTTCGTAAGTTTTAAATTCGCTTTAATGTCATAATCTTCTGATTTTTCAAAATCAGAATTGTTAAATATGTCATAACCATTTATTCTTCTTACTACACCGTAATTCATTTTATATTTATCAAACAAATCAGGATATTTGGTCTCTATTCCATCTGAAAATTTATTAAAACATATTTTTCCGAGAATTGCAAAAACAGGAAAAGACGAAAGCATTAATATTACTTGCCCATAAGCATCAATTTTTTTACTTCCAAAAAAGGAAACACTAATTGAAATAAGTAACATTAAACAATAATATATTCTTACATACTTAATGTTTATTCTCATATAATTTTAAAATATTACTAAACAATTAATTTATTATTTAATGATAAGCTTAGAGTCGAAGCGAGTTCTCTACAATAGCCAATAACGTTTTGGCGCTTGGCGAAGAAGCGGATTTCGAAGTACTAAACTGTCATCCAGCACTGAACTTGATACGAGCCACAAAGCTTCATTTAAGCACTGAACCCGCTTTTTTGCCAAACGCCTGTTATGGGCTGTGTTTTATTTTTCCTCATTTGTGTGTATTTTGGGAAAAACCATACAATCTTTCAAATGGTATCTGTATTCATTGTTGTCTGGACTATAATTCAAGAAATCTTTATCAATTTCGCTTGTCAATACATTGGATTTAAGCAATTTCCCAGATAAAAGAAATTCATACCAGACATTGTTCTTTTGTGCAAACATTCGGTCTTTGTGATTCTGTTCAAACCCAAAATAATCTATATCAACATATATCCTATCATAAATACAAGGAATAATCTCCTTATTTTTCCACGAAATGATACCATAACGACCCTTCTTTTTAATTTCTATAAGACCACGATGGTCTACAATACCATCAAATTCTACGGGAATTATCAATTTCCCCGTATTATAGTCAATAATTCCATACTGAGTTCCTTTTTTTACGTAGTGAGCATCTGGTCCATATTCAACCCAATTAGAAATTCCATCAAATTCAATAGGAATAATGATGGTATTGTAAAAGTCTATTGACCCAAGCTTTCGATTTTTTTGAATTATAAAACAATCCTCTTCTCCCGATTTTTGTTCTTTCCAATCATATTCAATATGCTCGTAATAAATAGGAACCGTTAAAATCCCATCAGAAGTAACAACACCACTTAAATTGTTTTTAGTAATAAAAAAGTAATCAGCTAAGCGTGGTCGCTCTATTGTATCATATTCGGCTGGAAGAAGCAATTGATTTTCATTATTTACTAATCCAAATTTGCTTCCCTCTTTAATTATAGAAAAATCTTTACGGTCATAAGGGTCTATAATAATTGAGCAACTATCAAGATTAATTTTTTTGTTAACAAATATATTTACTAAAGAGTCATTTTTCTTAATTGAAATATTGTCTCTTTTTGGGGAATTATTGCATCCCAAAAGTAAAATGAAACTTATAGTCAAATAATTAATGCTTCTCATTTGTGTCGATTTTAACATAGCCCATAACGTTTTCGGGCTTTGCGTTCGGGCGGGTTTCGGAGCACAAAACTGTCAATCAGCACTGAACTTGAATAGAAGCACAAAGCTCCAAGTTTGCACGTCAGCCCGCCTGACGCAAAATCCGTGTTATGCCTAGGCTTTTTACCAGTCTGCATTATGGTCAAGTAATTTGCTGTCAATGTGTCGTTTTATGTAAATGTATTTATGTACGTTCTTTAATTCAACAACTAATGTGTCTCCATTAAATGTGAATATGTCTGTTTGTTTTCCAAGTTGCCACCCCATTTGTCCCACTTGAGTAAATATGTCGCCCAAAATTTGAGTTTTTTTCTTATAAAGAACTCCTCTCCATCCAGTATAAGTCGGGTCAAACATTTCTTTTGTCAGTTCAGGCTTATTTCTGTCAAGGTGAAAAAGGTTATAACAACCGTTACCATAAAATCTATAAACACCATAAGTCGTATTGGGATTTTTGTAATTGTGTCTGGCTAAAAGGTTCGGCTGCTTTTCAAAACCCTCGTAATAATTTGTGTTATACTCTTCATAAATAACTGTCGTGTCAATTTGTACCAAAATTGATTTGTCAAAGTACACTTTATTCTTAAATACTTTAGGATTGGTCGGTGCTTTGGAATAACCATTTTTAAGAACAGTTGTCTGAGCACAACCTGCTAAGATTAAAAATGTCAATATTATTGTCAGTTTTTTCAATGTTGTTTATTGTCGGTTGTTGTCTGTCTTAAGCTTAGGCATAACGTTTACGGCTACCCGAAGAGCCGCTTTTTCTAACTACAAATATTGATGCGGCTTTTTCGGGTAGCCGATGTTATGCCCAGTTATTTCTTTTCATTTATATCCAT
>JBIIKZ010000135.1:0-2677 GCA_044232905.1 Crocinitomicaceae bacterium
TAAGAAAACTTTTCTTTCCACTTCATCTGTTAATGAACTTAAAATGCACATGTGGTATTGTAGTTTTTTTTTACACATCTCAACAATTGATAAAGAAGAATAAATACCAGTACCTCGTCTATATACCGCCATACATTCATCGATTCTCTTTAAAGAACCCATTTTAGCCAACTCCAGAAATAGCATAATATCTCCCGCAGGAGAATTCATCATTTCGTTCGAAAAAACTCCTAATTCATTTCTACACATAAATGAACAGGTATGTATAAAATTACCTTGTTTAAGCAAATCTAGTCTTGTGATTTTATTTTTATCTCCTACTTTCTCAAAACGTTGTTCAATTCCTTTATCCTCAACTAAACTGTCCCCTAACAATGCTTTTATTTTATGAAAACACCCAACATAATCAGTATTCTCCTCTAAAAAATCTACCTGTTTTTGAAGCTTAAGTGGATCCGTCCAGAAGTCATCACCATCTAAAAAGGCTATATACTTTCCGGAGCAGTTTTCAATAATGTTATAAAAATTATGAAGTCTTCCTAATTTTTGCCGGTTTTGCCAATAGTTATCCCCTATTTTACGTTCTAAAATTTTAAAATGAATATATTCTGTACTCTGATATTCTTTTATGATAGCTAGAGAATTATCAGTAGAAAAATCGTCTCCTACGACTACTTCTATAGGAAAAGTAGTTTTTTGCTTTAATATGCCTTCCATGGCTTCCCGAATATAGGATTCATGATTGAACACCATTAAACGTACACTAAGCAAATAAGGGTGATTCATATTTATATTTCGTAATTGAATTTTTGCAATAAATCAGTAGCTGTAGTATTAAACTCTTCAATACTTTGCTTTTCTAATTCCATTTTGTATTTACCTATATTGTCTTTATCTGGTTTTTCTAAAGTCTTTTTCTTCCAATCTAATGAACTCAGAGGTTCATCTTGCTCTTTAGCATTTTTTATATAATAATTCAGCATGTTAGATTCAAAGTTTAAACCTAAAAAATTACAGACTTTTGTTAAATACAATTCTGAATCTGTGACAAAATCCTCATATCGAATAACCATAAATTGATTATTATTCAATGATTCTGAAAAACTTAAGACGTTTTGATTGTTGGTTAACCACTCTTTGGCTATTGTTTTTATATCCGTTGATAGTTTGGGTTTGTAGGGTGAGTTTGTGACTAAAGTTTCAATATTAAGATAAGAGCAGGCAACATCTCTACCGTCCCTTATCACCAAAATATATTTTGCATCAGGCCAAATTTCATTTAAATCATTGAAATGATTGATGTAATAATTATTTTTATCGGCAATAACCTTAGCTTTTTTACCCTTTTGCTCCCCATAAAAAACATAAACAATTTCGCCTAACTTAGCATAGTTATCCGGATTTTCCTGTACTATTTTCTCTTTTAATTGAGCATAATCCATTTTCCAATCTTCGATTCTTTTGGATGATTCTAAATCAGAAATATACTCGTCCAAACGATTACTAGTAACACAACTACTGTCCCAATCGGCATATTTTTTATACCACCAATGTAAAAAACCACACTCTGGGGTAGCATTAATCATTGAGTGTGAATTGAGCATTAACCGAAACAAAGATGTCCCTGAACGTGGATTTCCTAAAATAAATACTTTATCCATTTTTATTTTAACTATTTACTATTAGCGCTATTATCTTTAAAATTTCGTCTTCACTCAAATCGAAATACAAGGGTAAACACAATATCCTTTTAGAAATATCTTCTGAAATAGGACAGGCTTGATAAGAAACTACTTTTGTGAAGGTATTAACAGAAGGATAAAAATAGCGACGTGGAATAATGTTGTTGACTTTCAAAACCGATTCAATATGTATCAATTGTTGCTCCGTTTCAAAAATAATTGGAAAATAAGAATAGTTTGTTTCGCCTGCAGCAATATCCTGAAATGTTATAGTAGGTACTTGCTGTAATTTTTCTTTGTAAAGTAAATACTTCTTTTTTCGGTCATTCAAAACGGCGTCATAATATTTGAGATTTGCCAATCCTAATGCGGCATGAATTTCGGTGAGTTTCCCATTAAATCCATCTTCCACAATATCTGTCTTATCATCGCTGTGCCCAAAAAAACGAATTCTTTTTATTTTCTTGTCTAATTCCGTGTTTTGAGTGATACAACCTCCTCCTTCTCCAGTGTTTAATAATTTTGTAGCATGAAGACTGGTGGCGGTTATATCGCCAAAAGTTAATAAGCTTTTGCCATCGAATTTAGAACCAATAGCATGTGCTCCGTCATAAATGACTTTTAAATTGTATTTTTTAGCTATTTTTTCAATTTCAACAACTTCACAAGGGGTTCCAAAAACATGGACAGGCATTATAGCCACTGTTTTTTCGGTAATTAGTGCTTCTATTTTAGCCGGGTCAATGTTAAGCGTTTTTGGGTCAATGTCACAAAAAATGGGCGTGCATCCTTCCCATTTTATAGCACTAACTGTTGCTATCCAAGTAAACGGAGTAGTAATAATTTCACCTTGTAGTGCTAAGGCTTTTATTGCAATCTGTAGAGCAATTGTTCCATTATTTACCACTGTAAAATGAGGGACTTCAAGTTTTTGCTCTAATTCTGATTCCAACTGCTGAACCAAAGGACCATTGTGCGTTAATATTTTTCGATCC
>JBIIKZ010000020.1:0-31284 GCA_044232905.1 Crocinitomicaceae bacterium
CATGTGAGATAAATAAAATGCCCACGTGGTGAAATTGGTAGACATGCCATCTTGAGGGGGTGGTGCCAATAGGTGTGCTGGTTCGAATCCAGTCGTGGGCACTTTTTAAAAAGCTATTCAGTTGATTAATAATTGAATAGCTTTTTTGTTTCCCAACATATTCCCGACAAGTTGGAAATAAGTTTAAATCTTACACACTTTACAGTAATTCGTTAATCGTTAAATCTAATCCTCTTGCAATTTCAATTAAATACAAGTATCCGGGATTAATTTTTCCGGTTTCTAATCTATTTAAACTTGGTTGGTCTTTTCCAATCAAATTTGCAAACTCTGTTTGATTAAAACCTTTTTCAATTCTCATTGTTTTAATCTTATTGCCTAATTGAATTAGAATTTGTTTATCTGCTTCCGTTCTCATTTAACGAAAGTCAAATCAAAAGTGAATTTAATCTATAACGAATAACACATAATAATATCGAATATGTTATATTTGTTTCGAATTTTAAAAAAAATAAAAATGAAAAAATATTTAAAGTATGTCGTAATTGCTGTAATTGTCTTAATTGTTATAGGTGCTTTATCAGGAGGTAAAGATGAACTTGTAAAAGAAGAAATGCAAAAAATTGAGAATCAAGTTGCTGAAGATGCAGTTAAACAATACAATATTGCAAAAGAAAATGGTAATGCTATGGACGCATACGTACAAGCAGGGATGGTAAAAGCGGCTTATTTACAAGCAAATGATACTGAAAATTTTAAAAAATGGACAGCAATCGAAGCAGAAGAAAGCAAAAACGTTGGTTTGACTAAATAATTACAAAGCCATATTTAATAGATAAAGCCCTCGTTAAAGGGCTTTTTTTTATGTTATTAGTAAATTTTCGATTATACTAGGGTGTATTGATTCAGACATTTCAATTTTTCGTTTAAGTTGTAGATATTTTTTCGTCGGTTTACCCGCATAAGTTTTTTTAAAATGCTTTTTATAAAGTTCGCGGTATAAATTGTCATTATTAAAATACACTCCTAAAATTTTATCTAATTGCCTATACTTCTTACTTTTGATTTGTGTTTCATACATACAACCTTTGAAAGCATCACGGTGTAAAAAGTAACCGTTTATAGAATATAGTTTACGGCATCGTTTCTTTGTCTTTGGACAAATGAAATACCAAATTTCTCCCTTATTAAGATTTGATATTGTTGATGTTAAATATATTTTATAGTTTCGGTACTCATCTCTGTAATCGTAAGCAAGTTCAATGTATGGTTCTTGGCTGTAGGTGTTTACCTTTATTGAAATACTACCTGTTGAATTTCCGTTAATACTCCAGTTTAATGAACCACTTTTAATTAGTTCACGGTCAAGGTAACCCCAACCTTTCAACTTTGAAATATGTATTTGCAATGCTTCGTTGTATAAGTTTGGGAATGAATGGGGTTTTGGCATTTGAAATTTAATTAGAAAATGAAACCTAAATAATTAAGGAACTTGAAACAAAAATTGATTTGAATTAATTTTTGTTTTTGAAATTAGTTACACTTCGGTTACGCTTTTTTTTTAGTTTAAAATATTGATAATTAGTTTTGTGACACTTGTTACGGTTAAAATGAACTTTTATTTATATTAGAATTTTTGTTTCTTTATTTCTTTCTTAATATTTTTCACACGTTATAAGTTTTAAATAAGTGTAACAAGTGTAACAGATTTAATAATCAGTTAGTTAATTTGTGAAAATAGCCGTAACGCATCTGTAACAAATGTCAAAAAGAATAACTTTTCACCCAACGTCTATCTCTTTTTACATAAATAAAATCTTTATGAATCGATTGAATTAGATATTTATTCACAAGCTCTTTAGTATTGAAATGATTAAATAACTTTTCGTTTCTTAAATGATTGTTATAATCGTTATATACCGCAAGAAATTCACTCACACTAAAAGAATTTTTTTTATTTTGATTTATCAAAACATCTATTATTCTTTCCATTTCTGAAAGTTTAGCATCTGTATTAAATATAGCCTTGAAATTGTCCTCTGTCTTATTGTAAGGAATTCTTTTCAGTCCATTTACTAAATAATAATTAACACATCTAAAGATATACGAGTAAAATTTATTCCATTCTGTTTCGTTCCAATCTTCAAAGAAAATTTGATTAAATTCATCTTTTGGCGAAAAATTTACATTATAGTAAGGTTTAATTTTATACTCACAAAATCGAGCAACTGTCGAAGCATCATTTAAATCACATCGAAATAAAAAATTAGAGGTTATTAAAAACTTTGGACTGTCCTCTCTTTCAATCATATTGGCTTTACTGCCTTTCAATTGTGCATTTATTCCTCCTGTAATTTGTGTGTAAAGTGAATTAAAATTAAAATTACACGGCACGTCGTCAATTACATAAAGATTAAAACTTTTATCGAGGTCTGAAAAACAAAACGTGTAATTTGGGTCAAACTCAATTCCGCCCTTAATCATTGTTTTAGTTACTAATTGAATTGCATTCCAAATCATAGATTTTCCCCGACGACCGTTTCTGTTTTCATCATTTGCCCCCTCATCGGTTAAAACAATACAAGGGCTTTCTGTAGGTTTGTAGTTGTGACATAAATAACCAATCATTGAATTAAACGAATCTACAATTTGAGTATGTTCATTGTTTGATTTATCAAATTCTTTTGAGCCAGTAGAAATACGTTGAATAAATAGTTCAAAGTTTCCAACCTCATTAGTATAACGAAACTCTCTTTTCTGTATTGAGTGTGGGGTGAAAAATCCGGAAATATCATTGTAAGGTTTTGATTTTATTTCAAATTTATCTTTGTCGTCAAAATAAAAGAATCCGTTTTTAAATGGTAGTCCAAATCGTTCTTTACTGTCTTTGTAATATTCTAAAGGAATAGGTTTTAATAGTGTGAGTGATTGCAATAAAGTATTATTATTGTCTCTTGCTAACTTATCTCTTACATCGTCATTACTAACCTCGTTAATTTCTTGTTCTAAAAAGGACGTCATATCAGTTTTATGGTTAAAAAAGTCAACAACATTGTTTGTGTTTTTGAGTAACTGTATTTTGTCGTCAGATGTTGAAATTCTAATGAATTTTTCTTGTGTTAAAAAATCTGAATACATCGATGGACTTGTTACAACCTCTCCTTTACGGTTGATATAATAAAATGAAAGTATATTATTTACAATCTTTGGTTGAATCGACTCTTTTACTGAAAAATGAACAGTTTCAAATTCTACTTTTTTACATTCAATTTCTTTAAGTACATAAATACCGTCGTGTAATCGAGCGAAGTTGAGTAGATTGTTTTCAGAAACAAATCTATCAATATAATACTTTTCATACTCTGTAAGGTCTTTAAATAATTTTCCTTTTTCTTTATATCTTTCATCAGTTAAAACCTCTTTAACTTGTTCTTTGTAGATTGGAAACAAGCCTTTTCGGGCATCTTCTATTGAAACTTTACTTTCACAATTTGAATTTAGAAACACAGCAAAATTTGATTTGTCTATTAACTCATATACAGAATGTCTAAACTCTGAATTTAATTCAATATCAATGAACGTTGGAAAGGCTCGTTTTATATCGTACTCTTTTACTTCAAAAGGTAAACAACCTCTTAAAACACTAGGAATTTTTGATAAAGGATTATATTCTCTAAAATCTTTTATTTGAACATTAAAGATTTTGTTATCGGATTCTAAATAATGTCCGTAAAGCTTTAAAGACATAAAAAGAACATAGTTTTCAAAGTTGGTTTTACTGAAAGGATTGTTTCCCTCTCTTTGGTCTGCTACTTTGTAATATTTTTCTAATTTGTTTAAATCGTGTCTAAAATATTTTTCATTTAATCGAACTTTATTTTTTGAATAAGCATTTAAGTATTTGTAATAATCATTCTTATTAAGAGGGTTACTGTTTAAAAAATCAACAGCTTTGATAATTACTCGACTTCTATTCGTTCCATTACTTTGATATTTAACGGCATCGTTATAAGTAAATTCCAATTTCTTTGATTTTGTAGCGTTCAAAATATCGATTCTTACTTCTTCTTTCAGAGTTTCTAAAGGGCTTTGTTTATTTTCCATTATTAGTCTGAATTAAAATGTGAAATAATTCCTTGTTTGTTGTGTAAAATCCAACTCCTGTTTGTTTTGTGATTGGACAAATTCCTAATTTCACAAAATAAATATTATTAGTTTTTCTTCTTTTTTCAATGTATTGACAGATATTAGAGCGGTCAATATTCGTTTGAATAGATACTTGTTTAATTGAATAACAACCTTGAAAAAAAAACAAATCCAATCGTTTAAACTGCTCATTAAAAGAAAGGTTTTTGTAAATTTGATTAGTTCTAAAACTTTCGCCAGTTGAAGAAATTGAATTTTGAGGGGTGCGGTTTTCGCTACCCCTTTTCTTTTGGAATTTCATAACTACGAACGATTTGAGTTGTAAAGAGTTTCTAATAATTCAGAGTATTTAAAATATGAGCGACGCCCCATTTTAAAACATTTTAGAATTCCATTGTTCTGCCAGTCGTTAATGCAAACTAGACTAACCCCAAAAAGTTCCGCTGTTTCTTTCCGAGTTAAAAACTCTTTACTCTCTTTTGTTGGAAGTGTTACTTTCAGTTGATTTGAAAGTTCTTGTATTTCAGTTTTTACACTTTCTGAAATTAAGTTTGCCAGTTCATTTGGCGTAACTTGAATAAATTTTAATTGTTCCATAAAATCTTTGATTTATAATTTAATCAAAGGTCTATCTATCTTAATTTTAACTAATTACGAAACTCTTTCAGAAACCTTGCCAAAACCTTTCATTATTATCTCACTTTGTTTTATTGAAATCATTTTCAAGGTTAAATAAAGTTTTTGTGTGGTCAACTGAATTGTCAGAATGTTTTCGAACACCTAAATTTAAACCCGAATAAATTGAAGCAAATATAAAAAATTGAGATTGTGAAAAATTTTCTTTTTTATGTTCAATGAAGAAATTAAAAATATAAGTGTATTTAACTTTTTTACCTTGAGGTTTAAACCATTCGTCAAAATATTTAAATAAATCAAAATTTTCTTTTTTTGAAAAAGGGTGTTCTATTTGTTTGGGTTCAAAAGTGTTTTCAATCGATTTTGTATCGACTTCAATCCCGTCGATGTACTCTTTAATATGCTGAAGATGTAGAATGTGTTTGTCTTTTAATTCTTGAATTTTAGGGTGTTCAAAATTCAAAAAGTCTTTTCGAAAACTAAATATAGCATTATTAACAGTTTCTAATTTTTCTTTTTTGGACACGCATAAATCAATAGCATTTTCCCAATTTCTTAATTCAAAATCAAAGTATTTTTCGATTGTAAAAACCCTTGTTTCGTGTTTCTTTACAACTTGAAATTCCCCATCATTTCCATGAGGAATAAAGCGAAGTTTAAAATCTCCTTTTATAAATTCAAAA
Organism: Crocinitomicaceae bacterium; assembly: GCA_044232905.1. Taxonomy (GTDB): domain Bacteria; phylum Bacteroidota; class Bacteroidia; order Flavobacteriales_D; family Crocinitomicaceae; genus CANHVK01. The sequence goes on from JBIIKZ010000020.1 coordinate 5,466, forward strand.
TCGTTTACATTATTCATTTTTCACAAGCTTTAATATAAATCAAATGTGATTTTTCTATTTTATTATTTTACTTTTTTATTCATTTCAATCACTTTCTTTTGTTCTTGTTTATCACTTGCCCAAACGCTTAAAAAGTCATCGATATGTTCATTTTCTGTTTCGCCAATGTAGTTAAGTAACATTCTTTCCGTTGCGTGTCCAGTAACCGCCATTATAAGTTTATTAGGTAACTTATTATAATGATTAGTTGCAAATGAACGACGGCAAGTGTGTGAACGTATTAATTGCCATTTCTCAAATGTACCAACCTCTTTTAAATGAGTGTCGGGATTTTGTCTAGTACCGTGTACTAAATCATTTATTTTAACTGTTTTGTGTTTACAAACTTCTTTTATCCATTCGTTAAATCTTTGGTCTGAAATAGGTCTAGGAAAACCTCCTAAACGCTCTAAAATCTCTTGTACATCTGAATGAATTGGAATATCAACCTGTTTGTTTGTTTTACTTTGAGTGTAACGAATAAATTTTTGTCCTTTTGGAGTTATTAAAATATTATTATTTGTCAATTTCATTAAGTCAGCAACACGGCAACCAGTCCAACACCCTACTATTAACCAATCTCTCGCATTTTGTAAATAGTCAGCACCTTTAAATGATTTGATTCGTTTAATTTCATCCTCTGTTATAGTTACAAATAATGTCGATTCTGTTGGTGCATTGAATTTTCTTGAAAGTACCTGTTCATTGATTGAATAACCTCTATCTCTCGCATCGATACAAACTGTTTTAATTTGCTTTATGTCTTTACTTATACTATTCTGTGAAAGAGTAAGAACATTCCGTTCATATTTTACAAATTCACTATGAAAGGTTAAATCTATATCACTTATTAATAGTTTTTTCTTCTTATAGACTTCAAACTTTTCTAATCTCATTATGGTTGTATTGAAATTTCGAATTGTTGTAGGTGCTATTCTTTTCCCTGACTTTGGATTTATTTTAATTTTCATTTCGCTTTGATAGTCTCTAACTATTTGAACGAATGAATCGTTTTTTAATTCTAATAAAGGATTTTTATATTTTTCAATTACGGATTCTAGCCATTCTTTGTTTATTTCAATTCCGCTTCCTTTGTCATTATTTAAACAATCTTCTACTTTTCTTTGAAGTCCATTTAATTTATTTGTCAAATTCTGCTTTTCTTGATTTTTTGAAGTCTGCTTTATTTGTCCTTTTCCAGTACCTAAACCGCTACCTTTTTTATCTTTCTCTAAAACCGTCCAAAATTCAGGATTTATAAAATAACCAGTAGAAACAGTTAAATCTGTTTTACGTCCGTCTATTAATCGAATGTAGATTTGAGAAAGTTCGTTTTTAGTTTTTAGAATGTATTTGATAGTCGCCATAATTGAGAATTGAATTAATCAAAGTTAATTCTTTCCCGACATATTCCCGACAATTTGTATATTTGTTTTGTTTTTAGCTTACTTTAACTTATTTTTAAACTGTACAAACTATTGATTTTGTTAGTTTTTGTAAGGGTTAACAATAGTTGATGTAAAATAATGGAAAAGTAATCCGTGTTCAGTCGTGGGCACAAACATATCCATTTATCAATCGGTAAATGGATTTTTTGTTTCATACTTTAAAATATATAAAATGATCGATTACCGAAGTGATACCGTAACCAAACCAACAAAAGAAATGTTGAATTTCATGTTTAATGCTCCTGTTGGGGATGATGTGTTTCAGGAGGATCCTACCGTAAATGAATTACAACAATTTGTTGCAGATTATTTTGGGAAAGAAGCTTCCCTTTTTTGTAGTTCTGGAACACAAACCAATCAAATTGCTGTAAATGTGCATGTTAAACCTGGAGGCGAGGTGATTTGTCATGAGGAGAGTCATATCTACAAATACGAAGGTGGTGGTATTGCAAAGAATTCGGGTGCGTCAGTAAGATTATTGCCAGGAAGTCGCGGTCGACTTAAAGTGGAAACGATTCAAAAAGCAGTAAATGCGGATGATATTCATTTTCCTGTAACGCAATTGGTAAGTTTAGAAGATACGGCTAATCGCGGTGGTGGTGCGGTGTATGATTTCGAAGACATTAAAAAGATAGCTACATTTTGTAAAGAAAAAGGCTTGCCATTGCATTTAGATGGTGCTCGTTTAATGAATGCGCTAACGGTCAATAAAGTAAATCCTAAAATTTATGGCGCTCAGTTCGATTCAATTTCTTTATGTTTGTCTAAAGGATTAGGTGCACCGGTAGGTTCGTTACTATTAGGTACAAAAGAATTTATACACAAAGCAAGAAGGGTTCGAAAAGTAATGGGAGGTGGTATGCGCCAAGCAGGGATTATCGCTGCAGGTGGTTTGTTTGCAATGAAAAACAATGTGGACCGATTAAAACACGATCATGCACGCGCTCAACTAATTGGCGATACGCTTCAGAAACAAGTATGGGTTTCAGAGGTTTTTCCGGTTGAAACGAATATTGTTGTCATTTGTTTGAAAATAGAAGCACATAAAGAGATTGTTATTCAGAAACTAAAAGAGCAAGGTGTACTTGTTTCTTCTTTCGGAGATGGAATGATACGCTTAGTGGTACATCTAGATATTACGGATGATGATATTACACAAACCTGTAACGCGATTCAATCTATTCAATTAAACTAATCGACTAAAATAAAAAGGCTGTCAATGAAAATTAACACCCTTTTTATTTGGGAATCCTTGTTAGTTTTTCAAATTATTTATTCTACCTAGCATGCAACTAGCATAACTTTTTAGTTGGAGTAATAATCCATTTTCTTCAGTAGCCTCTGGATAACCAAGATGGTGTAGTTTGTGAATGATTTCAGATCTTTCAACAGTTTCAGCATACGTTACTTCCACACTGTCCGTATCAGTATCCACTTTTACATTGGACACACCTACTATTTCAGCTAATTCTTTTGTAATCGTTGAGGCGCAACCTCCACATTTTAAATTCGCAATATAGATTGTTTCTGTTTTCATAATTCACATTTTTGTTCATTGAAAAGTATCATTTATCTTACATCACCCGTCACCCTTCACTTATCACCCGTCACTCGTCACACTTCACTCCGTCACTCCTCTAGCAAAGTATCAACAATGGCACCTTACTTTCCAGTGCAATTTCTTTAGTTTTACTTCTGTGAATTAAATTTTGAAAGAAATTATACGAATGTGGTATCATGGCGATAATGGATGCTTCATTTTCATCTGAAAATTCTATAATTCCTTGCGTTACATCCTCACAATTTCCAATACTATTGGTGTGTTTTACATGGTGAAAATTCTTTTCTGTTTTCCAAACTTGTAATTCCTCTATATAAGCAGCTATTGGTTCTTTGGCTTCTATCGCATGAAACATTAAAATTTTTGCTTCGAAGACATTAGCAATGTCAAATAGCGGAGCTAAGGTTTTTTTGTTGGAAATACCTTCATAATCGGTAGCAAATACAATTTTATCAATTGCTTTATAGGAGTAATTAGAAGGGATTGCTAAAACAGGAATTTCAGTTTTTTTAATGACAGAATATGTTATGCTTCCTATAAATAATTTACTTAGTCCAGTTGCTCCTTGTGTCCCCATGATTATTAAATCACAATTAAATTCTTTAGCAACAGATACAATTTCATCTGCTGCAAATCCAATACGAAGTTCGATGCTGAAGTTGAGTTTCTCTTGGACAATTTTTTCTTCCTCAAAAAGTTTATTCAAATTAGCACGTACAAAGTTTAATTGTTCTTTTTCATCTTGAAATACAATCGGATCATAAAATTCTAAGGAAGTATCTGGTAAATCCAACATTGGGTGAGATGCGTGCAAGAAAATTAATTCCGCAGGTAAGTTTTTGCAGAAGTTTAATGCATAACGAACTGCATTTCCTGCATTCTGGGATAAATCGGTGGGAATAAGTATCTTTTTCATAATATAAACATTTTCTACAAAGTTCTGAAAACTATTTGCCTAAGATTGTGATTGCGGTCACATGGAATAATGACTTTTGTCAGTTTCCCAGTTAAAATTAGAAAAGTATAAAGTTGAAATCCTCTAGAACCTAAATTCTAATGCCTAAAAGCTATTGCCTATTTACTAATTCCTAATTCCTAAAAACTATTGCCTATTTCCTAAAGCTATTTCCTAAAAGCTAATTCCTGTAAGCTATTCCCTAATTTTCTTCAAAAAACAACTTAAGTCATAGTTTTATCCAAATTGACTACTTATATTTGTCTTACTTATAATCATTCTAAATAATGAAGGTAATAATTGCAGATAGTAACGAGTTAATTCGAGTTGGAATCCGAACAATTCTTAATTCGGATCATACGCTTGAGATTGTTGGCGAAGCGAAGAATAGTGCAGAGTTGGTAAGTGTTATTCAAAATTTTGGAGTAAATATTATTCTAATTGATTATACCTCTCCAGGTTTTACAATTGACATTATTCCGAATGTGCTTCAAAAATTTCCTTCGGTTAAATTTGTTGCCATAACTCCGGAACAAACTGCTCAAACCTTAGTGGATGCCTTGCGTTGTGGGGTACAAAGTTATGTCAAGAAAGATTGTGATGTTTCGGAAATTATTAATTCTATCAAAGAGACAGAACGTGGTAATAAGTTTTTCTGCGGACAAATTTTGGAAACCATTCAACGTGCACATATTAATGTAGAAGATATTGATTTTGAGTCTTTTTCCTGCGAACCAGTTTTGTTGTCCGAACGTGAAAATGAAATCATTAAATTCATCGCGGAAGGACAAACGAATACACAAATTGCAGATATCTTATTTTTGAGTACGCATACTATTAACACCCATCGTAAAAATATCATGGCAAAATTAGGCGTAAAAAATACTGCTGGAATCGTTATGTATGCCGTAAAAACAGGATTAGTAAGTCCGAATAAATTCTTGTTTGCTGGGGAAGCTTAGGGAATATGAATTATGAATTATGATTTATAATTTATGAATTAAATTATATTTGATAATCAATAGTTTACGTTATTAATTATCAAAACTTGCAAATTTTACAAGTTTTAATAATTTGTATAAGTGGAATAAAAATTAGATTTTTTGAGGCTAACAATGAATTGTTATTTGAGTTTATTCTAGTAAATGAAAATAATAATTTTGAAGTTGAACGAAGAAAAAGCAAGTTTTATTTCACTTATATTTTTCTGACTAAAACTTTTCTATAAACTACTGTCACCAAAATCGAATATACCGTAGATAACATTATTAACGACAACAACGAAATTAATGCGGTAGAACTAGCCTTGTAAAAGTTTTCAGGACCTTTCACCAATTCTTTGTACATCTTCTCTTTTGTCATAACCTCAAATGCTTCGTTTTGCGTTTTGATTTTTGCCAACTCCATTGGATTATTTAAGGCAAGTTCAATCGTTTTTTTAGCTGCATAAATTTGAAGTTTATTGAAGTCTGGATTGATATTGTTGTAATACAAGTAAATAAAAACAGAAACCAAAATAGTGTAGGGGATACCAGAAGTCATGGCTGCTTTGATATCACTCAAGGTATTTCCTTCGGTAAAACCTTCCTCTTTTTTATGGTAAAATAACCCTACAGCAATCGCTGTCAATAAAAGTAAAATATTGACAAATACCGCTACTTTTAAAGTCGATTCCGTAGGAAGAGTTGCATGAAATACTATTTTAATCAGTATCCAAACCGCAGCAAATAATAAACCAATTTTGATTGTTATCTTCATGTGATTATCTATTCATAGATGCTAAAAACTCTTCATTAGACAAAGTATGATCCATTTGTCCTTTTAAGAATTCCATTGCTTCCACTGGATTCATATCAGCAATGTGTCTTCGCAATACGTGAACGCGTTGTAATACTTCTTTCTTAACCAATAGGTCGTCACGACGAGTACTCGATGAAATAATATCAATCGCTGGGAAGACTCGACGGTTCGCAATTTTACGATCCAATTGTAACTCCATATTACCGGTACCTTTAAATTCTTCGAAAATCACCTCGTCCATTTTAGAACCTGTCTCTGTTAATGCAGTTGCTAAGATGGAAAGAGAACCTCCATTCTCAATTTTACGTGCAGCTCCGAAGAAACGTTTTGGTTTGTGTAAAGCATTTGCATCCACACCTCCAGAAAGTACTTTTCCAGATGCAGGTGAAACGGTATTGTAAGCACGCGCTAAACGTGTTATGGAGTCTAATAATATCACTACATCATGCCCACATTCAACCATACGTTTTGCTTTTTCCAATACGATGTTCGCCACTTTTACGTGACGCTCAGCTGGTTCATCGAATGTAGAAGCAATTACTTCCGCTTTTACGCTACGCGCCATATCGGTAACTTCTTCCGGACGCTCATCGATCAATAATACAATTAAGTATACTTCTGGATGATTTGCAGCAATCGCATTTGCAACGTCTTTCAATAACATGGTCTTACCTGTTTTTGGTTGCGCTACAATCATACCACGTTGTCCTTTACCAATTGGGGCAAATAAATCCATGATACGTGTGGACATGCTTTCATCTTTATGTCCTGTAAGAATAAATTTCTCGTTTGGAAATAAAGGAGTTAAATATTGAAAAGGTACACGGTCACGTATATACGAAGGGTGTCTACCATTTATTGAGTCTACTTTAACTAAAGGAAAGAATTTCTCCCCTTCTTTTGGAGGACGAATGGTTCCTAAAACAGTATCTCCCGTTTTTAATCCGTAATGTTTAATCTGACTTTGAGATACATATACATCATCTGGAGATGGTAAATAATTGTAATCCGAGGAACGTAAAAATCCAAAACCTTCTTGTATTACTTCTAATACTCCTTCAGCACTAACAATTCCAGCTAGGTCATAGCGAATTTCTTCTTCTTTGGAGATTGCAGGTTCTGCAGGACGTTGATTTGGATTAGGACGGTTACGATTTGGATTATTGTTATCACCTGGATTAGATCTTTCTCCTTGAGCTGGTCGATTTTGTTGGTTTTTATGTTGCGGACGCGGTGCGTTATTATTTTCAGTTCTTACTTCTGTTGTTTGAGCATCCCCATCTGTTGTTGGTTTAACGCGGTCTCTATGTGGGTTTGGTTTATTTCTAACAGGTTGTAAAGCTTCAGGTGCAGTATTTTCTGTTGGAATAACTATTTTTTCTACTTTATTAACTTCCGAAACAACTTCTTGTGTACGTGGTTTTTCCTTCAAATATGTTTTTTTTCGAAGGATAGGTTTTACTTCTTCACTACTTACCTCGGAAGAGGTTAATGGTATTTCTGGAGTATTTAAATCTTCGCTAGCAGCAGGAGTCGTGATTTTTTTTATTGGTGTTTTTGCTTTCGTTGTTGGTTTTACTTTATCAGTTGTTGGAGTTTCGTCACCTGAAAGGTTGCTCAATTGACCAATAATTTCTGATTTTTTTAATGTTTCAGCTTTTTCTATACCTGCAGCAATTGCAATAATGCGAAGGTCAGAAAGTTTTTTACCTTCTAAATCTTTAATATCCATAGATTGAACGAGTGAATAAGATAATGGTGATTTTTAGTTGATTTGGATTGAAAAAGAAACAACGAGATTTGTTTCTGTGGTACAATATTAATAATAATCTTTTATTGAGCAAGGTTTGTCATAAAAAATATAGTTAGATGATGTTGAATTAGTAACTTTACGGATTAAAATTACACCCATGAATACTTTTCTTCGAAGACTTAAGTTCTTTTCTTTTGGATTTATACCTAGTTTAATTATCGTACTATTCTTTTTTGGTGCACGCGGATGTAGTTGGTTGCCAGCAAATCGTGTAAAGGGTTCTGTTATTGAGCGCGTTGTCGTTGTTTCAGAAAAAAATAAAATATCAATTCAGCAATTAGGTTTAAATTCCAACACTTTAGCGAAATTTATAACAGATGCAAAAGTGAATTTTGATAAAAGTAGTACGAAATCAAACCCCAAAATATACCATTTTTCAAAAGATGGAAAATCAGTTTATTTTGCCTTACCAAAAGATAGCTATGTTGCAGAAATTGTTAAAGCATCCAGAAATGTCATGCGAGTAAATCTTACTAAGGAAGGATTAGGTACGCTATTACTTTTTCCAATTGAGAAAGATTTGGTCTATGTGGATACAAATGCACGCTTGACTTGTCAACAAAACGCTTTAGGGATGATTCAAAATAAACAGTTTTTTGAAGCAATTAAAAAGAACGGAAAACTAGATTTTCATAAATCTCGTTTATTATCAAATCCGAAAACACACTATTTAAGTTTTAAAAATCAACAAGGTGTAGCGATTGGCGCAAATACATTATGGTATAAAGATCGTATTGATATTATTCGTTTAGATGTATCGGAAAAATTAGATTGTAATTAATTTAATGAAAATATACTTGTTGATAATTCATCGTTAACAACTTAATACCCACTGTATCTTTTTTTAATTTTGTATTATGGAATTTTCTGCAGAACAAATTGCTGGAATCATACTTGGTGAAATCGTTGGTGATTCTCAAGTTAAAGTAAACGGCCTAGCAAAAATAGAAGAAGGATCGGAAGGTAAACTTTCTTTTTTAGCAAATACAAAATACGAAGAGTACATATATTCTACTGGTTCTTCGATTTGTATTGTCAACACAACTTTTACTCCTAGTAAACCATTGCCTAAAAATCTTACATTGATTAAAGTAGAAGATGCATACGCTTGTTTTGCACAATTATTAGAGTTTTACGACCAAATGCGTACCAAAGAACCGCTTATTGAACAACCAAGTTTTGTTTCAGATTCTGCTACTATTGGAAAAGAGATTTATTTAGGTGCTTTTGCATACATTGGAAATAAGGCAATTATTGGGGATAATGTTCAGATTTATCCAAATGCTTACATCGGAGATAATGTTACTATTGGAGATAACACGATAATCCATTCAGGGGCTAAAATATACATCGATTGTACAATAGGTAAAAATTGTATTATTCATGCGGGTGCTGTTATCGGTTCGGATGGTTTTGGATTTGCGCCAGATGAAAATGGTGTGTTTAAAAAAGTTCCTCAAATTGGAAATGTAATCGTAGAAGATAATGTTGAAATTGGAGCGAACTCCACGATAGATCGTGCAACTATGGGATCTACAATTCTTCGTAAAGGAGTGAAATTGGATAACTTAGTACAAGTTGCCCATAATGTGGAGTTGGGTGAGAATACAGCATTGGCAGCACAAGTTGGTGTTGCAGGTTCTGCTAAAATCGGTAAAAATGTAATGGTTGGTGGACAAGCAGGTATTTCTGGACACTTAACAATTGCAGATGGAACTAAAATTGTTTCGCAATCTGGTGTTCCAAATACGGTGAGAAAAGAAAGTATTTTAATGGGAACACCTGCAATTCCAATCGAAGATTTTAAAAAATCTTATTTCGGTTTCCGTAAATTACCGTTCATTTTACAGAAAATTCAAGAGTTTGATCAGAAGTTAAAAAATATAAGTAAAGATTAGTCGAATGGCTGAAAAACAAAGAACATTAAAAAGCGCTATTCAATTTAAAGGGGTAGGGCTACATACAGGGAAATTAGTGACATTGGAAGTGTGTCCTGCGCCAACAAATCACGGCTATAAATTCCAACGTACAGATTTAGAAGGACAACCAATTATTAAAGCAGATGCTGATTTAGTGGTTGCAACTGATAGAGGTACAACTTTAGAAGCAAATGGTGCACGTGTATATACTACAGAACATATACTTGCAGCTTTGTACGGTATGCAAGTGGATAACGCATTAATTAAAGTAGACGGTCCTGAAATTCCAATTATGGATGGAAGTTCTTTGTTGTTTGTAGAAGCGATTGAGATTACTGGTTACGATGAACAAGATGCAATTCGTGATTATTTTGAGTTGAACGAAAATATTCCTTGGGAAGATCTTGAAAAAGGAATCGAATTTTTAGCAATTCCAGATAAAGAATATCGTTTAACAGTAATGGTAGATTATAAATCCCCATTATTAGGAACACAACATGCAAATATTTACAACCTAGGCCAATTCAGAACAGAAATAGCACATTGTAGAACCTTTGTTTTTTTACGTGAATTAGAAGTATTAGCACAAAATAATCTAATTAAAGGTGGTGATTTAGATAATGCGATTGTTTTAGTGGATAAAGAAGACGTAAAACAAGAAGATTTAGATCGTTTAGCAAAATTGTTAGGGAAAGAAAGTCTTAAGATTCAATACAACGGTATTGGAGTTTTAAATAGTTCTAAGCTTCGCGTTGAAAATGAGCCTGCTCGACATAAATTGTTAGATATTGTTGGAGATTTAGCCTTGGTTGGTAAACCTATTAAAGCGCATATATTAGCTGCTCGACCAGGACATTACGGAAATGTTCGTTTTGCGAAAGTATTAAAAGAACAAATAAAAAAACAAGCTGCTGCAGGGCGTAAGTTTGATTTAACAAAAGAACCACTTTTTGATATCAACGCAATTGAAAAAATGTTGCCACATAGATACCCTTTCTTATTAGTAGATAAGGTAATTGAAATGGGGCCAGAAAATGTGATTGGAGTAAAAAATGTGACGATGAATGAACCGTTTTTCCAAGGACATTTCCCTGGAAATCCAGTAATGCCAGGGGTACTTCAAATTGAAGCAATGGCACAAGTTGGGGGTATTTTCGCTTTGAATCAAGTAGATGAACCAGAAAAATATTCTACTTACTTTTTAAAAATTGATGAATGTAAATTCAAACGTAAAGTTATGCCAGGTGATTCATTAGTTATCGAAATGGTTTTGACTTCTCCAATTCGTCGTGGTTTAGTAAATATGAAAGGAACAGCGTATGTTAACGGACAAGTAGCTTCCGAAGCAACGATGTTAGCACAGGTTATTAAAGAAAAAGAATAAATATGATTAGTCCATTATCCAGCGTATCACCTGAATCTAAATTAGGAGAAGATGTTGTTGTAGACTCATTTTCAACCATATATGCAGATGTTGTTATTGGCGATGGTACTCGTATTCATCCGAATGTTACTATTTATCCAGGGACGCGTATCGGTAAAAATTGTGAAATTTTTCCAGGAGCAGTTATTGGCGTGATTCCACAAGACTTAAAATTTGAAGGAGAATATACAACGGTTGAAATTGGCGATAATACGAAAATTAGAGAATGTGTAACTATTCACAGAGGTACGAAAGATAAACTTTCAACGCGTATTGGTTCCAATTGTTTATTAATGACATATGTACACGTTGCACACGATTGTCAAATTGGAAATAATGTAATTTTAGCATCGTACGTAGGGATTTCAGGACATGTTCAAATCGATGATTGGGCTATTTTAGAAGGTAAAGTTGCTGTACAACAATTCGTTCATATCGGTGCACATACTTTTATTGGTGGAGCATCTTTAGTTCGTAAAAATATACCACCTTTTATCAAAGCTGCTAGAGAACCATTGACTTTTGCTGGTGTCAATTCTGTTGGACTTCGTAGAAGAGGGTTGACAGACGACGAAGTACGTGAAATTGAAGATGTTTACCGTATTATCTATGTACAAAACAACAATATTTCTAAAGGTATTGAATGTGTTAAAGAAACAATGCCTGCATCTAAACACAGAGATGAAATAATAGATTTTATTGTAGCTTCCGATAAAGGAGTTATTCGCGGTATGATTTAATAGCAAGGTAAATGTACGTTAGAGGACAAGTAATAGAATTAGAAATTTCTGCTTTTGCGTTTGGAGGAAAAGGAATTGCTAAAGTTGCAACTGAAAATGGAGATTTAGTTTTTTTTGTTGAAAATACATTCCCTGGTCAGTTAGTAGAAGCAAGAATCGAAAAGAAACGTAAGAAATATGTAGAATGTAAATTATTACAGATTCTAAAACGTTCTTCACAAGAAGTAGAATTACCATACCAAGAAATTTCTGGAGCTCCCTATGTTTTTGTTCCTATAGAAATTCAAAAAGAATACAAACAAACTTCTACACTTGATTTATTTCGTAAAATAGCGAATGTTAAAAATATAGAAGCAATTTTTGATGAATACATTACTTCTCCTTTAACGTTTAATTACCGCAATAAAATGGAGTATAGTTTTTCTTCTATTGAGCACGATTTAGTGTTAAACGAAGAACAAGATGACGCTTTTGCTTTAGGGTTTAAACGTAGAGGTACCTGGTGGAAAGTAGAGAGTTTGAATAAAGAAAGTGGTTTGTTTGATACTGATTTAGAAAATAAATTAGTGGAAATTCGAACATATCTTGAAAAAACAGGACTAACTGCTTGGCATCCTCCTAAAAAAACAGGATTCTATAGACATATCGTAGTGCGTAAATCCTTTCACCAAGACCAATTATTAATAAATTTGGTGACATCCTCTGAAAATATTGAACAATTCGATGCTCAAGCTTTTTCCACTTTTTTACAAGAATTACTTGGAAATCGATTAGCGGGCTTACAACATACCATTAATGATAATGTTGCAGACCGTGCAAAAATTGAAAATGGCACAAATTCTTTACTTTATGGCGACTGGAAAGTAGTTGAAAAGTTAAGTGATTTGTTTTTTGAAATTAGCATGGAAAGTTTCTTTCAAACAAACCCTAAAAGCGCTGAATTATTATACAGTAAAGCTTTAGATTATGTATTTGAAGGAAATGAGCTAGATAATAAAGTGGTAATGGATCTTTTTTGTGGTACAGGTACTATTGGACAAATACTTGCAAAAAGAGCTAATAACGCAGAAATTATTGGTGTAGACATAGTTTCTGAAGCAATAGATGATGCAAAGAAAAATGCGGCTAGAAATTCCGTAGAAGGTATTCAGTTTTTTGCGGCAGATGTAGGGAAATTCTTATCGGAATATCCGCAATACAAAGGGAATATAGGTACGATTGTTCTAGATCCTCCTCGTGCTGGTATTGCACCAAAAACATTACGAAAAGTGATTGATTTAGGTGCAGATCGAATCGTATACATTTCATGTAATCCATCTACACAAGCGCGCGACACAGAAACGCTTCAAAGTATGGGGTATATCTTAGAAAAACTAAGTTTAGTGGATCAATTTCCGCATACAAGTCACATAGAATCGATTACAAAATTCATCAAAGATCCAAATTTTATTCCTGTTGAGGAATAATTGTTTCACAATTAGTTTTAAACGCCTCTCGTAACTCGTCTCTCGTAACTCGTCACTCATTATGTCTTACATTTTCCTTATTGGTTTCATGGGTGCTGGTAAAACTACATTAGCTAAAAAAATAGCTTCAAAATTAGCTTATACCTGGTTGGATACCGATCAAGAAATTGAAAAACGGGAAGGAATGAAAGTTTCTGAAATTTTCGAAGTAAGGGGAGAAGCATACTTTAGAGCTTTAGAAAAACAATTGGTAGATGAACTTATTCCTTCTAAAAATGAAATAATTGCAACTGGTGGAGGTTTACCTTGTTTCAATAATTTAATGGAAAATCTGAATCGATTAGGAACTACAATTTATTTAGAACGAACTCCAAAAGAATTGTTTCAACGTGTGAAACAAGCAACAAATTCAAGACCACTAATAGCGCATAAAACGGATGAAGAACTTTTAGAATACATCGAATCAACCATGGAAAAACGACGTGAAATCTATCTACAATCCAAAATTATCGCAGATCGATTTTCACAAACCCCAGAGATATTAATAGAATTAATTCAAAATGAATTAAGCTAAAGACGCAACGCTTTGCGTCTCGTTGGTAATTACCAACTCCCTCCTGATCCACCACCGCCGAATCCGCCGCCGCCAAAACCTCCAAATCCGCCTCCACCAGAACTACTGCCCCCACCAAATCCACCTCCACTGCCAAAACCACTTCCCATAAAGAAGAAACCTGCTGGCCCCATAGTCATACCGCCACGTCCTCCACGCCCTCCTTTTTTGGATAATAGATAAACGAATAAAGCGATGATTAACAGAACAATTATAGCTGTTGATTTGGTACCTTTCCCTTTCTTTTTTGCATACTTCGCGGAGTTATATTCTCCTTTGGCAAATTTCATTAATACATCCGTTGTATTGTCTAATGCCTTGTAATATTCTCCTGTCTTTAAATATGGAATTAATTCTTCTTCTTCAATTTGTCGACAAGTAATATCAGGAATCGCACCTTCTAATCCTTTCCCTGTAGCAATGAAAAATTTACGTTCACCAGCACCACCGGTAGGTTTGATCAAAATAACAATTCCATTATCCTCTTTTTCGTGACCAATTCCCCATTTATCTCCTAATTCGTATGCGAATTCTGCAGGTTCATATCCTGCCAAATCGTCTACAATGATAATTACAATTTGATTCGAGGTAGATTCTGCAAAAGAAACCAACTTGTTCTCCAACATTTCTTGCTCTTCTATACTTAAAAAATTAGGAAATTCTTTGGAAAAATTATTTACTAATCGAGGTGGATTTGGTGCATCTGGAATTCCATTCTGACTAAATAGAGTCAAAGAAAAGAATAAAAAGAAGAAAAGAAATAAGTGTTTTAACATGGGTGTAAAATATGAAATAAAATAAACAAACTATTTTTTGCAGTCGATCGATGAAGAATCCTACAAAAAAAAAATTACTCTCCGAATGAAATGTCGTTGGAGAGTTCATTGACATCATCTGCTTGATACGGGAAATGAAATTTTAATTTCTCACCAGCCATCTCGATTCCTTTGCATAAACCTTCTGAAAAATTAGAAAGTTTAAAATGATGAAGCATTTCTGTTTTTACATCCTCCCAAAAATCAGTTCCTACTAAATCATTAATGCCTTGATCACCTATTACCGCAAATTTTTTATCTTTTACTGCGAGGTAAAACAATACACCATTGCGTTGTTCTGTTTGATGCATTGCTAACTTTTCAAAGACTTCAATCGCTCTTTTAAATGGTTCCGTTTTACACGTATCCTCTAAATGTACGCGAATTTCACCAGATGTATTTAATTCTGCAAGTTCAATTGATCTACTTATTTCTTGCTTCTGGGATTCTGAAAAAAAATCTTTTACTGCCATTATAAAAAATAAAAAAGGCGGTCCTAAAACCGCCTATATATATGTATGTTTAGTTTGAAAAGTCAACAGTTGGTGCAACTTCTGAACCTGCAGTTGCTGCAAATGGAGTTTTCTTAGGAAAAGTAGCAGCGTTTAAAAACATACTATTAAAGAATCCACGAATATGTGAGTTATATGCTTTAATCGTTTCATTATAATCTTGACGCGCTTTATTGATTCTATTTTCTGTACCTTCTAATTGTGCTTGAAGTGCACTGAAGTTTTCGGTAGAACGAATTTGTGGATACGCTTCAAACGCTAAATTAATTGCTGTATTGATTTTCTTACCCATCAATTCCATATCCTCTGGAGTTTTTGCGTTTACAATTCCTGCTCTTGCTTGCGTTACAGACTTTAAGATATCTCCTTCATTTTTTGCAGCACCTTTCACTGTTGCAACTAATTGAGGAATCAAATCCGCTCGTCTTTGGTAGGTAGCTCCAACATTTCCCCAAGACTCATCTACTGTTTCTTGTAATGTAATAGCGGTGTTGTACGTAGAACGGTACATCATAAATAAAATGACTACTAATCCAACGATAGAAAGTAGTATAATGTTTGATTTTTTCATTTTCTAAGTTTTTGTATAAATATACTATCATCTAGTCAAACCAAATGCCAAATACCGTTTGTCGACAAATTGTCAGTATTATTTAAATTTTAATTCGTCCAAACGAAACGCATATTCAAATCGTTGGTTGTTATTGATATCCCATACTTCCATTTTAATCGTCGGAATTTTTTGTTCCCAATCGATAGTTACTAATCCAAAATGATTCTCCATAATTGGACCTTCGATACGATTTTGATTTGGGGTCGCATAGTGCCATTTGGATGATAGTCCACTGGAAGTCATATCATAAATTGGATACATTCCTGATACGTTCTTTTTTGAGATTTCGGCATAATGAACATCCCCTGAAATAAAAAACAATCCATTTGCTTTCGTTTTTTTGATTAAATCAATCATTTTTTGTTGCTCTGACGGAAAATTTGCCCATGATTCATAGGTATTATACTCAATTCCAAATTGTGAACCACTTCCTATAATTCGTATGTCTGCTGGTTTGGTCAATTCTTTTTCAAGCCAATTCCATTGTTCCTTTCCGAGAAATGTAGAATCAGGATTAAGTGTTTTACCATAATCTTTTTCAAAGAAAAATCGTTTGTCGCCTTCTACTTCGTTTGTGTATGGCGTTAAATTATCTCGAAATGTTCGACCGTCTAGTAATATAATTTGCAGTTTTTTACCGTTGCAATCAAATAGATAGGATGTGTAAATCCCTGCATGTTTTCTCCGTTCAGAATCTTTAGGCTCCTTAAAAAAATCTAAAAACAGCGCTTTCGACTCTTCTTTATGTTTATAATGTCTACCAACATCATTTTGTCCATAGTCATGATCATCCCAAGTTGCAATTATAGGTACGTTTTTTTGTAAGTTTTGAAAAGTTGGTTTTGAAGCTAATTGATTGTATTTAGCTTTCATGGTATCCATATTATCTGTGTCAGCATAGATATTGTCTCCTAAAAAGATAAATAAATCAGGTTTGTGATCTACTATAACATCAAATATTGGAAGCGGATGATATTGTTTTCCGCAAGATCCGAAAGCAATTTTGGATATCGCTTTTTGAGAAAATCCTAGAAAAGAGCTGTAACATACAGTAATTAACAAAATTATAATTTTCATACTATTCATTCTTTAAGGTTGATTGTTAAATATATAGATTGTTACAGAGTGTTAGGTTAATTAAATATTAATTATCAATAAAATACACAAATATGAAAGGATTTATATTTTTTCTCTCTGATAACAGTTAAAGAACTAGGACTAGGATTCAAATTTCAAAAGCTAATTAAACGCATGAAATGTGATCAGAAATACCTTGAAATGCAGAATCGGATTTGAATTTTAAGATTGATTAAGCAATAGATATTCCTTGATTTTATACCACTACACGCAAATAATTTTTAGTTTTGTATCTATACAAGAATTAACACGTAATTATGATACAATTATCTGATCGTTTACTTGCAATGGAAGAGTCTGCAACTATTGCTATGTCTCGTATTTCAAGAGAATTAAAAGCTGCTGGTAAGGATGTAATTTCTTTAAGTTTAGGTGAACCAGATTTCTTTACACCTGAATTTATTAAAGATGCTGCAAAAGAAGCATTAGATCAAAATTACACCATGTACACTCCAGTTGCTGGGTATGACGATTTGAGAGAAAGTATTTCTTTTAAATTCAAACGCGATAATGGGTTAAACTATTCCAAAGAACAAATTGTTGTTTCTACTGGAGCTAAGCAATCCATTGCAAACGCTGTGTTAAGTTGTATAAATCCTGGCGATGAAGTAATTATCCCTGCTCCATATTGGGTTTCTTATATCGAAATTGTAAAAGTTGCTGAGGGTATTCCAATAATTGTGCACGCTGGTATAGAAACCGATTTTAAAATTACAGCTAAACAATTCGAAGAAGCGATTACGCCAAAAACGAAGATGATGATTTTCTCTTCGCCTTGTAATCCAACTGGTTCCTTGTATAACCAATTAGAATTAAGAGGTTTAGCAGATGTGTTAGTGAAAAATCCATCGGTGGTTGTGATTGCGGATGAAATATACGAACATATCAATTTTGTGGGTAAACATCAAAGTTTAGCACAGTTTCCGGAAATTTTCGATCAAGTAATTACGGTAAACGGTGTGTCTAAAGCCTGGGCAATGACAGGCTGGAGACTTGGTTATATTGGTGCTTCAAAGTTAATTGCAGATGCTTGTAATAAAGTGCAAGGGCAGTTTACTTCTGCAACTTGTTCGATTGCACAACGCGCTTCTATTGCTGCCATGAAAGCGGATCCTGCGGTCTTACAAGATATGATAAAAGCGTTCAAAAGCAGAAGGGATTTGGTGCTTGGAATGTTGAAAGAAATGCCAGGTGTTAAAGCAAATACACCGGAAGGGGCTTTTTATATTTTTCCAGATATTTCGTACTTTATTGGTAAACAATACAAGGATACTTCAATTACAAGTGCACACGATTTGTGTTTATATTTATTAAGTGAAGCAATGGTAGCGTTAGTTAGTGGCGAATCTTTTGGTGCAAATAATTGCATTCGAATTTCCTACGCTGCATCTGAAGATACGTTAGTAAAAGCAATGACACGTGTAAAAGAAGCTTTAGCGAAATTAGCATAATGAATATTCAAGAAATTTTTTCTCAATTCACTTCCAAACGTATCGCTATCCTAGGTGATGTCATGATGGATGCTTATGTGATTGGTTCGGTTACACGTATTAGTCCTGAAGCACCAGTTCCAATCGTAAGTTTATCTAAAAAAGAAAATCGCTTGGGAGGTGCTGCAAATGTAGCTTTAAACATTGTTTCATTGGGTGCTGAAGCAATCATTTGTTCGGTTGTTGGGGACGATTCTGAAGCAGAAGAGTTAATTCAAATTTTCGATAAAGAAAATGTAAATTCCTCTGGAATAGTTCGAAGTAGATATCGTAAAACAACGGTTAAAACTCGTATCATTGGGAATAATCAACAGTTATTACGCGTAGATTATGAACAAATTGATCCGATATCCACAGACGAAGAAAATCAACTAATTCAAAAAGTGGCTGACTTAATTCAAACTGGAATTGATGCACTTATTTTTGAAGATTATAATAAAGGGGTATTGACTGAACGAGTAATCTCTGAGGTTTTATATTTATGCAAAACTGCAAATATCCCAACAACAGTAGATCCAAAACGCGATAATTTCTTTGCATATAAAGGAGTTACTTTGTTTAAGCCGAACTTAAAAGAATTAAAAGAAGGGTTGAATGTTCACTTCGACATCAGTAATAAAGAAGCATTTGAGAACGCTGTTTTACAGTTAGAGGATAAATTACAAAACGAAAATACATTTATTACACTTTCTGAACATGGGGTATTTATTAAATCCGCTGAAGAGAAAATATACATTCCAGCGCATATCCGAACAATCGCCGATGTCAGTGGGGCAGGAGATACCGTAATTAGTGTTGCTACACTTTGTTTGGCTATAGGATTACCGATTG
Source organism: Crocinitomicaceae bacterium (assembly GCA_044232905.1). GTDB lineage: Bacteria > Bacteroidota > Bacteroidia > Flavobacteriales_D > Crocinitomicaceae > CANHVK01. The sequence goes on from JBIIKZ010000020.1 coordinate 24,641, forward strand.
AAAAAGTAGCCGCATATGCTAATTTAGCAGGAGGATTAGTGTGCGAAAAGAGTGGGGTTGTAAGTATAGAAAAAGATCAATTAATAGAAGAAATTCAAATCATCGAGAAGAACTAAGTACTATGAGCGCAGAACAAGTAAAACCATACGGAGATTCTTCTAAATCGAAAAAAGAAGAAGTGGCAGAAATGTTTAACAACATCTCTGCAAAATATGATTTTTTAAATCATTTTTTATCCTTAGGCATCGATAAATTATGGCGAAAAAAAGCCGTAAAAATGCTTCGTTCTGTTAGTCCTACTCGTATTTTAGATATTGCAACTGGCACCGGAGATTTTGCTTTGGAGAGTTTAGTATTAAAACCAACACAAATAGTAGGTTTGGATATTTCCTCTGGTATGTTAGAACATGGTCGAGTTAAAATGAAGAAGAAAGGCGTTGATCATATCATTACGATGCAACAAGGGGATTCGGAGGATATTCCGTATGATGACAATTATTTTGACGGTTTAACAGTTGGATTTGGTGTGAGGAACTTCGAAAACTTGGAAAAAGGATTAGGAGAAATGTTACGCGTAGTTCGACCAGGAGGTAAGTTAATTATACTTGAGTTTTCTAAACCTAAAAAATTCCCGATTAAACAATTGTTTGCATTTTACTCCAAAAATATCATTCCAATTCTAGGGAAATCTATTTCAAAAGATAGTAATGCATATACCTATTTACCGGAATCGGTTGCTGCTTTTCCAGAAGGAAAAAACTTTGAAAATATTTTAGCGAAAGTTGGCTATAAAGATATTTCTTCAACGTTAGTGTCTGGTGGTATTGCTACTATTTATGCAGGTACAAAATAATTTCATTTGACTTTCGTTATTAAAGGATGAATTTACTTAAATCAATTCTTTTTTTTATTTTTCTTAGTGTTAGCAATTGCTTGACTGCGCAACATCAACGATTAGAAAATTACAAGAATTTTGATAAAGAAGTAATATCCTTCGGTGTTCAAATGGGCTTTAATTATACAGGTTTTAATTTTGCACCAACATTGAATTCCTTCAGTGCTTACGGATTTCGGTCTATTCAAGCCCAATCTTTACCAGGTGCACAAGTTGGATTGTTAGCCTCCCTCAAATTAGGGACTCCAATTCTACGATTACGTTTGATTCCAACATTTTCTTTTCAAGAACGTGTAATAAAATATTATACTGCACCCAAACCAAACCAATCAATCGAAGTGAACAATGAAGAACGTGTTAATTCTTCGAATGTCGATTTTCCACTTTTATTGCAAATTAGAACCTTACGCTATGGTAATTTCACTGCTTTTGCGGTTACAGGAATGCAATTTTCGTTAGACCTTCAGTCGATGGAAGATAAGTCCCAGAATTATATAGATCCATTTATTAAGATTCGAAAAAAAGATTGGATGGCCCAATTTGGTGCAGGTGTTGAGTTTTTTAATGAGTTTTTTAAATTGGGATTGGAAATTAAATACTCGCAAGGGTTACAAAATGTATTGATACAAGATTTGAGTCCAGTTTCTAAACCAATAAATAGTTTATACAATAACTCCTGGGTATTCACTGTCACTTTTGAAGGTGGTAAATAAATTCAAATAAGTGGAATTACTTCAATTTTTAGGTTATTTTTTCGCTTTCATAATGGGAATAACGCTTGGTTTAATAGGTGCCGGAGGTTCAACATTGACTGTGCCAATTATGGTTTATCTTTTTGGTTTAGATACTGTTTTAGCAACTACCTATTCCTTATTTATTGTAGGTTTTACAAGTTTAATAGGTTCATATAAACAATATAAACTTGGAAATGTATCCTGGAAATATGTATATCTTTTTGGATTTCCTTCCATTTTTTCTGTAATCTTGAGTCGTACCTATTTGATTTATTTAATTCCTGAATTTATTATTAAATCAAACAATTTTAGTTTAACAAAAAACACGCTTTTACTTCTTGTTTTTGCTTGTATGATGCTGTTAGCATCCATTTCAATGATAAAAAACAAAGCCTTTGAAATGGATAGTAATGATAGGGTTATTAATCGTTTTCAAATTGTTGTCGCTGGATTAATCGTTGGATTTATTACTGGTATCATTGGAGTAGGTGGCGGTTTTTTGATTATTCCTGTTTTGTCGAATTGGGCTAAATTACCTGTGAAAAAAGCTGTGGCAACTTCTTTGATTATTATAACAATCAATTCGTTAATTGGTTTTACAGTAGATCATGATGGACTTAGGCATATCGATTGGATTCATATGTCTATTTTTTCTCTAATTGCAATTATCGGTATTATTATGGGTATTAAATTGAGTTCTAAAATTCCTGGTGAAAAATTAAAACCGTTATTTGGTTGGTTTATTCTATTAATGGGAACTTCTATTTTAATTTCCGAATTCTTAAAGTAGTTATAGTAATCTAAATTACTGTAACATTCATTACGGTAATATAAATTACTATAATTTTTTTTATATCTTTGTGGTATAAATTTTAAAAGCCATGAAATTTTATAACAGAGAAAACGAATTAGAAAAGTTAAATTCTATCGTTGAAAAATCAAAAAAGAACGCCCAGTTTACATATTTAGTTGGTAGAAGGAGAATTGGTAAAACAAGTCTATTACTAAAGTCAGTTTCAGATACGGTGTTTTTATACTTTTTTGTATCTCGTAAAAATGAGCAAATTTTATGTTTAGATTTTAAAGAAGAATTTGAACGTAAAATGGACGAGAAAATCTATGGTTCATTTTCACAATTTTCTCATTTTTTTGAGTTTTTAGTTCATCGGTCAAAGAAAATGAATTTCACCTTGATTATCGATGAATTTCAGGAGTTTCAAAATATCAATCCTTCTATAATGAGTGATATTCAACGAATTTGGGATCTAAATAAAATGGAAAGTAAATTGAATTTTATTGTTTGTGGCTCTATATTCAGTATGATGTATAAAATCTTTGAAAACTCCAAAGAACCACTTTTTGGTCGTGCTACCAATATGATTCGTTTGCAACCGTTTACAGTTAAAACTATAAGAGAAATATACCAAGATAACACAAATGAATATTCTCCCGAAGATTTGTTAAGTTTTTACATGTATACAGGAGGAGTTGCAAAGTATGTTGAGTTGTTTGTACAAGAAAAAGCGTTTACGAAGGAAGATATGCTAAATGTGATGCTTTCTCCTAATTCCTATTTTTTGGAAGAAGGTAAAAATGCACTGATTGAGGAATTTGGAAAAGAGTATGGCACCTATTTCTCTATTTTATCCTTAATTGCAAGTTCGAAAACTTCTCGTCCAGAGATAGAATCTATCCTAGAAAGGGAAGTTGGTGGATATTTAGATCGTTTGGAAAATGTATATAATATTATCGAAAAAGTAAAACCAATTTTCGCAATGGATGGTGGAAGGTTAGTTAAATATTTTATCAAAGATAACTTCTTGAATTTTTGGTTTCGTTATTTTTATAAACAACGCGCTGCTATCGAAATAGGGAACTTTGCGTATGTACAATCGATAATTGAAAATGAATATTCTGTGTATGCTGGAACACTATTGGAACGCTATTTTTTAAATGAATTCAAAACACAAAATTTCAATCAAGTTGGAAGATATTGGGAACGTGGCAATCAAAATGAAATTGATATCGTTGCCGTGAATGATATGGAGAAAAGAATGGTTATTGTAGAAGTTAAAATGAATCCGAAAAAGATAAATTTAGAACTACTCAAACGTAAGGCTGAAAAATTAGTAGCACAACGACCTGATTATTCGGTAGAATACAAAGCGTTATCACTTCAGGACATAAAATTAGAATAGAGAAGAGAAATTAGTTCATTGCGTTTTTTCTGTACTAAATTGGTATACTTTGATATGAATCAATTGCTACATTAAATCAATTGCTACATTAATTCCTTATCTTTGCACCATGGGATCAGTAAGACAAAATAAAATTGAAGGGGTAATTCAGGAAGAATTATCTGTTTTTTTTCAACGAAATGCACGTGAAATATGTTTGGGAGCAATGGTTTCCGTTACTGTAGTACGTGTAACTTCCGATTTGTCTTTGTCGCGAGTGTTTGTAAGTGTTTTCGGTGGACCAGCCAAAGAAGAAGTATTGGCTTCGATCAATGAAAACGCGAAAAAAATTCGTGGTGAGGTAGGTAAGCGTTTGAAAAATATGCGTAAAATCCCAGAATTAATCTTTAAAATTGATGATTCATTAGATTATGCAATGGAAATTCAAAATTTATTGAACCAAAAATAATATCCCTTCCTTATTAACGTTCCATTCTTCATAGCGCGTAGATATCTGTCTTCGAAAAAGAAGAAAAACGTAATTCATTTAATTACGCGAATCTCTGTTATTGGTATTGCTGTAACTACCGCTGCTCTTGTAATTCTTATAGCTGCTTTCAATGGAATTGAGTCCATGGTGGAAGATTTATATTCCGAATTCGATGCAGATATTATTATACGATCCAAACAGCGCAAAACATTTGATGAAAACACACTTGATTTGCGGGCAATTAAATCCGTTTCTGGGGTTAGTCTAACATGTAAAGCAGTAGAGGAAATTGTAGTTCTTCGCCATGAGAAAAAATGGGTGAATGCTAAAATGATTGGGGTAGAAGATACTTATTTACAAATGGCACATGTGCAAAAACACATGGTCGATGGTTTTCCTCATTTAACTGAAAACAATATTCCAACCGCACTAGTGGGTGCATTACTACTCCAGAAATTAGGTGGTTTTATTCCAACAAATGCAGGTCATGAGACTTTATTGTGTTATTTCCCTAAACGAGATGCGCGAGTAAGTGTCAGTTCCAACCCATTTCGAACCGAAAATTTGAATGTTGCGGGTAGAATAAATTATAATAAGGAAGTGAACGAATCTTATATCGTTTTACCACTAGATTTGGCAACTTCGATGTTGGGATATGAAAAAGACATCACTGCTGTTTATGTTTCAGTAAAGTCAAATGTAGATTTAGAAAAAGTAAAGGAAGAAATTCAAAACAAGATAGGGGATAAGTTTGAAGTTAAAACCCATTTGGAGAAAAATGAGTTAATTTACAAAACCAGTAAATCCGAAAAATTAATAGTTATAGCAATCTTGGTGTTTGTATTTATTCTTGCTGCTTTTAATTTAGTTGCATCTTTAACCATGTTGTACATCGAAAAAAAGAAAAACATTTGGACACTTCAAAGTTTTGGTGCGAATGAATCTTTTATTTTCCGTATCTTTTTTTATGAAGGCTTATTAATTGCTTTTAAAGGAGTGATTTATGGAATTTTAATTGGTGTAACTGTATGTTTGATGCAGATATATGCACATTTATTGGTCTTACCAAATACTAATAATCAACCTTTTCCTATTGAATTGACAGTTACTGATGGATTGTTTGTATTAACACTTGTTTCGATATTATCGATTGTTGCTTCTTATTTTCCTGTAAAATATTTGGTGTATAAGAATAGATTGCAATAGTTATCTAACCGCTTTTTGACGTAGGTAGAAATCTAATAAAACGATTGCTGCCATTGCTTCTACGATTACTACTGCTCTTGGCACTACACAAGCATCATGACGTCCTTTTCCTTCAATAATCACTGAATTACCATGAGTGTCTACTGAATTTTGTGGTGTTAAGATCGTTGCTACTGGCTTGAATGCTGTACGGAAATAAATGGGCATTCCATTGGAAATCCCACCCTGTATCCCACCGCTATGATTCGTTTTTGTTTTTCCTAATCCTACAAATTCATCATTATGTTCGGATCCAAGCATCGAAATACTTCCAAATCCTGAACCGATTTCAAATCCTTTTACCGCATTAATGGATAACATTGCCTTGCCCAGTTCCGCATGTAATTTATCAAAAACAGGTTCTCCAAGACCTGCAGGAACACCGTTTATTGAACAGGTGATACTACCACCAATCGAATTACCTTGTTTTTTGATAAGCGTGATTAGTTCCTCCATTTCTTGGGCCTTAACCAAGTCAGGACAACGAACAAGATTGTGTTCTATAATTGAAAAATCAGCGTTTTCGAGCTCTTTTTTAGATAATTTTACATCTCCAATTTGGTCTACAAAGGCAGTAATTTGAATACCTTGTTTGGTAAGGAATTGTTTTGCTAAAGCTCCTGCAACAACCCGTGAAGCAGTTTCTCGTGCGCTTGATCTACCTCCACCGGTGTAATCGCGGTGACCGTATTTCACCTCATAGGTGTAATCTGCATGTGAAGGTCGAAAAGTTTTTTTTAAGTGATCGTAATCTTTCGATTTTTGATCTTCATTTGAAATCAAAAAACCAATAGGAGTACCGGTAGTCTTGCCTTCAAAGATACCAGATAAAAATTGTACTTTATCGGACTCTTTGCGTTGCGTAACTAATTTCGATTGTCCAGGTTTTCTGCGGTCTAGTTCGATTTGTATTGCATCGAAATCGACCAAAAAGCCAGCGGGGAATCCTTCGATAACTCCGCCAATAGCAGGTCCGTGAGATTCCCCGAAGGTTGTTAATTTAAAGAGTGTTCCGTAACTAGAACCAGCCATTAATTACAAATTGTTTGTTCTGTTAGGCTCAATATTTTTCTTACTTCTTCCAAAGTTGGTGCTTCTGCATA
>JBIIKZ010000023.1:0-29128 GCA_044232905.1 Crocinitomicaceae bacterium
AACACCAATGGAGACAGAGTTTGTGACACACCACCGCATATACGAAGTAAAAGCGATTGCGTTATTGGAACAAATACTTGCGATGGAGGTTCATCAACTGAAAAATTTATTCGTAATTACATGGATTATTCTTCCAGTGATTGTGCTAATATGTTTACTGCAGGTCAAAAAACGAGAATGCTAGCAGCTCTTACGGTTACTCGAAAATCTTTTTTAGAAGAAAATGGAAATTTATCTTTAGTACCAGTTTCGGTTCCAAGTGTTGATTTTAGCGCTTCAAACGCCTTGGTTTGTTCTGGTTCTACGATTTCTTTAAAATCAAAAACTACGTGTATTCCGAATACTTTTATACCAAATACTGTATGGACAGATATTAGTTTTAGTTGGACCTTAAAAAGTGGATCAACCACTCTAACATCTACCTTAGAAAATCCAAATTTTCAATTAACTACCGCAGGATCTTACGATGTTACCTTAGCTGTTACTTCTAGTTTTGGTACGCAATCACTAACTAAATCAGGTTTTATTGTCGTATCGACAGCTCCGAAAAAAGCGTGTACTCCATCATCCAGTAATGTTGGTAATTTTTGGAATTGCGTCACCAATGTGACATTAAAAGATATTAATAACAACTCTTCCATTTATGATAATATGGCTTATACAGATTATAGTTGTTCTAGTGGAACAATCTTAGAAACTGGAAAATCCTACGATTTAAGTGTGTCCATTCGTGCTGCTGATAAACCGGAAGTTTTTGAAGCATATATTGATTACAATAACAACGGTATATTTGAAATTAGTGAAAAAATACATGAAGGAAGTACACCTGCGGATGCTGTTAACGCACCAATTGTACCATTTAAAACAACTGTTACTATCCCTCAAAATGCGGTAGTTAATACCCCATTACGCATGCGTATTTATGGTGAGGGAAACACTTTAACTACAAATGAAAAAAGTTGTAATGCTGTCATGTTTATCGGTGATGTAGAAGATTATGCTGTTTACATTAAATCCTCTTGTATCGGTGCACCTAGCATTACCAATCAACCAACTACGCCATCCGCTACCTGTTCTGGTTCTGGTACACAAACACTTTCTGTAACTGCAACTGGGGATAATCTCTCCTATCAATGGCGTAAAGGAGGTGTAAGTATTTCTAATAATGCCATTTATAGTGGTGCTACTACAGCTACTTTAACCCTTGCTAGTCCTACAACAGCAGAAGCTGGAAGTTATGATGTGGTAGTTAGCGGGTCTTGTTCTCCGACTGCAACTTCTAATCCAGTTACCGTTTCAGTTAATCCGAGTTTAACTCCAAGTGTAAGTATTACTTCGTCTGATATTGACAACTCGTTTTGTGCAGGTACAACAGTTACTTATACTGCGAATGTATTAAATGGTGGAACTACTCCAACATACATATGGAAAAATAAAGGTGTTACAATTCAAAACCAAACTGCAGCAACATATACTACTAATACTTTGGTAAATAATGATCAAATTAGCGTTGAAATCACTTCCAATGCTAGCTGTAAATCAATTGCAAATGCGAGTTCAAATATCTTAACCATAAGTACAGTTACTTTTAATCCCAGTGTAAGTATAACTTCATCAGATATTGATAATACGATTTGTCCATCAAGCCCTGTAACATTTACAGCGACTCCAGTTAATGCTGGAAGTGTTTCATACCAATGGAAATTGAATGGGAATAATATTGCGAATGCGAAATCTTCTACTTATTCTACATCCGTTTTGGTTAACAATGATGTGATTTCGGTTGCTTTAACCTCCCTAGAAACATGTGCTAGTCCAAGTGTTGCGAATTCTAATTCGATTACTACAAAGGTTAATAGCTTACCCACGGCATCAATTTCTAGTGGTTATTCCGTATGTAAAAACGCAAATTCTACTCCATTAACCGTTACAGGAGCTAATGGTTCAGCACCATACAGTTTTACATATACTGTAAATAATGGCCAAACACAAACATTAAACACACCAAACACAATATTTCCAGGTTCTACAACTGTCGGAACTTATGTTTTTAAAATATTAACTGTTTCAGATGCAAATAATTGTAAATCTACCTTAAACAATCTAATTTCTACCATTAACGTGATTCCTTTAACTGCACCTGTAATAACTTGCGGAACCTCTACAAATCACGCGATAAGCTATAATTGGTCTGCAGTGGCTGGAGCTACAAATTATAAAATTTCTTATGTAGATGAAGCAAATTCAACTATTGATGGTGGAAGTACCAGTAATTTAAATTATACTGTAACAAATATAAGTCCAACTACAGCGATTTCATTAACCGTTCTTCCGCTTGGAACTGGTTGTTATGCAGCAGCAATAAAAAGTTGTACAACCGATAATTCCGCAAATCTTGAAACACAGGCAATCTCTAACATCCGAATTTATCCGAATCCAAGTAATGGTAAAATCACGATCCAAGGAATTCCTGTAGGCTATACATCGCTCGAATTAGTGGATCATACTGGTAGAATCCTTGCGAAAAAAGTACTTAAAAACGTAGAATTAACGGAAGATTATTTGGACATTGCACCAGGTATATATCACTTAAAATTTACTGGTGAAGGTCAGACAAGTATTACAAAATCCATCGAAATTCAATAATTCATAAATCATAATTTATAATTCATCATTACATGAATAATCCTTTTTTAACAAAAAATTCAGCTCCTCACGAAACGTTTCCTTTTGAGCAACTAAAAAATGAACATTACATCCCTGCATTAGAAGAAGGAATAAAACAAGGTAAGTCAGATATTGATGCGATAACTTCCAATCCTGCAGCAGCAAACTTTGAAAACACCATCGCTGCATTAGATAATTCAGGAGAAATATTAGAGTTATTAAGTAACATCTTCTTCAATTTACATGAGGCAGAAACAAGCGATGAATTACAGGATTTAGCGACTGAAATTTCGCCAAAATTGACAGAATTTGGAAACGACATTATGTTGAATGAAACTTTATTCAATCGTGTGGAGAAAGTATATTTAAATAAAGCAAATGTGCAATTAACAGTTGAACAAACAACTTTATTAGATAAAACGTATAAAGGATTTGTGCGTAATGGTTCTAAATTGAATGATGCGGATAAAGAAAAATTAAGAGAGATTGACAAAGAATTAGCGACTACTACCCTAGTATTTGGTCAAAATGTGTTGGCAGAGAGTAATGCGTACAAATTGGTGATTACCGATGCGTCTTTATTGTCAGGTTTACCAGAAGGTGTCATTGAAGCAGCAGCACTGACAGCAAAAGAAAAAGGAAACGAAAATGCGTGGGTATTTACCTTGGATTACCCAAGTTACATCCCATTTGTGACCTATTCCGATCAACGCAAGTTGCGTGAAGAGATGTTCTTAGCATTTGGCTCGAAAGCATTTAAGGGAAATGAGCGCGACAATTCAGCAATCATTAAGAAAATCGCTTTATTACGTCACCAACGCGCGAATTTATTAGGATATGCTTCCCATGCAGACTTTGTTTTAGAAGAACGTATGGCGAAAAATCCAACGACGGTATTTGCATTCTTAGAAGACATCTTGGTCAATGCACTTCCATTTGCGAAAGAGGAATTAGTAGAATTAACGGCTTACAGTAAAACGATTGGTGGTCCAGACGAATTAAAACGTTGGGATATTGCATTTTACGCTGAGAAATTGAAAAAAGAGAAATTCTCCATCGATGATGAGTTGTTAAAACCATATTTCAAGTTAGAAAATGTAATTGATGGTGTGTTTATTACTGCACAAAAATTATACGGTTTATCGTTTAAACAACGCAACGACATCGAAGTATATCATAAAGACGTAACAGCTTACGAAGTAACGAATGAAGCAGGCGAATACGTTTCGATGTTGTACATGGATTTTTTCCCACGAGCAGGAAAACGTCAAGGTGCTTGGATGACCGTTTTTAAAAACCAAAAAAGAATTAACGGTGTGGATGTGCGTCCACACATTTCCATCGTATGTAACTTCACAAAACCAACTGCATCCAAACCATCTTTGTTGACATTCAACGAGGTGACGACTCTATTCCACGAATTTGGTCATGCACTTCACGGCATGTGTGCTAATGGTACCTACGGAAGTATCACAGGAACAAGTGTTTACTGGGATTTCGTAGAATTACCATCCCAAGTATTGGAAAACTGGTGTTACGAAAAAGAGTGTTTGGATTTATTTGCAAAACACTACGAAACCGGCGCAGCGATACCAGAAGAATACATCCAAAAAATCACCGAAAGTGCAAACTTCCAAAGTGGATTGGCAACAATTCGTCAAATTGGATTGGGTCGCCTAGACATGGCTTGGCATAGTGCTGATCCATCGAATATTGGAGACGTGAAAGTATTTGAATTAAACGCAACAGCTGCAACTGATTTATACCACGCTTTAAAAGAAACAAGTACGAGTTGTTCGTTCTCCCACATTTTCCAAGGAGGCTATTCTTCTGGGTACTACTCTTACAAATGGGCAGAAGTAATTGATGCAGATGCGTTTGAGGCATTCAAAGAAAACGGTATATTCAATAAAGAGGTTGCAAAATCTTTCCACGATAATGTATTAGCAGCTGGAGGAAGCGAACATCCTTCGATTTTATACAGAAGATTCAGAGGAAGAGATGCGGATCCTAAAGCGTTGTTGCGAAGAGAAGGACTTATTAAGTGAAGAGTAACGAGTGATGCGTGACGGCTCTTTCTTTAGAAAAGCTCAAGGTAAACTAACCTCAAGGACTGAAGTGATGAGGGGAACCTAGTGAAGAGTGACGAGGGTTGAAGTGGCGGGTAAGAAAATATAAATTTACTAAGGAACGAAATTAAAATATTACATAATACATTATTACGATATATAATAGAAATGTCTAATACGATTGAAAATGAAATAAAAGATGAAAAAGTTGAATTATCTTATTTTGTTTGTTGTATTAATTATCGGTAAAATCTCTTTTACACAGAAACAAAACAATCAATGGCGTTTTGGTAATGGTGGAGCAATTGATTTCAATACCTTACCACCAAGTTTTGTTTCCGGTTGTCCAATATTAACTTCAGAAGGTAGCGCATCTGTCGCCGATAGAGTAACAGGAGCGCTTTTGTTTTATACAGACGGAGTAACGGTTTGGAATGCTAAAAATCAGATAATGCCTAATGGTACAGGTTTGTTAGGTGGAACAGCAACCTTATTATCTTCCACTACAGCAGCTGTTATTGTTCCAAAACCTGGAAGTAACAGTTTGTATTACATAGTAACAATTGACGAACAATCCTCAAATAATGGTGTAAGGTACAGTGTTGTAGATATGACTTTAAATGGTGGGTTAGGTGATATTAAATCAGATCAAAAAAATATTTTTCTATTTCAGACTAATTCTGAAAAATTGGAAGTTGTTCCTGCGGCTGATGGTCAAAGCTATTGGTTATTAACTCGTGATAATTCTGGAGATAGTTTTTATTCATTTAAAATAACTAATTCTGGACTTCAAAATACTCCCGTAATCTCAACCTTAGGCAGCACACAGGGTAATGGTGCAGGACATATGAAAATTAATAAACAGTTTAATAAAATTGCTATTGGAGTCTTATTCGGCTCAAAAATGGAATTGTTTGATTTTGATAATAAAACAGGAATTGTTTCTAATCCAATAGCATGGAATTTTAGTTTACCTAGTCCACTTATTTATGGTGTAGAATTTTCACCTAATGGTAAGGTGTTATATATTAGTGATTTAAATACAATCCTTCAATATGATATTTCAAATTTATCTTCATTTGCTATAGAGAGTTCAGTTTACATTGTATCAACCGAGAACAACACAAGTTTACAGCTAGGTATTGATGACAAAATATATGTAAATTCCGGTAGTTTAAATGCAATCAATTGCCCTAATAAATTGGGTGTTGCCTGTGGGTATCAAAAAAATGTAATCGCGAATCAAACAGGTGGTGGCGGTTACGGATTACCAAAATGGGTTTATTACTTAAATGATACCGCAACATTCAAACCAAACAGTATTACATATTCTGATTCTTGTTTTGGAAAAGCTACTCAGTTTTCCATTCAAAATAAAATCGGTATATCCAATATAAACTGGAACTTTGGTGATCCAACTTCAGGATTAAACAATACTTCAGTTGGATTTAATCCAAATCATACTTTTTCACAAATTGGCAATTATAATGTTCAGGCTATTCTTACAAATTCATGTGGCACTGACACCTTATTTTTTAATGCTTTGAAAATCATAAATTGTTCTCCATCAAAAAAAATAACTGGATTTAAGATTGTTGGAGATACATGTGATATTACTCAAAACTTTTCGTTTCAACCTATAGGAACAACCAATTCTAATGTACTGACTTGGACTTTTGATGATCCAAATAGTGCAGTCAATTCTTATAGTTCATCTCCTACTAATCCAAATGCATTTCACACCTTTTCTAAAACTGGAACTTATAATGTATGTCTTAGCTTTCAAGAGTCTGGATTTCCAGTAGACACTATTTGTAGAACTTTTCAAATTGGCCAATGCTGTAATGGAATCATCTCATCTAATGGTAATTGCCTTGAAAATAGTATTTCTTTTTCGATATCAACTGGAGTGAAGATATCAAGTATTAGTTGGGATTTCAACGATCCTTCGAGTGCAGAAAACAATAACTCAATATCATTAACACCTAAACATATATTTTCATCAATGGGAACATACAATATTCGCTCAATTGTTAATTTTTCATGTGGTGTTGATACGATTTTTAAAAAAATAAAAATATCAAACTGTGATAGCAGTAAAGTTATTTGTGAACTATACGCTCCAAACTCTTTTACCCCTGATGGCGACGGATTAAATGATAAGTTTCAAACATCAACAATTTGTAGATTAGATTATTACGAATTATCAATATTTAATAGATGGGGCGAACAAATTTTTAAAACATTCAACCAAACAGACAAATGGGATGGGAAATATAACGGTTTAGATTGTTCAGGTGGTGTTTATACTTACAAAATAACATACAAATTCCCCACTTTTCAAACAAAAAATGTGTACGGATCAATTACACTTCTACGTTAATTGATAAGGTCATATAATAACTAATTTGATTCACTATAATTGTATCACGAAAGTAGCAATTAAGTTACTTCTTAATTAACACTAATTATCTATATATCAAATACTAAAAAAACAATAATTCTTAATGAAAGATAGTCTTCCTAATTCGTCAAACCTTCTACACGTTTCCAACTTCCAAGAATTGATATCCACCCCATTTCAAGGAACTACCAACGCTATTAGTTGGTCGCGAGAATTGGAGGGAGATTTTGAGGAAATTGTAAATGCGATTGCCTTTGAAGGAAGTATGCTAGAAATAGACGAAGAGGACCTTTTAGCACTCGAATTAAGTGAAGCAGGTAAAGTTGCAAGAGAAACTATACTTTCAGATTTAAAATTACTCCTAGAACTAGGTGCCTCCCCTGTTTTGAATATAATTAGTAATTACGAAGCAGACGAACATCCTTTTTTTCCGACGGATGTGTATTCCTTTCATGTAGATCGTTCACCAATTGCGACGAATACTTTTTTATGTACCTATTACGGAGATGCGAGCGAACTCATTTCAAATCAAGATGCAATTCAGAAAATACAAATTCCAGAAATTAGAGAAAAAATACTACAAGAACATAGTGGCGATACAGCAGATTTTGAGACGTATTTAAGCGAACATTTCTTTGACTTACATTATCAAGCTTTAGAAGATGCAACTATTATTCGTGCTGAAACTGGGCATTTATGGCGCTTAGCTGTGGATTACCCTGGAAGTAAGGTCTTGCCATGCATACATCGCGCACCCATTGAGAAAAACGGAAGGAAACGCCTAATGCTAATTTGTTGATACTATCTCTAATAGATTAATCATTTTAAGAAAAATCTTGTACAGCAGAAATTAATTCTTGATTACGTTTTTCAATCGGAAAATTTTCAATAATTCGTTGTCTACATTTAAGAATTAATCCCTCTTTATTCTCTAAATGTAATACTGAATCAATTAGTATTTTTAGTTTTTCTACCTCTTTTTTATGTAATACAAAACCAGTATCCCCAACAATCATAGGCATCGCACCGACTGCAGATACAATTGGTATACAGCCACAAAGCATGGCTTCACACAATGCATTTGGAAAACCTTCACTCATAGAAAGTTGTAAGTAAAAACTTTTGCTAGCCAAATAATTTGCTAATTCTTGGTTTGGAATTTTATCCAATAAATGAATATTAGAAGGTATTTCATTGTCATCTAACCCTTTTCCTCCAATAATATAAAATTGACAATCTGGAAGAGTCTTAGCAACTTCAATAATTAAATCAATCCCTTTAAGTTTAACACCAAAACGCGATCCTAAATTAGCACCAATGGTTACGAATGAATTTGGTTCTTTTTGTGTAATCTGCGGATTCCATTTCTTTGAATCGTACCCATTATGTATAACTTTTACAGGTGTTTTGATGGATGGGATGAAGTTTTTATATCCTTGGTATTCGAAATCATTTTTTTGATAATCATATTTGTAATGAATTAAAGTATCATCTACAGGTAATAATAAGGAGGCATTTTTTAAGGTTATTTTCGTAAAAATACGTAGTAGCTTTCTATTAAAATTACCGTAATTAATAGACGGAAAGGACACACAGTCTGTCCCTCCAAGTATAATGATTGATTTCTTATTAAAAAGTTTAGCGAAAAGCACTGGAAAAAGTGAATGAAAACCACCAAATTGAATTACATAGATTTCACTTTGTAGGTGCGTGAATAAAAAGATAAGTTGTTTAATAAAAGAAGGTATAACTTGAGATTTTGGCGAAACATTAAAGTAAAAGGTGGATAACTTAAATTCTGTAGAAAGTATTTCAATGTCTTTATCTACAAAAGAAGATTTGACATTGTGGATGTATAAAATAGGTTTTTGTTTAGTCTTCATCTTGATTCATTTTAACAGAAACCAAAGTTTTTTTCTTGAAAAGTTGAATGTTAAAAAACGATTTAGCGTAGATTAATGTGATGAAAATACTTACGAATAATTGAATACAACTTGCTGAAAAGTAAGAAATTTTATTCGTTGAAAACAGACCGAAAATTAACACTAAATAGAATAATGGGATAAATAGTAGTTCTATTTTATGTGTTGTGATGAAAAGTTTTTCTTTAGTAATCAATTTAAGTACAATCACTTGAATGAGTCTCGCTGCAAAACTTGAAATAATTGCTGCCCAAACACCGATATATGGAAAGGTTAAATACATTATAATTATTTGAATAACAGCAGAAATCACAATCATTTTTGGAAGTGCTTTGGTATTATTAAAAAAATAAGCACAATTCGTATAAATGTTTAGAAGAGGTCTAAAAATAAAAGAGATTAACATGAATGGTAAATATTTAAAATACGCAATGTATTCTCTTTTCTTTATGATTAATTCACCTACTAAAGGTATTGCAAAAATGGAGATTGCGATAAACAAAATATTAAGTATCGTGAATAATTTATGGTATTGGTATTCTTCCTGAACTGCTTCAAGATCATTTCTTTTTGCTCCCCATATTTCATAAATTTTAGGATTAATTGTACTACAAAAACTATTTTGAAAAACTTCAATAATTAGAGTGCATTTCATCGTAAAATCAAATACACCAAGTACTTTACTTGTTTTATCAAGAAATAGTATTAAATAATTATTAGCATAAATAATTACCCAAGAATAAATATTGTATTTATAAACTGGGAAACAATATTTATTCACACCAATTAATTGTTTTTTATCGTAGGTAATTCCGTACTGTTTTAATAGTAAATATACAATAATCACTAGCGTTACAATACCGGAAATCAATCTTCCAACGATGGGTGCAAATAAGGTATTTGGATAAAGTTTTAATCCATAAATCGAAAAAAACAAGATTAACACAAAATTCACAAGGTTAATTAATAGATATTTAAGCGGTTCTTGTTGATAGATTAATAATGTAGAATATAATCTGAGAAATACATTTGAAATTGCAAAAATCAGACTCATTAAACCAAAAGGGTAAAATGCTAAATAATCATTCTGAAAGAGATCAAAAAGTAAATGACCAATCAAACCGAAAGCAGCTAAAGTGATTAATGAGATGACACTAATGAGTATTATCATGGTGCCAATAAACTTATTTAGTTCTGCTTTACTATTTTTTCGTGTCACATAACCTACTGCAACATAATTATCAATACTATAGGTAATTAATATTTGTGTGAGGATTGAAAAAGATAAGTAAATGGATAAAGCACCATACACAGGAACCGTTAAATAGGTAGTGTACGGAATTAATAAGATCATTCCGGAAACCGCAGGTAATGCACCTGCAACCATATATAAAAGTGTAGAATTAACTAATTTCTTGATCATTCGATTTTATCGGTCTAATCGTAAATTTAATTTCTTGACAAGGAAAAATATAACAGAAACATTCTTCGTATAATTCTTGCATATAAGTATTCACATTGAAAACACGTGTTAAAACTTGTTTAAATAGATTTCTTATTACAAAATCAGACTTAAAGAATATCTTTTTCTCTAACACTTCAAATTTTACATCCCCGTAAAAGGAAGGAACTTTTCGTTTGTATTTTGATAATTTTGGAACTGTAAAATAATCGAACGAATAAAGTCCGAAAAATCGTTTGTGTGTATAATCCGAGTAGTAATAAGGATTAGAAAAATAAGGAACTTTGGTGATTTTTAATCCATTTGGTTTTAATACGCGATGAATATCCGTCAACAAAATTTTAAAATTTTCAATATGCTCTAACACATGTGTTGAAATAATTTCATCTACCGAATTATCGTCTAAAAAAGGTAATCCTAACTCTAAATCAGCAACATAATCAACACCATCTAAAGCTAAATAATCGATTCCAATGACCCCCGGTTTTTTATAAGGACCACATCCTAATTCAATTACAACTTTATCTTGACTTTTAATATGTGCTTTTAGTTCGTCTTGCGTCATCATTTTTCAGTAAGTATTTTGTACAACTTTTGCTCACAAGTTGCTTTCGCGTATTTTTCTAAACATTTTTCCAACCCATTATTACCAAGTGTTACTCTCAATGTTGGATCTTCAATTAAACTGGATAAATAGTCTATCCATTCTTCTTCCGTGGTTGCTAAATAACCATTTTCTCCGTGGTCTACAACCTCCTTATTTACTCCTACAGGTGAAGCAACGCAAGGAATTCCAGTGGAAAAATACAAATAAAGTTTGTAACCACCTTTATTCATAGACCATTTATCCTCAGTTAATGGCATAATACCAATATCCATATTTCGAACCAGTTCAGCTTCGTTTTCAATACTCCAATTGGATTTTTTTAACCGAACATTTTGCAATGTGAAATTATCGGATGTTCCAACAACTAATATTTCTACTTCTGGATATTTCGCGCACAATTGTTTAAAAATAGATTCTAAACCATATATGTATTTCTCGGTTGAAGGTGAACCGATCCATCCAATCGTCACTGTTTTTTTATCAACTTTTGCTAAATTAGGGTGAAAATCATCTGTGTTTACAGAAGTTGGAAGAACAAAAGCTTCTACTCCATTTGATGCACAAAAAACAGTTAGATAAGAAGTACTAACAATCACTTTTTCAGCTGTTTTAATACAATTAGTTAATTTTTTAGAATTATTACTTGAGCCCAAAAAAAGTGCATCATCGAAATCATAAATCAGTTTAATTTTTCTTTTTTTTATTAAAAATAAATCGAAACTAGTTAATAGCACTCTACTAACGAAAACTAGATCTTTATTATTAAAAATTAGTCTCCAAGTTTTTCGAAAAGCTTGCGTTTTTTTAAACAAAAAGCGATATAAAATAAACAACAAACCACTACCTATAATAGGTCTTTGCGGTAAAAAAAAGATGGAAAATTGATTTGCTTTTAAATAATCAAAATATTGAATAATTCGTGTTCTTGAACTAGCGTGGTCTTCTGACCCATACGTTATTACAAGAATCTTAATCATAAAAAAATATTTTTCATAAAATTAAAGAATTAAAATTCTTAAGTTCGCATTATTGTCAATTTATTCTACTGGCGAATAAAAAAATAAATTGTATCTCGACTGATAAAATGATGAAATCTGGTTTTATAAAAATTTTAACACGTTTATTTCCGGATGCTTATATTCAACGTACGTTTCATAAGTTTCATAAAACGTTTGCTAATAATCCCGTTGATCAAGAGTTTGATGTACTACCCTATTTAGTTAATAAACAATCTATCGTATTAGATATAGGTGCAAATATGGGAGAATATTCTTATTTTTTTCAAGAAATAATTCGAGCAAAAAAAATTATTGCTTTTGAACCAATACCACATCTTTATAAGCGATTAAAGTTTCTATTTCCAAGCATAGAGGTTTATCCATGTGCAGTCAGTGACCAATCTGCAAAATCCAACCTTTACATTCCTTTTATTGCATCAAAAAAATATGAGACACGTGCTAAATTGGATATTCTTCCTGAAAATGGTGAGACACATGTCGCTAAAATCCAAGTTGAAACCATCTCTTTAGACACGCTTTTTGAAGAAAGTATTGATAAAATAGATTTTATCAAAATCGATATCGAAGGGCATGAATTAAGAGCGATTCGTGGAGCTGAAAAATTAATAAGTAGAGACCATCCGATCTTAATGATTGAAATTGAATTTAGACATCATCCTTTTGATTTTTATTTAGTTATAGAAGAAATTTGCACATTAGGATATACGTGTACATTTTACGATAAATCACTAAAGTCGATGGTTGATATCGCGCAATTTTCGCTAGAAAAACATCAGAATTTATCCATTAAAGAAAATTATTATGTCCATAATTTTCTGTTTTTTCCTTTGGATTTCTCGATTGAATTACTCAATAATTCATTAAAATCTACCTTTTAATAACATGTCAAAAATTAGTAGTTTAATTCAATCTCCATCCTTTAAAAGTCTTGTTATTCAATTATTTGGATTCGCTTTGTCTTTTTTATTGAGTATTGTTTTAACGAATGTGTTTGACGCTAAAATTTATGGGGAATATGTATTGGTGTATTCTACGATAGATATGTTTGCGATATTCTCTTTGATGGGGTATAATCAATTATTTTCGATAGAAATTCCCAAACTAAAAACAGATAAAGAACGTTTTGCGATTTTTAAAATAGCTAACCGTAGAAGTTTAATTAATTCCATTATTATCGCTATTGGTGTTTTACTCTTAGGAATTTTTTATCCATTTCAGGAAAGAAACATTGCTTATTTAATGATTTCTTCCGCTTTTGTCTTACCATTTATTGGTTTAACGGTTGTAAACACTAACTTTTTGTACAGTTTAAAAGAAACGATATTCCCACAATTAAATGATAAAATTGTAAGAATCGTACTTTTTATTGTTTGCATTTTTCTGTTTGCGCAATTTTCAACTTCCATTTTAGTGGTTGTTTTTGCATTTATAATTTCGAGTTGCATTACCTATGGTATCTCTTATTATTTAAGAAAAAGAAGGATTTCATTTACAAAAAATGAAATTTCCAATCCTCCAAATAAGTTTAATAAAACGATTTATTTATTACTGATAATCAATTCAATAAATCTACTTTTTTCAAAGACAGATGCTATTCAAATGGCATATTATTTAGGTGCTGATTTTGCTGGTGTAAACAATGTATATATGAAAATGTCGCATATCTTACA
The DNA here is from genome assembly GCA_044232905.1 of Crocinitomicaceae bacterium. Classification (GTDB taxonomy): domain Bacteria; phylum Bacteroidota; class Bacteroidia; order Flavobacteriales_D; family Crocinitomicaceae; genus CANHVK01. Next base: position 13,821 of record JBIIKZ010000023.1, read on the forward strand.
CTTGGTAATGAGTAGCTCATTATTGATTTTCAGTCCTAAAATTTCCAAAATAATTGCACAAGAACGATTCGATTTGGTTCGAAAAGAATTAAAAAAAGTATTTCGTTTCGCATTACCATTAAGTGTTGTTTTATTAATTATCGTATTGACTTTAAGTCCTATTTTCTTGAGTTTCTATAAATCAAATATTTATCAAACACATAGTTATAGTATAACCCTATATTGTGTGTCAGCTATTCTTGGTATACTTACTGGACCAGCTGCAATGATATTAATGTTGTCTAACAAATTAAATGCCTTAATTATTGGTTATGGATTAGAATTAATTTTAAACTTGTTCTTAAATGCGCTTCTGATCCCACATTATTCAATTGAAGGAGCGGCTTATGCAACCATTATTAGTGAACTAGCTGTAAATTTATATTTTGCCTATATTTGCTTTAAAGCGTATCGATTGAACACCTTGTTTTTCGGAAAATAATAAAAGATGAAAATTGCAGTAATAGAAGTGGAATGTCATGCAGAAGTATTGCGTTCTACTATCCTACTATTCTCTAAAATACCTAATTATCAATTAACCATTTTCACAACACCTGAAATCCTTACAGAAGCAGGATTTTCGGCGGAATCTAGTGCTAGTCTAAATGTTATTTTAAAAAAATCAAACGAAACGGATAGTGCTTTTTTTCAGCGAAATGAAGAATTAATAAATAAACATAATTATCTATTAATAAACACCTTACAACGAAAGTTTTATATATACAATAACTTAAGAATCAACATACCAATTGCATTACGTGTGCATAATTCACACTTTTTTTGGTCAGGGACATTTCAACATAAAAAATATAGTTTATCCAAATATAAATTACTTATCAAAGAAATTTATAAATTAGAAATAGTACAACGAAAGCAATTTTTAAAGAAAGTAGATCATTTCTTTTTTCCTTCCGAAAGCATAATAAATTATGCTAAACAACAATATCCGTTTCTAAAAACAAAAGCACATTTATTTCCTTTAAATTTTCAAAATACTGTTCAAGGTGATAGAAGCGAAATTGAAAAAACAATAATAGTTCCTGGAAAAGTGGATCCTTTACGAAAAGACTTATATTTTCTTATTGCGTTTGTTAAGATGCTTCATGAAAAACCTATTGATTTTGTAATTAATTTAGTGTTTTTGGGTGTTACTGAGGGAATAACAGCAAATCATTTTATTGAAAATCTGAAGGAATATTCTTCCCCACATTTAAACATTATAAGCTTCTCAGACATTGTACCTGCTGAAACGTATGCATCACATTTATTACACTGTGATTTGATACTTTGCCCCATTTATACAAACACTGTCTTTCAACTTTCCAAAGAAATTTACGGGAAAACCAAAGTGTCAGGCGGTGTGAATGACGCGATTAACTTCGGTAAATGGTGTTTTGTTCCATCAAGTTATTCGGTGGATATTTCTTTAGATAAACAGATATTGACTTATGATTCGGTAGAAGATTTGTATGTTAAGGTGAAAAATAAACTTACAGATGGTTCTGAAACACCTCTCATAGCAAAGGATTCGTTGTATCATTTAGAAAGTCAATATACTTTTATTCAAACGCTTTTTAAATGAGTAAATCCTTAAATATCGTACTACTTTCTAATAATCAAATTGATAAAAATCGATGGGATAAAACCATGAAAGCCTCACCAAATGGAATGGTTTATGGATATTCATGGTATTTAGATGCAGTATTTCCAACATGGTCTGCTTTAGTCTCAGAAGATTATTCCTATATATTTCCGATAACTTCAAAGCGAAAAATTGGATTATCTTATTGGTATTCTCCGATTTACACCATGCAACTTGGCGTTTTTTCTTCGAAAGAACTTTCAGATGAAGTACTTAAGCTTTTTTATGCTTTACTACCTAATTCCATTATTTCTTATGATTTTAGTGTGAATGCTAAAATTCAGCAGATCCCAGATGGTTTCACTTCTACCATTAAGACTTGTCAATACATAGATCTAACTTCTTCTTATACCGAAATAATAAAAGCATATTCCACTAATTTAAAACGGAATTTAAAAAAGGCTAATAAAACATGTTTACGTATCGAAGAATCGCAAGATAGTGCATCTGTTGTAGCAATGTTTCGTGTTTATCGCGGGGAATCTATAGAGAACGTTAGAGCAAATGATTATAAAATATTAGATACCTTAATCCAACAAGCTTTAGTGCTTAAAAAAGGTAAAATTTTCCAAGTATATCTCGAAGAAGAATTGTTAGCATCTTGTTTTTTTTCATATACTAACAATCGAATTATCTACCATAAAGGTGGTGTGAATTCAAAAGGAAAGAAACTTGGGGCGATGCATTTTTTAATCGATTATTTAGTGCGAAAAAACGAACAAACAAACTGTATTTTTGATTTTGGAGGTTCTTCTATACCAGCTGTAAAACAATTTAACACCAATTTTAGTAAATCTGAGTATACGTATTTACAACTTAAAAAAGAAAATCGTTGGATTGCATTCGCACGAAAAGTAAAGAATAAATTATTTTAACGCGAAGATATCCGTAACTCCAATAGTTCGCTCAACTGTAAATCCTTCTGCGTACCTCACTCCTATTGCGCGACCCATTTCAGCCATTCTACCTGAAAGAAAATCTAAAAAATCTTGTCCCGAAATTGGAGTTGTGGGTCCTTCCTGACTTGGATTGAAAAATTGCGTTTTATATGCTAATATAGACTGCATTTTTTGTTCATAGAAATCAGTAACATCCACCACAAAATCTGGTTTTATATAGCGATCTTGAATATAATGATACACAGCTCTTGGTCGATATGCTACTTGAGGTATACCATTATAGCTAGTTTCTATTTTTGTTAATCCTGCTAAGAAACATGCTTCGGAAACCAATTTACTTCCTTTAGCATGGTCTGGATGACGATCTTCTGTAGCATTTGCAAAGACGATTTCAGGTTGCAACAATCTAATTTGTTCTACAATTTTCAATAAATTTTCTTTCGTGCTTTCCAAAAAACCATCTTCCATTTTTAAGTTATGACGATAACTTACCCCCATAATCTCTGCAGCATCACTAGCCTCTTGATAACGCGTTTCAATAGTTCCTCGAGAACCTAATTCACCTTGCGTTAAATCTACAATTGCAACTTTTTTCCCTTGGGAAATACACGTAAAAAGTGTGCCTGATGCAGATAACTCGACATCATCGGGATGCGCACCAAAAGCAAGGATATCGTACTTATTATCTATCATCATTTATTTTCCGAAATTAATTTATCAATATCCGATTTTAATTTTGGTAAATGATTTATTAGTATGGACCAAATGTTTTCATCAGAAATACTATCATATGCATGAATAACTTGGTTTCTAAGTCCTATTATTGATTTTGCATTTGTAATTTGGTTTTCAAAACTTGAATCTTGTTTTATAATTCGATTTACTGCTTCTCCTATTATTTCTAATTCTCTTTCAGTAGCTCGTTTTAAAATTACATTGTTTTTGTATTCCAAAAAATCTTTAGAATAAATTGTAAAAAAAACATCTATCTCATTGATAGCAATTTGAATATCGAAAATCCATTTTAAAATTCTTTCATCCATAGATTAATGCTTTATTCTTATTGATGGAATTAATCAATATTGGATTTTTTAGTGTTTGTTCTTCTAACAAATCAATTTCACGATTAAATAATGTCTTTAATTCTTGTTTTAAAAACATATAATTATCGAAATATAAAGTTATTTCAAAAGGTTTAAATTTCACAAGAAAATCTATATCACTCGTAGAAGAGAATTTATCCGTCATAGCAGAACCGAAAACAAATAATTTATCTACATGGTATGTATCACACAATGTAAATAAAGCTTCTTTATGAATATCTATTGAGAACATACAACAAAAGTAAAATCTATAATCAATATTGAAAAATTTATTTTTCTAATAATCCTTTTGCATAACTTCTATTTCTCCACCAAGAAATGAATGAGAAAACTGCAAAACAAACAACTGTATAATAAATCCAATTTGGCACCTCTGCTAATCCTTCTCCTTGCGCGTACGAGTGTAATCCAACTAAATAGAAGTTAACACCAAAGAACGTGAAAATGATTGCACCATAACTCCAAAAACTAACCAAATTAAAGGTGAATTTACTTGCTAAACCTGGAATGTATCGTAAGTGTAATAAGATAGCGTAAACTAACACGGAAACTAATGCCCATGTCTCTTTTGGATCCCAACCCCAGTATCTACCCCAAGATTCATTTGCCCAAATACCACCCAAAAATGTACCGATGGTCAACATAAACAAACCAATTGTAATCGTTAATTCTGAAATAGCTGTAATTTCATTTATTTGTTTTGTGATACGTTTACCGTTTAATGAATTTCTGAATATATACATGATTTGATTTAGGAAACCTAATATTGCACCTAAACCAAGAAAACCATAACTACCTGTAATAATTGCTACGTGTATCATTAACCAATAGGATTTTAATACTGGTTGTAATGGTGTAATTTCTGGATCCATCAAATTTAATTCAGTAACAAACAAAATGAAGAAGGATAAAATTGCAGTACCAGCTAATACTGCCCCATTTTTACGAGAGAAAATAAAACCAGCTATCATTGCAACCCAAGAAATAAATACAACGGCTTCATAGCCATTACTCCATGGTGCGTGCCCCGAAATATACCAACGCATTCCAATACCAACTCCATGATAAATAAAAATAACACCAATCAATAGAATAAATGGCATTGATATTTTCTTGAATTTTTTACCCGTATTTTCAGTTTGATTAATAAATACGCGTACAAAATAGATTATCAATAAAATCAATCCCAAAACAAAATAACTGTACATCGTATTTTTGAAGATATTCATTTTATTATAACTGATTTCCATATTTACTATCGTTTCTGAAGGTACAATTTTCTTAGACGTTGCTCGTTGGAATTTTTTGAGTGCATTCAGATTATCTAATGCTAAACCATAGGAATTGGACTCTTTTGATTTTGCAACAGACATTAAATAGCGCATCGCAAGTTTAGAGGAAGTACTGTCCTTTTGCATCAAACTCATGTCTAAAGGAACAAACCAAGTATTGTTTGGATCATTCTTTAATGGGATGATTTTCATGTAGGTCCACTGAAAAATGGAACCAACCACTTGAAAACGCTCTACTAACTTGATGATTTTTTTATCAAATTCGGATCGTTTAGATTCCATTTTTTGATGTGCTTCATTGTATTTATTAATCCATTGGAAGTTACCTTGATTATCCATTAATTCTTCGTAACTCACATTTTTCTTCAGTTTTAAAGGTTCCCTTAATACGGAAGGAACTGAAATTACTTTTTCTTTAATCCAATGTGGTGGATACATGTGCATACTAAATACTGTTTGAACAGCATTCTTCTCATTAAATTTGTTTTTTCCATAAATCTTACGCAACAAATTATCACATAAAGTATGTATCGGAACAATTCTCCCATCGTAATCTTGTACTAACAAACTGGACAAAGCTTCACTATGTTCTTCCGACATGATATGAAAAACATCTTTTGGGGTCTCTTGTCTATGATTATGGCCAGCATGCGCGTCTTGAGCACTTACATTTAAGGAAAATAAACTAGAAAATAAAATAACTAATATTCCAATGTTTCTAGCTTTTGACTTGTTTATAATTCCTAACAATTCTTTAAATCTACCAACCGGTGCAAAAAACGACATCACCATTCCAACCATTAATAATAAATACCCTAAATACGTTATGTTCGTACCCCAAAAATCATTGTTCACACTTAATTTGGTTCCTTTTTCGTCAGCATCATAACTCGATTGAAAAAAACGATATCCATCGTAGTCCATTACGTGATTCATGAAAATAGTGTGATCTTTTGTGTATTTATTTGCTGTATCAATTACAGTAACATCACTTTCAAAAGATGAAGCAACATCGGATCCTGGATATCTTGCTAGACGAAAATCTTTACATCCAATTTCAAATGGTAAATAAATCTTTGTGGATCCATATTCCATTTCATAGGTTAAACCTTCAAAATTAAACACCGTATGTTCTGGAATCTGCCCTATCCCTCCTATCAATTCGACTAATTTAGATTTAGCCCCATCTGTTATTTTTACGGTTAATATATCTACACCAATATTTTTTTTCCCGGATGACATTTTAACCATCTTTGCATGCTGAATTTCTCTTTTGAAAACAAATTGTTGTCCTCCAACTACATATAAGGTCGTTGGTAAAAAAGGAACCAAGGTATCATTTGGGATTTTAGTAAATGCATCTTCTGGAGGATTCTGTCCAGATTGACGGTACTTCATCATACTTGCCATCGGTAAATATTGAATCGGAAGTTTTGATTTCACCATCAATTTTCCATTCACTTTCGTGATATCGATTCCAGGCATTGCGTTTTTCTTCTCGTAGGATAATGCATTTTCACCGACCATTACAAAGCCATTTGGAGCAATATAATTAGATTTCATACCATCGGTAACTACTTCTAGAACTCCTGATGTTATTGTATCATGAATTAAAAGGGAGTCGACTTGTTTTTTCTTGAAATCTACATATTCTATGGTTACTGGCGTTTTGTGGTTTGGAAAATCGACATCAATTTCAAAATCATTAGTTGTTTCTTCCGATAAAAAAGTTTTTTGATTTACTTCATACTGTTTTACACGGTCATTGATTCTAAACCAAAGATGTGGATCGGATGCATAAATAAAATTACTTGTTTCACCTTCTCGAATTGCCATTAAGCCTTCAAATCCAAAAAAGCGTGTTACCCCTGCTCCTATCAAAATAATGATGAAGGATAGGTGGAATGTCAACATCGCTATTTTCTCCCGTTGAACCATTTTATAACGAATAATATTTGCTATCAAGTTGAACATTAAATACACTAATAACACCTCGAACCAACGTGCGTTGTATACCAATATTTTCGCTGTTTGAATATCGAATTTAGATTCAAGGATAGTTGCCCAACCAATCGCAACTAAAAACACAAGCATCGCAAGTGCCATTAATCGCATGGAAAACAAATGTGTTATTATTTTTTTCATGGTATGTATAATTTGTCGTTTGTAGTAAGTCTCTTGTAAATTTATGCTAACGTTTTTTTCTTCTTTCTGTCTATATAGATTATGGAAATCAAAGCAAGAATAACGATAATTGAAGATGTAGCAGCTAAAGTTCCTGCTGTATGATATGCAGGCAAGTCAAATGTGAATTCAATTGTATGCTTCCCTTTAGGTAGTTTTAAACCACGAAGGAAATAATCCACTTTTGCAATCGAAACTTCCTTTCCATCAATAGTTGCTTTCCAACCATCTGCATAATACACTTCAGAGAATATTGCTAATTGCTCCGAACTAGCGTTTGATACATAAGTGATTTTGTTTGGTGCATAACTTGTCATTGAAATTGAACCTTCTCCAGAGAATAATTGTTTGTTTACTTTGCTAAACTCGGATTCTAATATAACTGCTTCGTCTCTTGGATTAAATTCTTCACTGTTTCTAATTTTAACAAGTTTTAAGAAGGATTTAGCGGTATCTAATTCCAATGTTTGAACCGGTACTAAATTCGTTTTTCCATTAATATCCATAACGAACATTGCTTCCATACCTTCTACAATTCCAGAAGACATTGGTACAGCTATTGTATCGCCCTTCAACACATATTGTAATTTATCAGATGTGTATACTTTAGCGCTTTTTTGAATTTTTCCGTTTACAATAAGTGAACCTAATGATTGATTTTCCAATTGATAAATAGAACCTAAAGCTCGGATTTCATCATTTGGTGTCTTAAATTTGGTTACTTTTTTCACGAACCAAGCATTTCCTAAAGCATTTGGATTAGGTTGAGCTTCCGTACCATTTTGAATAAAATATTTCACATTCATCATATCGTAAATTTTATAATTCGAATTTGCAATGTGAAAATCAAAGACATTTTGAATGGCACGTAATTTTGCGCCATGGTATCCACCAAGTGCTTTATGGAAATAAGAAGATGTTGCACTATTAAATCCTCCAGATAAATCAAATACTCGGTAGTTTGTGTTACGATTAAGCGTTGCAAATTTGTATGCATCAATTAAATTACGTTCTGCAGGACCTGTTATTTCTAAATCAAACGCTTTTTGTTTTGCTTCCCTTTCTGCTTTTGTAATTTTTGATTTTAATGCAGGTTGCACTAATAATTCATTTTCCAATATTTTATAATCCGCAGTTGTAGCTGCTGTTGCAAACATGGAATTCCCTTTCTCTACCCAATATTTATAGCCGTTACCCTGTTCTTGGTTACCTAAATAATTATTTGCTACAGGTATTAAATCAAGCGCCACTAAAACTACTAATCCTATAATAACATATTCTGTTTTTAGTTCGGTGTAAAATAGAATTGCTAATAATGAAATTGTTAAAAACAAAAATAGCAAGGAACGATTCATGCTACTATCGAAAATAGATGCTCGAACTGTTTTCATAGTATCGTAACTTTTTTGATATGGAATCACCTGTTGGTTAACAAATTGATCTACTTGTTGCGGATTATTGATATCTAATTGATATTGTGTCATTAGATCAGCAGGATTCATGCCCGATAATTGTTGTCGAATACTTGATGCAACATTATCTAATTGAGCTTTGTCTCCGGCAGACTCGTAATTATCCCCAAGACCTATTGCTTTCACTAAAAATAAAAACACAAATGCAACTCCTGAAGTGATTAAAAATAATTTCTTTTTTGTTTTTAATGTTTCACGTTCTTTGACTAGTAGATCTAAAAACAATACCCCTAAAATTGGAACACATAATTCAACCATTACTAATATGATTGTAACGGCTCTAAATTTATTATATCCAGGAACATGCTCTAAAAAGAAATCTGTTAATCCCATAAAGTTTTTACCCCAAGACAACATTAATGTTAATAATGTCACAGCTAACAATGCCCATTTAACTGGATTTTTTAAAAATACTAGTCCTAAAAAGGCTAAGAAAAAAACAATGATTCCAATGTACACTGGACCAGATGTCATAGGTTGATCCCCCCAATACACAGGTAAATTCATAACACCTTTAGCTTCTTCTGGAGATAGCTCCATATTTTCAACTTCTTCAGCGAATGGACTTTCTCCTAAAGCAACAGAACCACCACCTTTTACATACGGAGAAATTAAAGTAAACGATTCACCTACACCATAACTCCATTGTGTAATGTAATCTTTGTCTAAACCAGTAGTAGAATTTTCTGCATTTGAGACACCATTTGGTGTAATTGTTACATCATTACCTCCACGAATAGTATGTTTTGCATAATCATTTGTCAAATAGATATTTCCAAAGTTGGTTAAGAATGCTAGAAAATAAGCAATGATTAATCCTCCTGAAGCAAATAAAAATTTCTTGTAAGATTTTTTAATGATTGCATCTACCAGAAATACTACACCAATACAAAGCAATAATATTCCTAGGTAATAGGTAACTTGTAAATGGTTCATGGATAATTCAAAAATCATGAAAATAGCAGATAAGACTAATCCCCAGCGTAAATTTCGTTGATAAGCCATAATGAAAGCTCCGACAACAGGAGCCATAAAAGCGACTGCTAATGCTTTAGTATTATGTCCAGCTTGGATAATTATCATATCATAACTCGAAAAACCAAAAGCAATTGCGCCAAATAATCCTACCCATGGATTAATCCGAACACACATAGCAAATATGTAAAAACCTAGCATGTAAAGTAATACAATACCTGCAGGTAAAGGGAATAATCTAGCATAAGCATTTACTACTTCCTTTATATAATTTCCTTGGTATAACAAAGATATTTGAACACTTGGCATACCTCCAAACATCGAATTCGTCCACAGCGTTTCATCTCCAGTTTGCTGTCTGAAATCTTCTATTTCATGGGAAGCGCCACTAAATTGTTCAATATCATGTTGCTTTAAACCATATCCTTCGAATTGAAGTTTGAAATAAATCAGAGTTACTACAATCATTATTCCGATTGCCGTAAAATGTTTCCAATTAGCTTTAAAAAAAGTGTTCATATATTTTATTTTAAAATAGAAAAATCCACAGCCTTTAACTATGGATTTTCTGTAATTATTCATTTTATTTCTTCGTAATCTACGTCTTTCACCTCGTTTGGATGAACATTTCTTACAATCGAAATCTTCCCTTTATTTCGTTCAAAATGTGCTTTTTGTCTCTGAATTTTATCTTGTTCTTCTCTAAATCTACTTTGATCGGCAATATTCCTCTTCGCTACAAGTAGTTGTCCTAAATATTTTAGTACAACCATCGCTCCTAGAAGCATCAGAATTGTTTTTAAGACTCCTGAGACACTTGCAGTAATAACCATTTTATCTAGATAAGTGCATGTTACGTTCTGAGTATATCTTCGTGAAGAATGGGTCTTTCAAATCTTTTATGAATCGAATCCCTTCGCCTGTAGATTTCATTTCAGGACCTAATTCCTTTTTAACATCTGGAAATTTTTCATACGAGAAAACTGGTATTTTAATTGCATACCCTTCTCGTTTAGGGTTGAAATTAAAATCTTTCACTTTAGAGTGACCTAACATTACTTTAGTCGCATAATTCACATAAGGTTCATCGTATGCTTTTGCAATAAAAGGTACAGTTCTAGATGCTCTTGGATTTGCTTCGATGACATAAACTTTATCATCTTTAATTGCAAATTGGATGTTGATTAATCCTTTTGTTTTCAATGCTAGTGCCACCTTCTTAGTAATATCTTCTATTTGAAGCATTACAAAATCTCCTAAGTTATACGGAGGAAGTAACGCGTATGAATCTCCAGAGTGAATACCAGCAGGTTCTATATGTTGCATGATTCCAATGATGTACACATCTTCTCCGTCACAAATAGCATCTGCTTCTGCTTCGATAGCTCCTCCAATAAAGTGATCTAACAAAATTTGATTGCTTCCCATCTCACCAATGATATCTACCACGTGGTGCTCTAATTCTTCTTTATTGATGACAATTTTCATTTTTTGTCCTCCTAATACATAGGAAGGTCTCACTAATAATGGAAATCCTAATTCATCCGATAAAACCAATGCTTGTTCTGCATCCTGAACAATTCCATATTTCGGGAATAGAATGTTATTTTCTTCTAATAATTTAGAAAAACGTCCTCTATCCTCTGCTAAATCGAGTGCTTCATAACTAGTACCAAGTATTTTGATACCGAATCGGTTTAATTTTTCCGCTAATTTTAAAGCAGTTTGTCCACCTAATTGAACGATAACCCCTTCTGGTTTTTCATGTTGAATAATATCATAGATATGTTCCCAAAAAACAGGCTCGAAATATAATTTATCTGCAGTGTCAAAGTCTGTAGAAACAGTTTCAGGATTACAGTTGATCATAATTGTCTCATAACCACATTCTTTTGCAGCTAATACACCATGCACACAACTATAATCAAATTCAATTCCTTGTCCAATACGATTTGGTCCTGAACCTAATACAACCACTTTTTTCTTGTCTGATACAATGCTTTCGTTCTCATATTCAAACGTTGAATAGTAATATGGTGTTTTTGCTTCAAATTCTGCCGCACATGTATCTACTAATTTAAACACACGTTTGATACCCATTTCAGTTCGTTTTGCATGTACTTCGGATTCTAAACAACGTAATAAATGAGCAATTTGTCTATCTGCATATCCTTTTTGTTTTGCAGTAAACAATAAATCTTGCGGTATATTTCCTAAATGGAATTTCTCCATTTTACGCTCTAACTTAATTAAATCTTCAATTTGTTTTAAGAACCAAACATCGATTTTAGTTTTCTCATGAATTGTTTTAAAAGGAATACCTAATTTGATTGCATCATATACATGGAATAAACGATTCCAAGAAGCGAACTCTAACGAATGCAAAATTTGTTCCTGATTTGTTAATTCTTTTCCATCTGCACCTAATCCATTTCGGTCAATTTCTAAAGATTGACATGCTTTTTGTAAAGCCTCTTGGAAAGAACGACCAATTCCCATAACTTCTCCAACAGACTTCATTTGAAGTCCAAGTTTTCGGTCAGTTCCGGGGAATTTATTAAAGTTCCAACGTGGTATTTTTACAATTACGTAGTCTAACGTTGGTTCAAACAACGCAGAGGTACTTTTTGTAATTTGATTTTTTAATTCATCTAAATTATAACCAATCGCTAATTTCGCGGCGATTTTCGCAATAGGATATCCAGTTGCTTTGGAAGCTAATGCAGAAGAACGAGAAACACGAGGGTTAATTTCAATCGCAATAATATCTTCCTTTTCATCTGGAGAAATCGCAAATTGCACGTTACATCCACCCGCAAAATTACCAATAGAACGCATCATGTGGATCGCCATATCTCGCATACGCTGAAAAGTTGTATCCGAAAGAGTCATTGCTGGTGCAACCGTAATGGAATCACCAGTATGAATTCCAAGTGGATCAAAATTTTCTATGGAACAAATAATAACAACATTATCATTATTATCTCTTAACAACTCTAATTCATATTCTTTCCAACCTAAAAGTGCCTTGTCTATCATCACCTCATGAATTGGCGATAATTGTAAACCTCTTTCAAGTAAGTTGTCAAATTCTTTTGGGTCATGTACAACAGATGCTCCCGCACCACCAAGTGTGTACGAAGCACGAATGCACAATGGAAAGCCAAATTCTTGCGCGATTTCTTTTCCTTCTAAAAATGATTTAGCTGTTTTTTGAGGTGCCATACTAACACCTATTTTCCCCATTAATTCGCGGAATTCTTCGCGATTTTCAGTGATATCGATTGCAGCAATATCAACTCCGATCATTTTCACTCCGTATTCCTCCCAAATACCCATCTCCTCACATTTCATTGCAAGATTTAATCCGGTTTGTCCACCCATTGTAGGTAAAACAGCATCAATTTTGTGCGACTGAAGAATTTTAACGATGTATTCTGGTTCTAAAGGCCATAAATAAACATTATCCGCAACTATTTTATCCGTCATGATTGTTGCAGGATTGGAGTTGATTAATGTTACTTCAATACCTTCTTCTCTTAAGGAACGAGCAGCTTGTGAGCCGGAATAATCAAATTCGCAAGCTTGTCCAATGACAATAGGTCCGCTTCCGATGATTAATACTGATTTTATGGATTCGTTTTTAGGCATAAAATGCACTTAATTTAGATTTCAATTTTACAAATAGTTCACTACAAATTGAGCGCAAATTTAATTAAAAATTATTGGTGAACAATTGAAACATCTAAAATAAATTAACTATTTATCAACGAAAAAATCAATTTGTGAATAGCGTAATATTATTTTTCTTTTCTATTTCCTTACACACTTGAATTCCACCTGTATGTAAAAATAGTATCGTTTTATTATTATACGAATCTCCCTCTAATTCCTGAAGCATACCATAAAATGCTTTTGCAGTATATATTGGGTCTAAAGGCAAATGATATTCGGAATAAATCTCTTGAATAAAAGTCAATAATTCTGCCGTGTATTTTCCATATCCACCAAAATGATAATTCGTATGTATCTGCACATCTTCCAATAACTCAATGGCTAATTCATCTTGGAAAAGAAACCACTTTAGTTTACCAAACATTTCTTGATACGCATCAAATCCTTTTAAAACTGGAATTACATGTAATTTGCTATTGGCAGGTTTACCTAGTAAAAGTCCACAACTAGTTGCTGTTGTACCTTGCGCTACAAAAACTTCATCCACGGATTTATTTATTTCATTCCAAATTTCTTGACAACCAACCAATCCAAGATAATTTCCTCCGCCTTCGGGTATGAAGTAAAAATTAGAATATTCTGATTTTAATTCATCAATATATTGTTTATCGTCTCGAAGTGCGTATTCCTCTCTTGAAATAAAAATTAATTGCATACCAAGTTCTCCACAACGTTTGAGTGTTTGGTTAGAATTTGTAGTTAGTTCCTCCCCTCTTACAAAACCAATACTCTTAATTTTAGCTAGATTTGCCGAAGAAGCTGTTGCAAGTAAGTGATTGGAATATGCCCCACCAAATGTAAAAACACCTGTATAGTTACCTTGTTGAACTTGCAGTAAATTATATTTTAATTTGCGCCATTTATTGCCAGAAACTTCTTCGTGAATTAAATCATCTCGTTTAATATACAGTTTAATTCCTCTAGCGGTAAATCTAGGGATTCTTATTTCCTGTAGAATGGATAACGATGTATCAAATAAAGGATGATTTGTTTCCATATTCATGGTTCAAATATATTACAATATCTCTGCTTGATTGTGTTTGTCAACAAAATAAATTCTACTTTTGCCAAAAGAAAATTATCAAATGAAAAATACAGCTTTAACAGAAAAACACATTGCGCTTGGAGCGAAAATGGTGCCGTTTGCAGGATACAACATGCCTGTACAATACGAAGGAGTGAACTTGGAGCACGAAACAGTGCGTAATGGAGTTGGTGTTTTTGATGTTTCTCACATGGGAGAGTTCTTATTGACGGGACCAAAAGCTTTAGATTTAATTCAAAAAGTAACTTCTAACGATGCTTCTTCATTAGTAGTAGGAAAAGCACAATACAGTTGTCTTCCAAATGGAAAAGGTGGAATCGTTGATGATTTGATTGTTTATAAAATGAAAGAAGAGCAATACTTATTGGTAGTAAACGCTTCTAACATTGATAAAGATTGGGATTGGATTTCTTCGCATAATGATTTAGGAGTAGATATGAAAAATATCTCGGATGAGTATTCTTTATTAGCAATCCAAGGACCAAAAGCAGCGGAAGCAATGCAATCTTTAACTTCCGTAGATTTAAAATCCATCCCTTACTATAATTTCGTAGTAGGTGATTTCGCAGGTGTTGAACATGTAATTATTTCAGCAACAGGCTATACTGGTTCTGGAGGTTTTGAAATTTATGTGAAAAACGATGCAGTTAATGCATTATGGGAAAAAGTCTTTGAAGCTGGTGCTCCTTTCGGAATTAAACCTATCGGATTAGCTGCTCGAGATACTTTACGTTTAGAAATGGGATTCTGTTTATATGGAAATGATATAAACGATTCAACATCTCCGTTAGAAGCTGGATTAGGATGGATAACAAAATTCACCAAAGATTTTACAGATGCTGAATTTTTGAAAAAACAAAAAGAAGAAGGTGTTACGCGTAAATTAGTTGCTTTTGAAATGATTGATCGAGGAATTCCTCGC
>JBIIKZ010000136.1:0-2640 GCA_044232905.1 Crocinitomicaceae bacterium
TCATTTTTATCAGAAAGCCCAAAGTTTAAATATTCAATATTAGTATAATTTTTTAAACGCTTTTGTGCGTTTTTTAAATTATATTTCGAAGGTTCAACAAAATATATTTTTTTTATATATTGGTTTTCTTCTAAAAATAATTCAGAGGTATCACCGTCAAATCCTCCAGCATCTACAAAAACCTCATTGTTGAAATTCATAAAATCCTCTAGGTACTGATTTTCAATATTTAATTTATAATTTTTAGTGAAAAATGGATTACAAGTTATTCTAAAAAGAATTAAATCTTCAAATATATTTCTAGAAAAATCATCTGAAAATTTTTCAAAAATGAAATCAAAATCATTCCTTTTTTCTTCGAGCAATGAAATCATTTCTCTAGAAAAAGTAGGCAGATAAATCAATGGATTACTATTAATAAAATCTGAATAGTTTAGTATATTTAAAAATCCATTATTATTAAGTTTATTCAAAACAGAATTAGGGGAAATTGAAGTTGAACAATTAATAATTAATGAAGATTTTTGAATATTTTCTAATTTATAAATAGGATAACTATGCCATGTACTTTCTTCAAAGTAATCATCTATTATTCCCGTTATTTGATTATTATTGAGAATATTTAAAGCTTCATTATTTCTACCAATTATAAACTTTGTTTCTACTGAAAGTAAATTGTTAAATTCACTTTGATCAAATCTAGTTTCTAATTCAATTCTTTTTTTAATTCTTTCTGAAAATTTCATAACTCATTTGCATAAAATAATATACCAACTCTTGAAGAATTTTTGTTAATTAAAAAGCCTGTCTTAACAATCGGGACGAACTCTTTGATATTTCTATAAGTTTCTAATTTTATAGTATAATAGGCGCTCACTTTATGATGAATGGTTTCTCTAATAATTTTATTCTTTTGTAAATAGAAATTGAAAACAAACTCTAGATTTAAAACCAGTTCTGTAAATAGTTTCGCGTAATTTAAACCGGTAGAATATTCAATCAATTTAGCATATAAATCTCCTGGACATCTTCTTGTTACTTCTAATATTTTTACTTTTCCATTCGAATAAATGAATTGTGTATGAATTAATCCTGGCTTTAATTCTAATGCAGCAATCATTTTATGAACTTCACTTCTTATTTCTTCCAAAAATGAACAATCAGAATAATCTAATACCCAACTTTTATCAACAGCGTATGGATAAAAATCACAATGTTCTTCGACTATAAAATCTAACTCAATTTTACCATTATTTATGAATGCTGAATGACTATACAATTGTCCTTGTACGAATTTCTCAATAAAAAAAGTACTTAACTTAGAATTCTTTTTTGCCAATTCAATAGCTTTTTTTACCTCTTGCTCATTATATTCATTTAATACAGTAACTCCTTTACCACTAAAAGAGTCTGTTGGCTTTATAATAATGGGATAATCTGTATAATCATCAATTTCTAAAAAATCAATTTTCTGAGGAACACTTAATCCAATTCTAATTGCAAAATCCTTAAATAGGTGTTTCTGATTTATTATATCATCAATTTCTGGACTTTCTAAATTTAATCCACATTTAAAAATTTGATTATACTTAGCTGCCATTTTGTAAGACAAATCATTACATCCTGGTAATACAAAGTCAATATGATAATCTTTAGTAAATTGAATTAACAAGTCAAAATCAGAATAATCAAACTTTAGATAATTTATAGAAGATAAAGCTAAACAATCATCTGGATTTGATCCTGCGACAAAAACAGTATATCCTTTTTCAACTAAGCTATCATAGATAGGATATGAGGAAACATTCGTGTCTAAAAGTAAAACATTCATCTAGTAAAATTAAGCATTTTTCCTTGACGAACAGATTCACTAAATAAATTAAATAATTCTATTCCCTCTATAGACTCTTCTATACCAAATACTTCTTTATTTTCGCAAGATTCAAAACCTTTAAAGGACTTCCATATATCCGAATAATAATTAGTTAATGCTTCAACAAACCCAGTAGGATGGCCTGGTTTAAACCTTTCGTAATGATTAATATTTAAATCTTGAATGATATTATTGTTTTTATCTATTATTTGCTTATCACCCAAACTATTTGCTATATAAAGTTTGTCTGGTTCTGCTTGTATCCACTCTGCACTTGCTAAAGCACCAAAAATTCTAATTTTAAGACCATTTAAATACCCTAGCGCTATTTTACTGAACCACATATTACAAACTACGGAATTTTCATACGTTATGATTGCATTCACATCACTAACAATCTGTTTGTAATTACCAGTAAAATTATATCTAGCAAAAACATTTTCAGGCTTAATATCAAACAAATAGTGTATTAATATATGTAAATGAACTCCTAAGTCCAAAGACAAAGTAGGTATAAAATCATCTTCTAGTCTCCACGGTTGAATAGAAATTGGTTTATTATTTTTAACTCTAGCAAATCCCTCTTGAGGCATCTCAATTTGAATATTACTTATTTCACCCAAATTTCCATTGTTAACGATTTTCTTTAAGGCTTTTATCATCGAATACCCCAAATAATTATATATCACGAACAATTTAGAAGTAGAATTTGATAGAGCTTTCTTCAAATCATATGCCTGCCCTAATGATGATACCAATGCTTTTTC
>JBIIKZ010000076.1:0-9864 GCA_044232905.1 Crocinitomicaceae bacterium
TTTAAATACAATTGGAATCGGGTAGGTGATTTGGCTTTTAACGAAAGTATGATATCTGCTGTTTCTTTTAAAGTTGGTGCTTTTTATAGTTACAATCTAGCAAATAATTTGTTTATTGATGCATTTGTCAATTTATCTCCAACGATGTTAATGGTTGCAAATACCGAAGGATATGCTGGACTTTCTACAAATTTTATGTCAACAGAAAATGTTGGCTATGGGTTAAAATATGATTTTGGCTTAAACTTTAGATTTGCTAGATTATTGTTGGGATGTTCTTGGAATATGGGGACTACAAATCATAAATTCATGTATTCTACGGAAAATAGTACAGATGTGCCAAAATCAACAGACTATGAGTTTATTAATTCTTCGTTTAAAAGTTCTTCATTTAACCTAAAACTAGGAATACTTTATAGGTAATTTAAGTGTGAATGATTCATTAATTAAAAATAACATATTTATGAAAAAAATAACCTATTTAACAGGAACAATATTTACGATGATGGCACTATTCGCTATCATATTTAGAATTATGCATTGGCCTGGTGCAAGCGAATTGATAGTTATTAGTATTGGAGGTTTTGCTTTATTTTTCGTTCCATTTTTCGCTAAATATGCATACGATAAAAAATCGTAATCTTTTTTATATTCAACAATCACATGGTATAAATTTCAAATCAAAAAGATTTTTAGCGTAAATCACATTAGTTATCAATACTACATAGTCCTTATAAATCTTTCTAGATGTCTTGTTTGTCGTGACAGAATGTCATTTTATTTGGTTCGAATATTCTAGATTGACTCCAAAATGGCATAATTTACTGTAATTACGCATGTGGCACAAAGATTGAAATAGGAAAGGAAATTAAAAAAGCAAAAACAAAGATTATGGGAAAAATAATTGGAATTGACTTAGGAACCACAAACTCGTGTGTATCTGTAATGGAGGGAAATGAGCCAGTGGTTATCGCTAACTCTGAAGGAAAAAGAACAACTCCTTCGATTGTTGCATTCGTAGAAGGTGGTGAGCGTAAAGTAGGTGATCCTGCAAAACGTCAAGCAATCACGAATCCAACAAAAACAGTTGGTTCAATCAAACGTTTCATGGGTGCTACTTATGATGATACAAGAAAAGAAGCTGAACGTGTACCATATACAATCGTAAAAGGGGATAATAATATTCCACGTGTACAAATTGATGACAGACAATATTCTCCACAAGAGATTTCTGCAATGATTCTTCAAAAAATGAAGAAAACAGCTGAAGACTATTTAGGACATGAAGTTACGGAAGCTGTTGTAACAGTTCCAGCATATTTTAACGATGCGCAACGTCAAGCTACAAAAGAAGCTGGTGAAATTGCTGGTTTAACAATCAAAAGAATTATCAACGAGCCAACTGCAGCAGCATTAGCTTACGGATTAGATAAAAAAGGAACAGACAAAAAAATCGCAGTATTCGATTTCGGAGGAGGAACACATGACGTTTCTATCTTAGAATTAGGAGATGGTGTATTTGAAGTATTGTCTACAGATGGAGATACACACTTAGGAGGTGATGATGTGGATGCAGTAATTATCGACTGGTTAGCTGACGAATTCAAAAGTGATGAAGGAGTTGACTTACGTAAAGATCCAATGGCATTACAACGTTTGAAAGAAGCAGCAGAGAAAGCGAAAATTGAACTTTCTTCTACAGCATCTTCTGAAATCAACTTGCCATACATCATGCCAGTGGATGGTGTTCCAAAACACTTAGTTAGAACATTACAAAAAGCGAAATTTGAGCAATTAATTGCTTCTATCGTTGAAAGAACTATCGCTCCATGTCGTTCAGCATTAAGCAATGCAGGTTTAACACCAAGCGATATCGACGAAGTTATCTTAGTAGGTGGATCTACACGTATCCCAGTTATTCAAGATGCAGTTGAGCGTTTTTTCGGAAAAGCACCATCTAAAGGAGTTAATCCAGATGAGGTAGTAGCATTAGGAGCTGCAATCCAAGGAGGTGTATTAACAGGAGAGGTGAAAGACGTATTATTATTAGACGTTATTCCATTGTCTTTAGGTATTGAAACAATGGGTGGAGTATTGACAAAATTAATCGATGCTAACACGACTATTCCTACAAAAAAATCAGAGACTTTCTCTACAGCATCTGACAACCAACCATCTGTAGATATTCACGTATTACAAGGTGAGCGTCCAATGGCAACAGACAATAAATCATTGGGTCGTTTCCAATTGACAGACATTCCACCAGCGCAACGTGGTGTTCCTCAAATCGAAGTAACATTTGATATTGATGCGAATGGTATCATGCATATTTCTGCGAAAGATAAAGGCACAGGAAAATCACAATCTATCAAAATTGAAGCTTCTTCAGGTTTGAGTGATGAAGATATCCAAAGAATGCGTGCTGAAGCTGAACAAAATGCGGATGCTGATAAACGTAAGTTAGAAGAAATCGAAAAAATCAACAAAGCGGATTCATTGATTTTCCAAACGGAGCGTCAAATGAAAGAGTACGGTGATAAGATTGCTGCGGACAAAAAACAACCAATTGAAGATGCATTAGCTGCGTTGAAAGTGGAGTTCGAAGCGAAAAATATCGCAAACTTGGATGCTGCAATGGAGCGTTTGAATAACGTATTCCAAGCTGCTTCTCAAGACATGTACAACGCTGGTAATGCTGGTGGTGAGCAAGCACAAGGAGCTTCAAATGATGGAGGTAATCCAGCAGATGAGGTTACGGATGTTGACTTCGAAGAAGTAGAAGACAAGAAAGAAGGAAAATAATTCTTTTTTAAATACACTATGAAAAAGGGCTGTCGTGAGACAGCCCTTTTTTTTGTTTTAAATTTTAAGGCTTTTTGATAATTTGATATAGTACTATTCGATAGTATTTATAGGTGATTTTTTGTTTGTATTCTTACGTGTGAATTAATACAACTAATTTTAATTATTCATTTTTACCAAACATATCGGTAATTAATTTGGTTTATTGATAACTTTTAAGTTAACTTTGATTTGAACTTACAACGAAAAATAATTTTTCATAAAAACTACTTCATAGATTTTTATAAGAATCAGCCAGAAAAAGTCCAGGAGAAAATAGAGTATGTTTTAATGATTTTAAGGACTGTGCAATATGTGCCAAAAAAATTTTTAACCCATATTTCTGGAGAAGAATGTTTATATGAAGTTAGGATTGAATATGAGAGTAATATTTACCGTATTTTTTGTTGTTTTGATCAAGGAAATTTGATTTTGCTTTTTAACGGGTTTCAAAAAAAATCGCAGAAAACACCTAGAAAAGAAATTAAATTAGCTCATGCATTAAAAAACGAATATTTTATCTCGAAAAACAATTAGGCCATGAAAAAAGAGAACATTACTAAGATTTGTGATTTTGACGCGCTTTTAGATTCGAAATATGGTGCGAAAGGTACTGATAAAAGAGAACAATTTGAGAGTCGTGCTACCTATTTTATCATTAGTGAAATTTTGAAAGAGGCGCGTAAAGAAGCTAAAATGACGCAGGAGCAATTAGCTGAAAAAATTGGCACAAAAAAAAGCTATATTTCACGTATTGAGAATGGTAAATGTGATATTCAACTTTCTACCTTATATCGAATATTTGAATTTGGTTTAGGTAAACAAGTAAATTTAACTTTTGGATAATTGTTTTTAACATTTGACTCTCCACAAAATTTCCCAAAAAAATCTTTCATCGTGATTTTTCATGTATCTTTAATCTCGATAAAATAAAAAATTAGATCCTATGTTTGGAAACGACGAATTTAGAAAATATGCTACAAAACATGTAGGTATTAGCAGTATGCATTTAGAAAGTTACATTGAATCTTCTGTAACACCATATATCATTGAGGAACGTCATTTGAATATGACACAAATGGATGTGTTTTCACGTTTGATGATGGATAGAATTATCTTTTTAGGGACAGGAATTAATGACCAAGTTGCGAATATTATCAACGCGCAATTATTGTTTTTAGAGTCTGTAGATGCTAAAAAAGACATTCAAATTTACTTGAATTCACCAGGTGGATCTGTTTATGCAGGTTTAGGTATCTATGATACAATGCAGTATATCAAACCAGATGTTGCAACAATTTGTACTGGTATGGCTGCTTCTATGGGAGCTGTCTTGATGTGTGCAGGTACGAAAGGAAAACGTACAGCATTGAAGCATTCACGTGTGATGATTCACCAACCATTAGGAGGTACTCAAGGTCAAGCTTCGGATATCGAAATCACAGCGAGAGAGATTCAAAAATTGAAAAATGAATTATACCAAATCATTGCAGATCATTCTGGTCAAGATTTTGACAAAGTTTGGGCTGATTCTGACCGTGACTATTGGATGACAGCTGAAGAAGCTAAGGCATACGGTATGGTGGATGAGGTGTTGGTTCGCAACCCAAAATAAATAATCGGTTGATTTAAACTAGCACTAACATCGTTGTTCTCGATTCAAAAATGCTCATTTACTTTTGTAATTCCGATAGCTATCGGAACCGCCTTTTTCATCTTTGAACGCCTCGTTATTACTGTTTTAAATCAACCTAATTAATATTAATTAAGAGATACTATAATTTAGTATCTCTTTTTGTTCCAATATATATATGGCAAAAAAAGAAACGAATTGTTCATTTTGTGGTCGTCCGAGAGCGGAAGTAGGGATGTTGATTGCCGGTGTTTCTGGACATATCTGCGAGAGTTGTATCACACAAGGATATACAATTGTACAGGAAGAAATGGGAGCTGGCAACAAAGCTACTACTAAGCCTCAAGAACCATTAAATGTATTGAAGCCAAAAGAAATTAAGGCAAAATTGGATGAATATGTGATTGGTCAGGAGGACGCTAAAAAAGTGTTATCCGTATCGGTGTATAATCATTATAAACGCTTGAATCAAAAGGTATCGAAAGATGAGGTGGAGATTGAAAAATCGAATGTTATTTTGGTGGGTAGAACGGGTACAGGAAAAACATTATTAGCGAAAACCATTGCGAAAATGTTGAATGTTCCATTTTGTATTGCCGATGCTACGGTATTAACAGAGGCAGGTTATGTAGGAGAAGACGTCGAAAGTATCTTGTCTCGCTTGTTACAGGCCGCTGATTTTGATGTAGACGCAGCGCAACGCGGAATAGTATTTATTGATGAAATAGATAAAATTGCACGTAAGAGTGATAACCCTTCCATAACGCGTGATGTGTCGGGAGAAGGAGTTCAGCAAGCTTTATTAAAATTGTTAGAAGGTACGGTAGTGAATGTTCCGC
The DNA here is from genome assembly GCA_044232905.1 of Crocinitomicaceae bacterium. GTDB lineage: Bacteria > Bacteroidota > Bacteroidia > Flavobacteriales_D > Crocinitomicaceae > CANHVK01. The sequence goes on from JBIIKZ010000076.1 coordinate 5,314, forward strand.
CACAAGGAGGAAGAAAGCATCCAGAACAAAAAATGATTCAAGTAGAGACGAAGAATATTTTGTTTATATGTGGAGGTGCATTTGATGGTATTGAGAAAATTATTTCTCGAAGAATTAATCGTCAAACGATTGGTTTTACATCCAATGATACCATTCGTATCGATGGGGATAACTTCTTGAAATACATTAATCCAACGGATATCAAAACATTTGGTTTAATACCGGAGTTAATCGGTCGTTTTCCATCCTTAACGTATTTAGAACCTTTAGATGCTAAGAGTTTAAAACGTATTCTGACAGAACCTAAAAATGCATTGGTAAAACAATATTTACGTTTGTTTGAAATTGATGGAACTAAACTTTCGTTTGATGCGTCGGCATTAGATTTTATTGTCGATAAAGCGATTGAATTTAAGTTGGGTGCCCGTGGATTACGTTCGATTTGTGAGGCGATTTTAACGGATGCAATGTATGAAATTCCATCGGAAAAATTAAGCGAATTTAAGGTTACTTTAGAATATGCGAAAGAGCAATTTTCGAAATCTAAAGTAGCGCAGTTGAGTGTTGCGTAGTAGAGACGCAATATATTGCATAAGAGACGCAAAGCATTCCGTCTGTACGGAGCAAATAATATATGGATTATGAAAATGGGTGTTTAGCAACCGCTAAACACCCATTTTAATTTTAGGTAGAAATGCTATGCATTTCATAAGATAGACGCAATGCATTGCTACTAAAGAATAGGGAAAAGTTCAGGTACTGATTTATTTTCAAATGTTTTAAATTTCTCAAGTTCTGTATTTTCAAGAAGTTCTTTAAGTATTATTCCTTTGTTAAATTCTTTCCCACGATTTATTGCGTTTACTTTCATTTCAGCTTGAGCTTCTTTGTTTTGAAAGAAATGGATAGCATGTTTAACCATTTCTGATTTTCCGGATGCTAAATACCCTGTGTTTTCAGTGATGATATCTTTAGGTCCTTTTGCTTTATATGCAATCACTGGTAGTCCACAACTCATAGCTTCAAGTACTACACAACTGAACGTGTCAAATTTAGACGGAAGAATTAATAAATCTGCAGACGAATAAATTTCAGGTAATTTAACAGCATCTACCCAACCTAGGAAAATAGCATTTGGAAGTTGTTTTTTCAATGCTTCTTCTGCAGGTCCTGTTCCAGCAAAAACTAGTTTTACATTTTTAATTTCTTTTTCAATTTCTGGAAAAACAGCAATGATATCCATCACCCCTTTTTCATTGCTTAATCGTCCAGTGAATAAGATTACGTTATCGGATTCTTTACAACCAAATAATTTTTTCTTGGTGCTTTTTCTTGGATAGAACGTATCGTTGCACCAATGTGCTGTACGTATTATTTTCTCTGGCGCGAAATCCATGTCTTTGCTAGAAAACCAGCTTTGATGGTCTGAATTTAGTACATATAATTGATCGAAACCACTATAAAATGCGCGTAACATTCTTCGAACACGATTTAAATTATGTCCATCAACCCCAAGTACTTTTCTTGCAAATAATAGCCAGTCAGTATGTACATAAAAATTCGCAGGAACAGAATATGCATTTTTCAGGTAAAGCGAGATAGCACCCATTACACCTTCTGTAGAACACATAATTCTATCGTATTCATTTTCTAAGAAAAGATGGTGTATTTCATTTAAATTAGGTATTCTAATCGGTTGTTGTTGGTAGAAAGGTAATGTGAATTCTGCCATTGGTTTAACAACGATTAAATGGTCATCTGCTTGTAAAGTGCTACTACAAACTAGAAAATCAATCGGTAGGTTTAATCGTTTTACCTCTTTGTGCATTTCTTGTAATACAGATGATACCCCATTTTTATCTTCAAAAGTATCTGTAAGCCACAACATTCTTTTTGGATGTTCAAATGCATTTATTTTTTTAGAGAAAACATCTAAAAGCGGGCGATTAGCATACATTACTTTTGAACTTGTGAAAAGTGCACCTTGAATGAGTGATGAAGCCAACATTGGGAATGGTAAACCATCTAAAAAATTGGAAATATCTGGGTTTAGCATTTTCTTCCCAAATAATTTTGATTTTTTACTTTTTGGTTTAGTTAACAAACGTATTTCACTTGGAATTTCTAAACTTTCAATAATTTCTGTTAGATTGATTTTTTCAAGGGAACCATCTTCTATTAGTTTATTTACTTTTTCAGTAACTCGCGAGAACAAGATTTTGCTTAGTTCGTTATTAATTACATTTACGGATTCAATGATTTTTGTATTCATCTCTTCCCCTTCCAATTCATTTGCTTTCGCTATTTGCAAAGCAGCATCGAATACAGGTTTGTAAATTTTCGGTAATAATAAACGTTTTCTTTTAGATGGTACTTTTCCGATAAAGCAGTTATGAAATAATTCAATAAACTTCATAGTAACTTTATGACGACGTAATTCCGCAAAAGCATTTGTTACGAAAAGTGCTAACATTTTTTCGTTGAAAGAACCTTTGTGAAGCATGATTCTTACTAGTCCTGGATCTTCCATGTACATAGCAATTTGACAAAAATAATCCAGGAAAGCAACCGTTAGTTTCTCTGTGTTTTGATGCGTCCCAAAAGGAGCCATTGCACCATTTCTAATCGCTTCTAATGCTAAAGAAGAGGTGGATTCCGTTTTTAATCTTTCTTGTAAATTGGGTATGTGAAGGTAGGTTCCCGTTTGACCAGAGAATATTCCCATGTGACTATCCGAACCTCCAGAATACGCTTTTTTATAGCGGTTTTTACAGTAAAGACTAATGTCTATATTGAATCGCTCAGCATCTGTATCAATTTGTTCAGGCGTGAGATTTTCTAGCCATGTTTTCACTAAAATGTTTTGCCAAGTATCTCTTTGACCGTTTAACACCTCAAAACGTTCAAAAAGCAGCACCATTTTACTTAGAAAGTCAAAAGAAGGCGTTTTTTGAACATCATAATGGTAAAGTGGATGCGCCCAAATGGTTGGCAGATTATTTGCATGTGTGTATTGAAGAAACTGGTAGACATTTCTTCTTAATTTATTTAAAATCAGTTCTTGCTCTTTCGAGAATCCGTAAGTTAATACATGAATTCCAATGTTGAAGTCAGGAACAGTACAACTAAATTCAGAACCAACTAACACATCGTTTCCTTTTTCTATTTGTTCAAAACAAGAACGTGCATTGTTATGGTTTGTGATGGTGATTGCGTTAACCTTGTTTTTTTCTAAACGTTTAATAAGCCTTTCGGTAGGTAACCAAGTTTCTGGAACATTTAAAATACGACCAATTAATTCATCCGGTACATCGCTATTGTAGTCGTGACAATGTAGGTCGATTTTTAGTACTTCATGTATTGGAAATTTCTCTTTTTGAGTGGATAGAAATTCTTTAAGTTCTGTATTCAGCTCCGCCTGAAAGGAGGTTGATTTTTTAATTTTTACTGACATATTACTTTGCTAAATTTTTCAATAAAGCTAGGAAAGTTTGAAGAGAAAAAATAGAGTTAAGATGTTTAATAATATTAAGTTACAGAAATTTAACATTAAGAAAATATCTGCACAGCTCCTAGGAGAACACCAAATTTTTTGTTTTTGTTTAAACGTAATTTTTAAAACGAAATATACCAAGCGTTTTGATCAACCTGATTTCTAAATTTATGTAATGTTTCATTTATTTTTTCATGCTGTTTCATTTTATAAACTACATAATGAAGTTTATTTGTGTGCGTAGGAATCAGCTCTAGATTATAATTTCTAAGTTTAGACACTTGTTTTTCAGCATTTGATTTAATTTGGTATGCCCCTAATACGATATATTTATGACTGTAAGAATTCTGAGTTCTTGTAGTGACTGTATAAGGTTGTATGTTCGATTTTTGTTGCGATAATTGTGTTTTTAAAGCCGATATAAGTGAATCTTTTTGTTGATTACTCGATTTAAGAAATTCAATAATCTCAAACAATGAATCTTGTTGATTTTCATTAATCAATTTCTTTTGTTCAATATGTAATGCTTCAATTTTTAACATCAATTCATCAATTTTACTTTTATTGATGATTTGTTCTTTATTATTCAATTGTCCTTCATTGATAACATTTACCTTATTTAATAAATTAGAAATTTTTTCAGAGTGTTTTACTTGTGTAGTGTCTTGTGAAAAAGTAAATCCGTGATAAAATAATATGCCAAGAACGATTAATTTTTTCATTTCTTTTGTAGTTTTTCTTGTAAAATTTTCAATTTATCCTCGATTTGTTTGATATAAGCGTCAATGATTGGAGTCATTTCTGGACTTGTTTGAATGTTTGACAATTCTTTTAATTCATCATGTACTTTGTCCAATTCTTTTTGGATGTCTTTTGTAGAAATATTCTCTGTATTTGCTACTGTAGTTATACGATTAAGAATATTTTTCATTTTTAATAGATAGTAAATATCTTCTGGGTCATTCGTCATTGGAGTAGGAATAGCTTCATTTCCTTTTTCTTCTTTTGAATCTACATTTATAGTTGATTTTTGGATAGGTTGAAGTTTACGATTCGAA
>JBIIKZ010000077.1:0-9781 GCA_044232905.1 Crocinitomicaceae bacterium
CCAATTTTATGGCATATCATGAAGATATATGCTACTCATGGTTTTACTGATTTTGTTATCTGTTGTGGATACAAAGGGCATGTAATTAAAGAATATTTTGCAAATTATTTGTTACAAGGGAGTGATTTTACAATCAACACAAAAACAAATGAAATAAAAATACATACTACCCCAGATGAAGATTGGAATGTGACATTAGTAAACACAGGTGAGATGACTATGACAGGAGGTCGGGTTAAAAGAGTTAAAGAATACCTCAACAATGAGTCTTTCTTTTTGACTTATGGAGATGGAGTAGGTGATATTAATATTCCTGAATTACTTGCTTTTCATCAACGCAGTGGAAGAAAAGCGACTCTCACAGCTACAAAGCCATTTGGTCGGTTTGGAGTAATTGATATAGAAGAAAACGGTATGATTTCATCTTTTAAAGAAAAAAACAAAGAAGATGTATCGTGGATTAATGGTGGCTTTTTTGTGTTAGAACCAACTGTATTGGATTACATCGATGGTGATGAAACTGTCTTTGAAAAAGATCCTTTGGAAAAATTGACTAGCGAAGGACAGTTAGGTGCTTATGCACACGATGGGTTTTGGAGAGCAATGGATTCTTTGAACGATAAAAATGTATTAGAGGAGTATTGGAATACAGGTAATGCCCCTTGGAAAATCTGGTAGTACATGCGTATTCTTATCACAGGAGCAACGGGATTTATTGGAAAAAACTTACTTAAACGATTAACAGATCAGCATCATACACTTGCTATCCATTCTCGAAAACAACTCCATGAAGTAGATTCAGATGTGCAAGTTTTTACTGGTGAATTGAACCAATTTCAAAAAGAAATCATTGCATTTTTACCTGAATATGTTTTTCACTTAGCGGGAAGTTCAATTTATCCTAAAAATAATGAAGATGAAGAGCTATTATGGAGTTCTAATGTACATTACGGTAATACCTTGTTATCTATTGTAAAAGATATCCCAGAACTTATTTTTGTAAATTTTACTACTTCTCTTGCTTATGAAGACACAAACATTTCTCCTTCTAGTTTTTATGCTTTAACGAAAGCTAATTTTATTCAATCTTTAAATTATTATGCTCGTTTTCAATCCCTACGTGTATTTAATTTGATTTTATATACCATTTACGGAAAAGGAGATAAAACTAAAAGAGCCATTAATTACATTTTAGATTCCTTAGATGCAAGCGAACCCATTTCGATGAGTCCTGGTGAACAGTTGATGGATTTTATACATGTGGATGATGTAGTTGGGTTGTGTATAAAATTGTTGGAACACAGTCCCAATAAAAAAATGGAGGAAATACATGTTGGTACAGGCAGGGGCACAACATTAAAACAAGCGGCACAATTAATCGCCTCGTTGAGTCATCAAAAAGCGAATATTGATTTTGGTTCAATTCCATACCGAAGAGAGGAAAAAATGGTTAATGTCGCACCTATTTCACAAAATCGTTTTTGGAAATCAAGTGTTGAAATAGAAACAGGTTTTTTATCTTTGATCTAAATACAAATTATGGAAGAAAAATTAGCATTCTACAGAGGTAAAAAAGTCTTGGTTACGGGGCATTCCGGTTTCAAAGGTGCTTGGTTGGCCCAATGGTTATTACAACTTGGAGCAGAAGTTATTGGTTATTCTTTAGAGACAACGGACAATACAAAGTTGTATGAACAGTTGGATTTAAAAAGTAAGATAATTCATTACCATGGAGATATAAATGATTTGTCACATCTTAAACAAGTAGTTCAACAACACGAACCACAGATTGTTTTTCATTTAGCAGCCCAAGCAATTGTTAAAACTTCTTATGAGGATCCATTGTATACACTTCAAACAAATATCATTGGTACTGCCAATGTGTTAGAAGCGATTAGGTCTGTCGATTCTGTAGATGTAGCTGTATTGGTAACCAGTGACAAATGTTATAAAAACGAAGAGAAAAAGTTTGGTTTTAAAGAATCAGATGCTATGGGAGGCGATGACCCTTACAGTGCGAGTAAAGCTTGTGCAGAATTGGTTATTCATTCTTATCGTCATTCATTTTTTAAGGATAGCAAAACAAAAATTGTATCTGTTCGTGCTGGAAATATACTTGGAGGAGGAGATTGGTCGAAAGATCGTATTGTGGTAGATGCAGTTCGCTCTATACAAGCCAATCAACCGATTTTATTGAGAGATCCTTCAGCAGTAAGACCGTGGCAACATGTACTTGATGCTAGTTATGGGTATTTGCAGGTTGCTGTTCATGCATTGGACACAACCGTTCCTTTTGTACCCGCATGGAATTTTGGTCCTTCTGAAGAGGAAGTGTTAACCGTGGAGGGATTGGTTCAATTAATTATTGCTACCTACGGGAAAGGAAATTATGAAAATTTAGGTGCTCGTACTTATCATGAAGCCAATTATCTAAAATTAAATGTTGCTTTAGCGAAAGAAGAATTGAATTGGGAATTACTTTATGATAATACATTTATTGTTGAAAAAACAATAGCATGGTATAAGTCATTTGATTCTGGAATTTCAGCAACAGAAATTACCAATCAACAAATTCACGAATATATGCAAGCGCTTTCTTAAAATGCCATTACTTACTGTTATTACTCCTGTATTTAATAATTTAATATACATTTCGTTAGCCATTGACAATTATTTATCTCAAAGTTGTCAATTTAGTGAGTTATTGATTATGGATGGAGGAAGTACAGATGGTACCAAAGACGTAATTGCTCAATATGCAAAAGATCATCCAAGCATTCGATGGGTTTCTGAAAAAGACAAGGGACAATCTGACGCCATGAATAAAGGAATTACACTTGCTAAAGGAAAATATATTAGTTTTTTAAATGTAGATGATTATTATTCGGAAGGCACTTTGAATGATGTTTGTCAAATACTCAAACATAATCCTAGTATACAATTTTTGTTAGGGGATTGTAATGTATGGGATCAAACGGGGAACCTTATTTATGTAAATCATCCCTCTAAAGTAAAGAAATACCAAGTTTATAGTGGACATCATTTTTCAGTGAATCCATCTGCTTATTTCTATCAAAAAAGTTTGCATGATAAAGTTGGATTATATCCGTTAGAAAATCATTACACAATGGATTTGGAGATGATTTTGCGTTTTCGTGGAGTAATTACTTTTGATTATTTCCCTAAAGTATGGGGTAACTTTAGGATGTTACCGAATGCGAAGACTTTTGAAGATCAAGCGTCTAATTTATCTGAATTAAGAAAAAAGGAATTGATCACAACGTATTTAAAAAAACAATCTTTTGTCTTACAAATTGAAGTGAGCATGTATCGCTTTTATCATTTTTATCAACCTTTGATAAAAAAAACAATTAACAAGGTAGTTGATAAAATTAAATACGAGATAAAGCGTTTTAGAAATACTAAGAATTGATAAAGAATACAATTAGAATTTATACTATTTTGGATATATCAAATAAAGAAGGGGTAACAATTGTAATTTGTTTTTATAATGCAGCAGAACGCATTGTACCAACTTTGCAACATATAATAGATCAAAACGGTAGAACCAATTCAAATACAGAATTGGTTCTTGTAAATAATGCTTCTACTGATGATACAGATAGAATTATCGAAGAAACAATGCGAGGGTTTTATCTATTTTCTTGGAAGATTGTTCAAGAAAAAACACCTGGTTTGGCAAATGCACGCTTGTGTGGTTTAAAAAACGCTTCCTTTGAAATAATATTATATTGTGATGATGATAATTGGTTGGATGTTGATTATGTCAGTAAGGCAGAGTTGATACTTCGAAATAATTCCAACATTGGTATACTTGGAGGATTAGGAAGACCTGTAAGTTCCATACTAATTCCGGATTGGTTTGAAAATGTTCAGAATTATTATGCTGTGGGACCGCAAATGCCCACTTCAGGTAGAGTGATTGGGACAAGAAATGTTGTGTATGGAGCAGGTATGCTCATAAGAAAAAGCGTATTTGAAAAATTAATTTCGGAAGGCTTTGTTTTTCAGTCATTAGGTAGAACTAAATCAAACTTAAGTGCTGGTGAAGACAGTGAACTTTGTTTGGCTGTACAAATCATGGGGTATTATATTCAATACGAAGAAAATTTAACATTTAGTCATTTTATTGAGCCTAGAAGGTTAACAGAAACTTATTTTCAAAAAATGAAAAATGGGATTTCAACTTCTGGATTTTACAGCAAATTTTATCTCGATTTTTTCAAAGGAAGAAATCTTGTTCTAGTCCCTACTTATTTTTGGTTTAGGGAAATACTACATAATTTAAAGGGTATTCTGATAAAAATTCTCAAATTCGATTTTAAAATAAGAAGAAATTTAATTCATATTCAGTTTATATTAAAGGAGAGGTCTAATTACGATCTAAATGTTAGAAAAATTCTAGATTTGTGTGGTCGATTATATAAAGACAAAATAATTAGTTAGATGCAAGAAAAAGTTATTTCACCTTTTTTCTCAGTTGTTATTTCAACAAAAAATAGATCTGAATTGGTTTTAAAAGCTATTAAAAGTGTTTTCAATCAATCATTTTCTAATTTTGAATTGATTGTAGTTGATAATGCTTCTACAGATACCACTCAATCTGAACTAAGTTCAATAAATGATCCGCGATTTACTTATCTAAGAAATGATGTAGATAGAGAACGTTGTTATGCAAGGAATAGAGGAATTCTAACTGCTAAAGCGGAGTATATTTGTTTTTTGGATAGTGATGATGAGTATTTATCAAATCATCTTGAAGTTATTTATAAATTCATCCAAAATAGCTCGTTAAAGCAAGCATTGTTTTTCACAAACGCCTATGAAACCTATAACTTTGAAAATTTACAAGAGCGAATATGTCCAGAATTAGCTAGTTATAATCTTTTTGAATATCTATTAACGTATACTTTTAATCCTGCAAGAGTTGCAATTCATCGTTCCATTTTAAATGAATTTCAATTTGATGAAGCGATTCCTGGTTTAGAAGATTTGGATTTATGGTTACGCATCGCTACTAAATTTCCTATTTTACAAATTAACGAGAGAACAATAATTTATCAGATTCATAATGAGTCTTATTCTATTTCTGCCCCAAAACGATTTGAGAGAGAGTTATCGCTTTTTAATTATGTTTTTTCAAAATCAATTTTAAAGAAACATCTACCCATTTATTCTAAGAGAAGACTATTGAGTATGTGTCATTATAAAATTTCGATGGCTATGAGTACTTCTTTTACACCTTTTAAAATTCATTCTCACATAGCGAAAGCATTTATTTATTTCCCAAAAGGATATAATCAAAATGCTAATAAAACGATGCTAGTAATTTTTCTTGATCAAATTCCATTTTTTGGGTTTGTATTCAAGAAAAGCAGGCAATTACTTAAAGGGAGGAATTAATTTTTTTGTCTGATTTTGAATATTGATTGCTTTAAAAGCATTTCTTTCAACACTAAAACAATCGTTATAAATCGGGTATTCCCAGGTATCTCCGTGAACATCCCAATTGGTATTCATTTTCTTTATTAATTTGTATCTTAAGAATTTATATTCTTTTAAATAGGGTGGCATTGCTATAAAATATTTCTCAAAACGAGTACTTAGTTTTGCTTGGTTTTGATTTTTAATTAATGGCCTGTTTGGGTTTACTAATACTAGTATGAAAGAATAAAAAACTGAAATAACGATTATGCTAGCTACTATTTTAGTTGATTTTAAGTTTTCTAAAAAGATGGAAATAGGAATTGAAAACAGTATAAACAAAGGAACTTGAAGTCGCATGTGCCAAGGTTGCCATTTGAGAATAACTGAGAAAAGACCAAAGGTAAAAAGACAGAAGAATGTATTTAATAAAAGAATTCTATTTCGGTTTTTCCAATAGAATACTATAAACAAACAAACTCCTAGAATGAGTACTACCTGAAATATATTTGAAACCTCGTCTTCGTTGTGATTCCATTCATTTAATTTAAAGTGAATTCCTTTATAACTATAATTTTCATCATTAATAGGTATTTGGGTGATGAGGTGTACTTTTTCTACGACTTGATTTGTAATACTTGAAGTTAATGGGGTGCTAAAGTGATTTCCAATGTTTTTGAGTATTCCTACTCCTGTACTTTTTAAGGAGATGTTTTTGTTGAAATACTGATCGTCTGAAGCTCCAAAAATATCTCCAGAGAGTTTGAAGTTACGATGGTAATGATTGAACCCGATTATTATAGTGACTATAGCAATAATTATCATTTGAAAACTGATGCTAATAATAGATTTCTCTTTTTTGAATATCAAATAAATTAAATAAGCTCCACAGAATAAGATGATTGGAATGAGGTAAACAAAAGCTGTTCCTTTGGTTATAATAGCTAAACCTATTGCGAGACCAATTAATAAAGCATTTTTTATGGATGATTCTCTAACATATTGAATGAAAAACAAGATGCTGCTCAATAAGAAAAAAGCAACAACGATGTCGTTTTGTGTAGATGTTGCTTGCATAAAAACACTAGGTGTTGTAAATGCTATTATTGAAGCTAATCTTCTTGTTTTTTTAGTTGTGTTAAATTCCAACATGATTTGATTGAGTACCCCCAATGTTGCTAATAAAAAGAAGAGTTGTATCGCATTTGAAAAGTAATCTGCCTTGTTTAGAATACACACTTGTGCTATGATCCACTCTGCCAATGGAGGTTGGTAAATTTGTCTGTAAACATGGGTAGGGTAAGGTTCGATGGATTCATTCATTACCCAATGCGCTATTCTAGCCATGTGGTAAGTCATAGAGTCCCAATTGTTGGGTGGGTATATGATTCCTTGAATTAATAATAAAATCGTAAATCCTCCAAAAAATAAACTTACTTTCTTGTTTTCTTTGTACCAGTTTAGGTATGGAGTTATTTTTAAATATTTTTTTTTTAGATTAAAATAGGTTATTGATACTGCTAAAATTGACCAAAAAATAATACTTGATTTGAAGTTGTATGCTTTTAAAAATGAACTTGTTTCTGTTATTACAATTGTTGAAATAGCTAATAAGAATGTGCTGTAAATGAATGCTGAAGAGATAGATTTTTTCTTCTGGAATGTGAAGTTTATTACTCCAATTAAGAAGATGAAAAAAAGTAGAATTGCCATTATTTTTAATTAATTTTTGTAAAGGTAAGGCTTTTTCAAATATTGAGGAGGTTCGTTTTTTGATGGTTGTAAATTTAGGGATGTGGGATTTTATAAAAAAATCGGGATTACTACCTTTTGCATTGCCCCGCTTCTACAAGCTCAGCGTGACAGCCAAATACTGAAAGTTATCTGGGCTAGTCCTTGGAAATTCGACTACTCTCTAACGAACGACGCTAAAATTTCAAAACTCGCTTCGCTCAGACAGTTGAAATTTTTACGCTTACTTATCGTTGTAGGTCCCAGTCTGAAATTTCCTTAGGGACGGATTGAGGTTTATGGAGACGCTAACGCTTTTGATATTGAGTGAAAAGTGAATAGGTGCTAATTTTATAAAATGGTTTTAATTTAATGGTTAGAATTTGGTTTTTACTTTTTGGCATCGCCCCAAAAAGTAACAAAAAGGCTAGTCCTTGGAAATTCGACTACCCACTAACGAACGCCGCTAAAATTTCAAAACTCGCTGCGCTCAAACAGTTGAAATTTTTACGCCTACTTATCGTTGTGGGTCCCAGTCTGAAATTTCCTTAGGGACGGGTTAAGGTTTAAGGCGGCGCTATCGCTTTTGAGGGATAGTAAAAAGAGATTGTGCAATAATTAATAGTTATTTAGATTTTTTTGTTTTTTAGTTTGGAATTGGGATTTTACTTTTTGGCATTGCCCCAAAAAGTAACAAAAAGGCTAGTCCTTGGAAATTCGACTACCCTCTAACGAACGACGCTAAAATTTCAAAACTCGCTTTGCTCAGACAGTTGAAATTTTTACGCTTACTTATCGTTGTGGGTCCCAGTCTGAAATTTCCTTAGGGACGATTTGGGATTTTCGGAGTCGCTTTCGCTTTTAGTAAAAAGGTATCAGACAATAGGTAATAGTTTTTTGTTTAGAGTTGGGATTACTACCTTTTTTACTTCGTAGCTGCTTCGCGGTGCCATGTCCAAAAAGGTAGCGCCAAAAAGTCTAGCGCTGTATTTTTATTGCTTCTTTTCACTTCTGAAATTTCGACCACATCGATGATCACTAGCGTGCTATCTCTTGGTGCCCGAATTTCAGGGTAATTCACTTGTGTTAAAAATAAGGCTCAACATGACAATCTACAGACTAAAGCTGTAAGTATTTTGTAAAGGGGCTCAGGTTGAATAGATTTCTAATTAAATACAAAAAAACTGTCCGTTTTAAATTTGAAGAAAAAATTAATACAGAAATCCAAATAACCAAAGAGGGATTTTGTTTCCTAATCCGATTTCAATATCGTCTGCTGCAACATAAGAATTTTCTATGTTTTCAATTTGTTTAAAAGATTTTTCCTTCCCTCCAATCTCTATTGTGTAAGTATTATCAATTAAAAAATCACCTTTTGATGGAAGTGAAATTTTATGTTTGTATTTTAATTGATTCGCAAAAAATATTTCCCTCAAGGTGCCTATATTAACTTTTTCGTTTTTAAGTATGAACATTAAATTTGTATTGTTTAAATATAGTTTTGTTGGTTTTTGTAATTTGCTTAACCCCCCTGTTTCAATGTTTAAATGTAAAGTTAATTCTGCTTCCTCTAGAAAATGAAGATAAGTCAAAAGAGTGGCTCTATTTAGTCCTATTTTGCTGCTAATTTTTGTGATGTTTGGAGTAAATGGAACTGATTCTATTAGTATAACTAATAGTTGTTTAATTCTATGGACATAAGCTATTTCAAGATTTCTTAAAAGAGGTAGTTCTATTTCTAGAATCATATTTACAACTTCATTAAGGCGTTGATTATACAATTCTTTTTCTTCTTTGTAGAAAGGGTAATACCCCATTTGTAAGTAGGTTTCAAAATAGATAAATGGCTTTATTTCTTTTAGAATGTTTTGACTGTGTGTTAAATGGTTTTTAAGGATATCTTCTAGTTTTAGTATTGGAAGATGAATACCTGTTTCAATTGCTATAAATTCTCTAAATGATAAACCTTGCATAGAATAGGTAACTGCTCTTCTACTTAAATCTGCTCGTGCATTTAAAATTTCTAATAATGAAGATCCTGTAAAAACAATTTTTAATTGGGGATAATCATCATAAATGTTTTTGATTTCTTGAGACCAATTAGGGTATTTATGTACTTCATCGATAAATAAATATCTACCTCCTTTTTTTATGAATTCATCTACTAACTCAACTAGTGAATTGTTTGAAAACCAAATAGAATCTAGACTAATATATAATGTTTTTTCAAGTTCATTTGAGTGGTTTAATTTGATGTATTGTAATAATAATGTTGTTTTTCCGATTCCTCTTGCTCCTTTAATTCCAATTAATCTGGCTTTCCAATTTATTTCATGAATAATACTTCTAGTAAATTCTGTTGAAACAGTTTGAAGTTTTTGTATGTATTTTTCAAATAATTTTTCCATTGGTTTTTTTGTTTGTTCTAACATACAAAAATAATTAAAAATTGTTTGTTTTGATAAGCAAAAAAAGTATCGGGCAAATATTATTTTGATGTGCTGGGGCTATAATTCTTATCTTTGAATTTATGGATTCACTAGTTTTCACCCTTATTCAGCAAATCGTCCCAGCTAATATTTTAGAATCTTTTACTATCGAAAGT
>JBIIKZ010000021.1:0-30622 GCA_044232905.1 Crocinitomicaceae bacterium
TTTTCTGTAAAAGGCAATTCATCTATTAAAACACCTTTTCGTAAGTGTTCTTTCATGGAAAAAACAAATAAATGAATGAGACGTGCAAATTCTTTCTTTTCATCTGTATTTGAAACCATAGCGTTTATTTTAACAGAAAAATTTCGAGTATCATTCACCAATTCCCCCCATTTTCTTCTTCCTTCCCACCAACGATCATAGGCTGTATTTGTTCTAAAAACTAAAAGCAATGAAATCACAAATCCTATAAGGGAGTAAACGGCAATTAATTTATCTAAATAGTCCACTTTTGGAAAAAAGTGAATTTTTAAAAAAGCGATAAGTAAGGTAAATATGCCCATGTATATCAATTCTTTCCAAAGCATTCGTAATGTGTCGCTTTTATGAAGTGCGAAAATTAGTGTAAGCCAATTTCGCGGATTATAGTCTATCATTGGTGTAAGTTATTTTTAGTTATTTTTGAAATGGTTAATTTATGTAGTTTATTTTGAATTATTCGATTAGATTTTCAAATTTCTTGTTTTTTTTAATTTTTGTTTGGGGTTCAATATCCTTTACTTCTCAAAATTTGTTCGCTCAAAAATCCTATCACGAACAACACCTAAAACTAGATTCCATTTATAAAAAATTTGGTGTAACCGGTGCGTGTGTGGTTTTTAATCAAAGTAAGAATAGCTATTATTACAGCGATACCATAAAAATGCAAACCTTACAATCCCCAAATAATTCGTTTCATTTATATGCAGGATTAATCGGTTTAGAAAGTGGTGTCATCAAAAATTATGAGACTCCAAATGGCGATGACACCTTAACGAATGACAATCTAATTAGAGCATTGAAGTCGCATAATCCAGTTTTTTTCTCGGTGAATGCTCGTAGAATAAAACAAGAAAAACTACAAAATTGGTTAAACCTACTAAATTATGGTAACCGAGATATTTCAGGAGGAATAACTGTATTTTGGAAAAACAATAGTCTAAAGATTTCCACCAAGCAACAATTCGACTTACTGAAAAAGTTATATTATTGTAATTTGCCTTTCTCCTTTGAAAATATTCGACTAGTTAAGTCTACGTTTCGCCTAACTAAATTGGTAAATAAAAACGTGTATACTTTCAAAGTAACAGGTTTACAAAACGGTAAACAACACGCGTGGTATATCGGCTATGTAGAATTTTTGAATAATACCTATATGTTTGTGCAGTCGCTTGAAAATCCAAAGAAATTAAAGATTTCTACTTTTGAGACATTAAATGGAGAAGTCATGTACCAAGTTCTTTATTCTCTTGGAATTTTAGGAGAAGAGGCGTGTGGTCAATTATAAACGGTTTATCTCCGCTACAATTCTTTCCACATCTTGCAATTGCATGCATGAAAAATGCTTTTTAGGACACGCTTGAAACCCGATTTTAGAACAGGGTCTGCACGATAAGCCTTCCACTTTATGAACACTGAAATATTTGCTGTTTTGTGGCATATACGGATACATTCCCAAGGATGGAGTAGTGTTACCCCAAATGCTAACGATTCGTTTGTTAAATGCAGAAGCGATATGCATCAAGCCGGTGTCGTGGGTAACTAATAGTTGCGCCTGTTGAACCACACTTGCAGATTGCCCCAAGCGTAACGTACCACATTGTGATTGGATGTTTCCCGTTGACTTTGAAATAATCGCTTTAGCAGTTTCGGCATCCTCTGGTCCTCCAAGCAATACGACTGGTTTTTCGATGGCGTTACATACTTCGATAAGTTTATCGGTAGGCATGCGTTTGGTCGCGAATTGTGCGCCAATTGCAAATGCAATATAGCAATTTGGTTCCAAACCTAACGTAGTTACATCTACCTGATCTTCGGATGCAATGAAATAATCACAAGGTTGCTGATCATTCTTTACACCTAGAATTTTAACGGTTTCAAAATAACGTTCTACGATATGGACGTCGGGTAACCTGTTGATTTTAAATCGAACATATAACCACTTTTTGAAATTCAATTTTGGAAAACTAGCAGATGGAACTCTTAATTTCCAAATCAAACTTTTGGTGCGTAAGTTGGTATGCAAATCCACCACAAAATCAAATTTCTCCGATTTTAACGTGGAAAGCACTTCGTTGATGGAACGATTAATGGTATGTAGTTTGTCAATGTGCGGATTCGAAGAAAGGATTCCTACAAATTTAGTTTTGGTTAAATAATGCACTTCAACGCCAGGAAGTTGTTGTTTTAGACAACGTACAACAGGTGTAGTTAACACAATGTCACCGATAGAACTAAAACGTACAACTAGAATCTTCATGGTATAAAAATACGAAGGATTTTAGAGAGACGGTTTATTTAGAAAAAAAGGGCACGTGAAATCGTAAAGATTCCAGTGACTAATAACAAAATCAACACCATGTTTTTGAAAGTATCTTGCGATATCTTTTGAAGTATTCGTTTTCCGATGTATGTACCTACAATACTTGCTACCATTAAAAATGGAACCAAATACAAATCGTGATAATGTACAAATCCGTTCATATAATATACCACAGCGCGACTAGCATCAACCCCTAAATCGATCACTGCGGAGGTTGCTATAAATACTTCAGTTTTTAAGTTAAATGCTGCTAAAGTAATTCCACGTAGAGATCCTCCAGTACCAATGAGTCCAGCCATTAATCCAGAGAAAGTTCCTCCAAGTAAAGAATTTATGGTTGTTGGTTTGAGGGATAAATTTTGGATTAATAAAAATGCCAAACTCGTTACAATTAAAAAGATGGCTAGTCCAATTTCTAATTTTTTGACATCAACATATTTACTTAAGTATGCACCTATTACCACAAATACTAATGCTGGTATTCCAACTTTTAAAATCAATTTTTTATCAAATCCATGTTTGAAAAAGACAATTTTTGTGATGTTACTCGAAACATGAAAAATGGATGTTATGCCAAGTACGGATTGAAAATCTAAAAATAAACTTGCGATGGGTACAAAAAACACCGAAGAACCAAAACCTCCAATGGTTCCTAAAATTTCTGCTAGTAAGGCTAGAAGAATAAATAAGATGATATTGTCCATGGAATAGTTGTTTTTTTCGAAGTTAGTTTAATATTCCCTTACTTTCATTTTTCGTGAATCGAATACATATTTTTTTGTAACTTAAAGTAAAAATTAACAAGAAAACATATGTTCCGCTGGAATTTTATTCCTGCGGTGCCTTATAACAAATTAACAAAAACACCACATGAGCAACAAAATCTGGAAAGTAAAAGAAACACCAAACTTACAGCAAATTCAAAATTTACAAACTGAACTAAACATCCCAGCTACCTTTGCAAAAATTCTAGTCCAACGTGACATCCAAAATTTCGATCAAGCGCGCGCTTTTTTCCGTCCCGATTGGGCATTAATCAACGACCCATTTTTAATGCTGAATATGGAGCGTGCAGTAAAACGCATCAACCAAGCCTTTCTAAATAAAGAGCGCATCCTATTGTTCGGCGATTACGATGTGGATGGAACGACCGCTGTTGCCGTAATGTGGAATGTTATCCATTTCTATTATAAAAACATAGAATGCTATATTCCAGATCGCTACGACGAAGGATATGGAGTAAGTAAACAAGGTATCGATACAGCAAAAGCAAATGGTGTCGCCTTAATTATTTCTTTGGACTGTGGCATTCGCGCGGTGGATAAAATTGCTTACGCAAATTCGTTAGGCATCGATTTTATTGTCTGTGACCACCACCATCCTGGAGAAGAATTACCCCAAGCTATCCTATTAGACCCAATGCAAAAAGACTGTTCGTATCCATATAAAGGCTTATCTGGCTGTGGGGTAGGTTTTAAATTGCTTCAAGCGCTTCAATTAACCAATAATTGGGATCCGAAATTACTGATGGATCAACTGGATTTGGTGGCAATAAGTATCGGTGCGGATATTGTACCAATCACCGATGAAAATCGAATTTTATGTTACCACGGGTTACAAAAATTGAATGAACAACCTCGTTTAGGTGTAAGCGCGTTGTTACAAATTGCCAACAAACAACTCCCACTAAAATTGGAAGATGTCGTTTTTGTTTTAGCGCCACGTATCAATGCAGCAGGACGCATACAGTCAGGGAGAAAAGCGGTCGAGTTAATGATTTCTACCAATAAATTAACCATACAAGAGATTGCAACGAGTATTGAGTTGGATAACCAAGAACGTCGCGAATTAGATGCACAAATTACCTTCGAAGCATTGCAACAAATTGAGGAAGATGACACATTCCATACACGCAAAACTACCGTCGTTTTTGATAAACAATGGCACAAAGGGGTGATTGGAATAGTTGCATCTAGACTTATCGAAACGCATTACAAACCAACGATTGTACTGACTGAATCGAATGGTAAATTGACAGGCTCTGCAAGAAGTATAATAGGCCTTGATATTCATGAAGCCCTAACACATTGTGAGGATGTACTAGAGCAGTTTGGAGGACACACCTTTGCCGCTGGTATGACCTTACATCCAGAAAACTATATTTTATTTCGAGATAAATTCGAAAAAGTAGTCGACCAACTCTTACAAAAAGAAGAAAAAATCGAAGAGATCGTAATTGATTCCGACATTTCGTTTGATGAGCTTTTCGAATTAACCGAACCAAATTTCCAACTTCCAAAATTCTCCCGTTTACTTAATCAAATGGAACCATACGGACCAGGGAATATGAAACCAATTTTTCGAACCAAAAACGTGGAAGTAGGGGAAGCCACCCTCTTAAAAGGCGAACACATCAAAGCAGTATTTATGGAAGGTACCCAACAACGAAAAATTCCCGCTATTGGCTTCCGTATGGCAGAACTCTTCGACATCGTTCAATCTGGAAAAAAATGCGACATCCTCTATACCGTAGAGTCGAATACCTGGAAAGAAAAAACAACGATTCAGTTGAATTTGAAGGATATTCGATTGAGTGAAAAGGATTGAAAATTTTTAATTTTGTAGAACATAATTGTTCGAAGTGAGGCAGTGTCGCATTATTTTTTGAAGGAATGGAACGAATTGAAATGCTGGTACCGTGAAGTAGCTCAAAGCGGAGCGGAGAGATCACTGATACGGTAGCAATTTCAAGAGTATAATGAACAGAAAAAAATGACGCGACGAGTTTTCTTTTGCTTCTTTTCTTTTGCGGAAAAAGAAAAGAAGATATAGTTAATTAATATGAGTATGAAAGAAACAAAATACGAAAAAGTACAATTTCAGATTGAAGCACTTCTTCAAAAAAGCATGCAAAATGGAGGGTTTAAGGCATTATCATCTTATGAAGTCGCTTTGCTTAACAAATTATCTTTAGCTGCCGAAAACTATGAAGATAACCTTCAAATGATGCCTATTAAAACTCCAACAACATTAGTGGAAATGATTCGTTTCAAAATGTTTGAAATGAATTTAAAGCAAAAACAACTAGCTAACTTACTTGAAATTAGTGAAACAAGAATTTCTGAATTGTTGTGTGGTAAACGAAAATTGAATTTAGAGCTTGCGAAAAAATTATACCAAAAATTAAATATTGACGCTGCTTTTTTGTTGAGTTCAAATTAAAAATCCTTTCGTCACTCATAACTCGTCTCTACAATATTCCTTTCATAATCAATAATTGCGCTATCTGTACCGCATTCGTCGCAGCGCCTTTACGTAAGTTATCCGCAACTATCCACATATTCAAGGTATTTCCTTGCGATTCATCCCTACGAATTCTTCCAACAAATACGTCGTCTTTCCCTTCTGCATATTTCGGCATCGGGTAACTATTCGTTGTTGGATCATCTTTTAAAGTAATACCGGAAGTCTCATGTAAGAGTTTGCGCACATCTGCTAATTCGAAATCGTTTTCAAACTCTACGTTCACAGCTTCGGAATGTCCACCAACTACTGGCACACGCACCGCAGTCGCCGTAACTTGGATACTTGGATCTAAGATTTTCTTAGGCTCATTCATCAACTTCAATTCTTCTTTTGTATATCCATTCTCAGTAAATGAATCACAATGTGGAATACAGTTTTTGTCGATTGGATATGCATACGCCATTTCGCCTGAAATTCCTGCACGCTCATTTTCCATTTGGGTAACCGCTTTTACACCTGTTCCTGTAATGGATTGATACGTAGAAACAATCACACGTTTGATTTTGTATTTACGGTGTAATGGAGCCAATGCTAATACCATTTGTATCGTGCTACAATTTGGATTCGCAATGATTTTATCTTCGGAGGTAAGTATATCTCCATTAATTTCTGGAACAATCAAACATTTCGTAGGATCCATACGCCAAGCAGAACTATTGTCAATTACAAATGTTCCAACTTCTGCAAATTTTGGAGCCCATTCTAAAGAGGTATCTCCTCCAGCGGAAAAAATAGCCAAATCTGGTTTCATCAATACTGCGGTAGCCAAACCAACAACGGTACATTCCATACCCCCAAAATCAATTTTTTGACCTACTGATTTTTCAGAAGCTACCGGAATTAATTCGGTGATTGGAAAACTTTGTTCACGTAATACTTGAAGCATCACATTACCCACCATACCTGTTGCGCCGACTACTGCTACTCTCATTTTTCTTAACTTTAATAGATGTGATTCAAAATTACAATTTTTTAATACCATTGATTTAGTTTATGCGTTACTTTCTAGTATTTTTCTATTCTTTTTTCTATTTCATTGATTATGCACAAATTACAGACGGATTTACAGACGGAAATTTTACATTAAATCCGAATTGGGTGGGTTCTGACACCAAATTTGAGGTTAATAATTCCTTTCAATTACACTCAAAAAGCACTACTTCGGATTCTATTTTTTTAACAATTGAAAACAAGCTCGATTTTCAAAATTCGGTCGAATGGCATTTCTGGATGAAGCATTCTTTTTCGCCATCGAGTAATAATTTTTCGCGTTTTTATTTGATTACCAATTCATTAGATTTAAAGTCAAATCCGGATGGGTATTACCTGCAGTTCGGTGAAACGGGTACCAATGATGCAATTCGACTTTTTAGGAGGAAGAATAGTATTTCTACGCAAATTTGCGCTGGCACAATTGGTGCTATTTCGACCAATTTTATCACTTCCATCAAAGTCGTTCGAGAACCATCTGGAGAATGGAAAATTTACTCGGATTTTAATGGTGGGGAAAATTATACGCTCGAAGCTTCAGCAATCGATAATGCGCAAGTAACAGGTAAATATTCTGGTGTGTATTGTCAATTTACCAAAACCTATGCAACCAAATTTTATTACGATAATTTTTACCTAGGACCTAAAGTTGTCGATAAAACACCACCTATCTGCCAACAAATTCAGGTGATGGATAATCAACATCTGAAATTAACATTTTCGGAAAGCATCGATTCTGTTAGCGCGGAAATAGTTGAAAATTATTCTTTTCTAAATTCGAGCAATACCATCTTAAGTGCTTCACGTCTGCAAAATGCTATTACTTGCGTAATGCTCGAACTCGATACACCCCTTCAAAACGCTACGAATTATACATTGCGTATTAGTCAAATCTCCGATTTATCAGGAAATGTGATGCTTCCAGAAGTGAAAAACTTTTATTACATCATCGCTGAAAAACCAGAAAAAGGAGAGGTAATTATCAATGAAATTATGAGCAATCCCTCTCCAGTTGTCGGATTACCAGAAATCGAATATGTGGAGATTTACAACAAAAGCAATAAATATTTTAACCTTGAAAATTGGATAATAACGGATGGTACAAGCAAAGGTAAAATTGCTTCGGCTTGGATAGGTCCGAAAGAATATAAGGTCTTATGTAGCACAAGTGGACTCCCATTTTTAAATCCTGCAGTTGGAGTAAGCTCTTTTCCAAGTTTGAACAATTCCGGAGATAAAATCACCTTGTTGGATTCACTTGGAAATCGTTTGGATGAGTTAGATTATGCTCTTTCGTGGTATAAATTCGATGGAACATCAACAGGAGGAATTAGCCTCGAACGTATTAATCCTTTTCATCCATGTTCGGATGCTTCAAACTGGAAAGGAGCAACTCATCCAGATGGTGGAACACCAAATGAACAAAATTCTGTCTATGATACGCTTCCAGATAACACAACGATGGAGATTACTTCCAGTAATGTGCTTTCTGATTCGGTATTAAAAGTTGTTTTTTCCAAACAAATAGATACTATTTCAACTGATAATGTGGCGATTCAATTTGTTCCAGAAGTTAATTGGAAATCTAGGATTTTTGAATCGAACAGCATGCAAATAATTTTACCTTCCGCTCTTGAAAAATCGAAAGAATTTGTACTTCAACTAAACGGAATACAGGATTGTTGGATGCATACGTATTCCATAGCTACAACTTTTGCAAATACAGAAATGATGGATGCCAAAGATATCGTAATTAATGAGTTATTATTTAATCCATATACCGATGGTGCAGATTTTATCGAGTTATACAATACTTCGGAAAAATGGATTAACCTAAAAGGCCTTTCCTTGTTTTCACTTGAAAAAGGCTTACTATCAAGTCTTAAAGTAATCGAGCAAAATAGAATTCTAAAACCTCAAGAGTATGTTTTTCTCACACCTTCCATTGCTTCCCAAGAAAAAATATATCCAAATACAAATAAATTGCATGGAATACAAATGCCCATTCCAACCATGAATAATGATTCTGGGACGGTTATTCTCATGTGTAAAAATCAATTAATCGATAAAGTTTCCTATGAAGAAGGATGGCATTTTCCATTTTTGAATAATAGGGAGGGTAAATCTCTCGAACGTTTGAGTGCTTCTTTACCATCGAATGAAAAACAAAATTGGTACACAGCTTCTGAAAATGAATATTTTGCAACACCTGGAAATGCAAATTCACATACGATTAGTACAGAAAGTGTGGCAAACATAAGCGTTTCTTCCGAAACTATTTCACCAGATAATGATGGTTTTGAAGATTTGGTAGAAATTCATATTGCAAATGCAAATCAAAATTCTACTGCTTCAATTAGTATTTATACTTTGCAAGGAAATGAAGTGAATCGTATAGTAGCAAACGAATTAATTTCTCAAAATGCAATAATTGTATGGGATGGGCTCGATGCTAAGAAACAAGAACTACCTGTCGGAATTTACATCCTTTATATTCAAATTTTGGATCTTCAGAGTGCAAAAACATTCCATTTTAAACATCCCATTATCGTTGCAAAACGGTTATAATTTAAAATCAGTATAAATTACTGTTATTCAGATTAATTCGGTAAAATAGTTCAAAATCTGTCTGGAATTTTTGTAAATTCGTTGCGTAATAACTAAAAAAAATAATTTTTATGAAGAAACAAATTACTCGATTTCTTCTTGTGCTTGTCCATGTTTTTATGCTTTCTTTCGTGAATGCACAAAGTATTGTAACCACAAGTGATGAAACTGCAAAAGGAAAATGCGATGGTACTGCGAGAATTTCATCCCTTGCACTTCCAAATCTTACATCTTGGGTTTGGAAAAAAGACACATCCATTATACAAAAAGATGGTAAAGATTTAGTAAATCTTTGTGTTGGAAAATACATAATTCAATATGTAGACAAACAGAGTAAAACACATATCGATTCGTTTTTTGTTAACACAAAATCATCTGGAGGTGGAACAAACGTATGTGAAGGTTTCAAAGTGTTCCCAAGTTATGTGCGACCAAACATAAAAGATTCATCTGGAAAATGTACAGGGCGTATTGAACTTTCCACAGCAGGTGGTCATAAACCATTTGTATATACATGGGCAACAAATGCCGCAACCCAAAAAAATAGTGCTGACGCATTATGTGGAGGTAATTATGGAGGTTATGTAAAAGATTCGATGGGTTGTACCGCACAATTCAATGTTGCAATAAAAGATACTTCGTTAAATAACGGTGGTGGATCTAATGGAAAACCATGTCAGGTTGAATTAAAAGGGAAATCTATAGATTCTACTGGTTTAAATTTCTATTTAAAATTACAAACAAGGGTAGATAATAATGGATTTGTAAAATCTTACGAATTAAAAATCGATGGAAACGTTGTTTCTACAGACTCGGTATTTATTGCTAGAATGACTCCTGGAAAATATACTATTGAATATGCAATTATTACTTCCATTGGTTGTGAAGATAGACATATAGATACGATGTCTTTCCCTTATTTTGATGGTCCAAAAATCGATTGTAATAAAAGCAATTTAAAATTGGAATTAATTAAATTGGAGAATAACAAGCAAGGGAGTTCTAGTTGTATTGGTTTAATTCAGGTGAAAGCGATAGGAGGAAAATCTCCGTATCATTTCCATTGGAATAACAACATTACCGGCGAATATGCGAAAGGATTATGTCCTGGAAAATATGATGTTCAATTGAAAGATTCCAACAATTGTTCTGTAATGGCTTCTTTTGAAATCAAAAATGATTCTATTGTCGGTAGTAATCCTTGCAAAGAATTCAAATTGGAATTGATCAAAGCGATTAACGATAAGTATGGCGACTCAATTTGTACTGGTTTAATTGATGTTCACACTGTCGGTGGAACAGCTCCTTTTTACTTTAAATGGAATAATGGTGTGAATACTCCTTACAATGAAAAATTGTGTGCGGACACATATACCTTAAATGTAAAAGATGCGAATAATTGCTATGCTTCGTTTACGCAATCCATTTACCAGGATTCAGTGATTGATTCTAATCCTTGTCAAGGTTTTAAAGTAGAAATTGCAAAAATTCAAAATACACGTAAAGGAGAGACAGTAGTTTGTTCAGGACTTATTGAAGTTCGCACGTACGGTGGAACAGCACCGTATACCTATAAATGGAGTAATGGTGGATCTTCAAACGTAATGCATAAATTATGTGAAGGAAAATATACCTTATTAGTTAAAGATAAAAATAATTGTGGTTCTGAACTAACAGCTTTCGTTAAAGCAGATTCGATTATTAATCCAACTACCGATTCCAATTGTGCTGGTTTTATCATTAATGTAAACGGGATTAAAAACGCGGTAAAAGGAGCAAATAACTGTACAGGGGCTATTATGACAAATGTTTCTGGCGGTAAACAACCGTATACTTTCTATTGGAGTAATGGCACAAAAGATTTGTTTTTATCCAATGTTTGTGCAGGGACTTATACCTTAAAAGCATTAGATGCCAATGGTTGTTTGGTAAGTATTACGAAAGAAGTGAAAGCAGACACCGCTAGTGTAACGAATGATTGTACAACGTTAACAGCGAATGTGCTTGTTAAAAACACGAACGCTTCTGCAAATGCATGTAATGGTGCTTTAGAAATTTCTGTAAATGGAGGAACAGCTCCATATGCTTTTGTATGGAATACTTCAGCTACTGGAAAAGCTATTACTGGATTATGTGAAGGGAATTATTCAGTTACAATAACGGATGCGAAAAAATGTGCAATTAAAGTGAATAAATATGTTGGACGTGATTCTATCGTTCAAAATCCATGTGCAGGATTCTTTGCAAATGTTAATGTTAAAAATGATCAAGATGGCGATGCTATTTGTACAGGTGTTTTATTAGTAAATGCTGGCGGAGGGAAATCACCATATAACTATAAATGGTCAGATGGTTCTACGCAACCATATCTGAAAGATGTTTGTAAAGGTTCCTACGCTGTCTCTGTTTTTGATGTTAATAATTGTTCTTTAACCATTGAAAAATATGTAGGTCTTGATTCAGTCTTTAATCCATGTAAAAATTTCTATGCGAAAATTGCTTCGGTTGAAAATTGTGGTTTAAATGCTGTTAAATGTAATGGTGTACTTAAAGTTGCAGTTGCAGGAGGTAAGGCTCCGTATGACTTTACATGGTCTAATGGTGTAAAAGCACCTTCTATTACGGATCTATGTCCTAATGAATATTCCGTGGAGATAAAAGATGCTAATAAATGTGCAATTGTTTTAACGGCAAAAGTATCCATAGATTCAACTAAAAATGTATGTGAAGGTTTCTTTACGAAAGTAGTAGAAGTGAAAAATGATAAAGCTGGAGATAACAAATGTTCTGGAGCTATCTTTACTTCAACACTTGGCGGAAAAGCTCCTTATGCTTATTTCTGGTCGAATGGTGCTAAAACAGCAAATATTTTAGATGTTTGCTCAGACAAGTATTTCTTGTATGTAAAAGATGCGAATAATTGTATTAACCAATTAGATAAATTTGTTGGCTCTGATTCCATCGTTGACTTATGTAAAGGGTTCAATGGCTATATTTCTAGTGTAAAAGATTATTCAGCTGATGACACTACGTGTTTAGGAGGTTTAGAAGCAACTATAAAAGGTGGTAAAGCACCATTCAACTTTATGTGGTCAAATGGTGATGCGTCACTTGCTGCCTCTAATCTTTGTGAAGGTGGTTATTCTTTAACTATCGTTGACGCTAACGAATGTAACATTACCTTAAATGGTAAAGTACGTATGTTACCATCTAAAAAACAAAAACTTAAAGCGTATGTTACTTCAACGGATGTAACTGCTGCTGGTGCTTGTGATGGGACTGTAAATGTTAAAGTAGTTAGTGGTAACGCTCCGTATTACTTCTACCACTCAAATGGTGAAGTATCGGATAGTAGAACTGGTGTATGTGCTGGAGTATACTCTGTAATTGTAAAAGACGCTAAAAATGAAGTTGTTGAATTATCTTACTTAATCTCTTCTCCATTGAATACAATTATTAACGAAGAAGTTGAAGTGCCAGTAGGTTCAGATACAACTGTAGTTGATACAGTATCTACTTCAGTTACTAAAGAATGTTCTATTGATTACAACGCAATCGATTCTGTACAAATTGTTGAATACAAAATGATAGCTAAGGATTCATTACTAGTAACTTGGGCGATTTATAGTGCTTCAAATGTTACTTATGTGACAGATATGTATGTATTCACTGCTGGTACTGGTGTATACGCTATTAATTTAGAGTTGTACTGTGACGAAAAGAAAGCAATTGGAAATTTCTTAAAAGCTTCTGAATCTTTTTATTATATAGCGGAAGGTACAACAGCAATTGTAGAAAAAGCAACTGAAAAAGTGAATGTTTATCCGAACCCTTTCAGTGATAAATTCACGGTTAAATTAGAAAAAGTGCAAGATTACCAAATCCATGTAATGGATATGTCTGGTAAAGCTTTGTATACAAATTCCTTTGCGAATACAAATGCAATTAACTTGGATTTAGGTCATTTGGCGAATGGTCAATATATTTTAAAAATTGTTAGTGAAACTTCAAGTTTCTCACGTATGATTTCAAAATAATCTTCCATCTAGGATATAAAGAAAACGCCCCGCTTTTCAGTGGGGCGTTTTTGATTCATGAAAGTTTTATAATTCTAATGTAGTTGAACGAAGAAAAGTAACTTTATTTTACGATCAATTTCGCTTATCCATGCCCCAAGACATCTTATTACGTATAGTATCTAAGAAACTAGTGTCATCAAAACGAACAACATTAATCATAAATTCTGCTTTTTGCACCAAAACTTCGGAACCTTGTGGGATACTTTTCGTATTGGCATCTAAACTGATTAAATATTTTCGTTCTCTTCCCTCTACACTTAATTTTATTGGTAAATGATCTGGTACTACCATCGGTCGCACATTTAGGTTATGTGGTGCAATAGGAGTTAAAATGTGTATCTGACAACCAGGAGTTACAATCGGTCCGCCACAACTCAAATTATATGCAGTAGAACCTGTAGGTGTACCAACTATCAATCCATCTGCCCAATAGGAGTTGAGGTAATTGCCATCTAAACTCGCATGAACTGTAATCATCGATGCAGTATCCTTTTTATGCAACGTTAATTCATTTAAAGCTAAATTATCGTCTCCAAATAAATCATCTTCCGTATGGATACGAATTAAAGAACGTTTCTGAAACGTATATCGTTTATCACGAACCATTTCCATGGTCTCTTCGATTTTTTCAGGAGTAATATTTGCTAAAAATCCAAGTCTGCCGGTATTTATTCCTACAATTGGAACTCCGCTGTCGCGAATGAATCCAACCGTCTTGATAAACGTTCCATCCCCACCAATACTAAAAGCCATGTCGAAGCCTGATTTTAAGTCGTGATAGCTGGAAAAACTAGCTAAACTTTGTCCTATATTGGATTTTTTAATTAATTGTTTTTTGAGTTCGTGTTCAAGAACAGCTGTCCATCCTAACGCTTCTATACTGCGTAAAGTCTGTTCAAATACAACGCTGTTTTGACGGGTAAGTTTTCTTCCGTAAATCGCAATTTTCATTTCGGTAAAATTTACGTAAAACGTATTACATTTTTAAGAAATTCAATAAAGAATCATAACGATCTTGTATGTCATCATTGAAATCACTTTTTTGATAGGAAGCACTTATCACATAATCATACCGTTCAAAAGTACGAATGATACTATCCAACTCTGTTTTGTTGATTTTCAAGGTAACTTCCAATTTGGTAGAATCAGGCGTAGACATGATGTAGGAACTTAAAATCCGCGCATTGTTACTTTCTACAATTTGTGCAATTTGAGCTAAGGAATAATCAATTTGGTTCACTTCCAAAACAAGTATCGCTCCATGCTCCTTAATACTTCCAGTGCTTGCCACCATGGTTAAAATGTCGTGCACGGAAGTACATCCAACATATTTTTCATTTTTATCCAGTATCGGAACAACGGAAATTTTGTGTTCCGAAACTTTATATAATACCTCGTAAATATGTGCAGTTTCTAGTACGTATGGGCGTGGTAAATGGTCAAATAAAACATCCAATGTTTCTTCTAAATCCATTTTGTCGAGTATGTCAGACTCTGAAATTAAACCCACAAAGTTCCCGTTTTTTAAAACAGGTAAATGAGATACTTTAAATTCATCCATCCAACGTAATGCAACATCACCTGTATCTGTGTGAGTTAAAGGAGGAATCTCGTCTGTAATTAAATCTTTTGCTATCATTATAGTGCCAAATTACAAATAATGTACCGATTTCAAAAAAATATCGCTACTAAACATGTATCCTAGTGTTAATTTCTAGCTCAAAAGCGTAAATTTGTTACATGGATTATGACATTGAATTACGATTTCAAGCGCTCACAAAAAAGCTAGAAAACGATTTTGGAGAAGGATTAGATACACAGGCAATTCTTTTTTTAATCGGTGTTCAAGAATTAGGCCTTGGTTATAGAGAATTTACAAAACAAGAAAAGACCGACCTTTTGCATATTGCGGTTTGTACTTTATTAGAACCCCATGGCTACTATAAATTTGAAGCGCGCGATGTTGAAAACTGGCCACATTTTGCTATCCTAAAGCCTTTACCTGTTCTAAATGATAAGGAACAACAACACCTTATAAAAGAGGCAATCCTAGATTATTTTGAACAAAATGATATTTATTAGTCCATTTGTAACATACTAGTTAATAGTCAGAAAAGTATATCCAGAGTACGATACGAGATTCTTAATGCTAAATAATATATATTTGTATACTAAAAAAATAAAACATGGATATTTGGATTAAAGCCGCTCAATTTATTTTATCACTTTCCTTATTAGTTATTCTACACGAATTTGGTCATTTTATCCCTGCTAAACTTTTTAAAACACGCGTAGAAAAATTTTATCTTTTCTTTAATCCTTGGTTTTCGCTATTTAAAAAGAAAATAGGGGATACAGAATGGGGAATTGGTTGGTTGCCACTTGGAGGTTTTGTGAAAATTTCCGGTATGGTGGATGAATCGATGGATAAAGAACAATTAGCACAACCTGCTCAACCTTGGGAATTCAGATCTAAACCAGCTTGGCAACGTTTAATCATCATGTTAGGTGGTGTGTTTGTAAACGTGGTGGTGGGCTTTATTATTTACATTGGTGTTGTTTTTTATTTTGGGGTAGAACGTTTAGAGCCATCTTCCTTAAAACAAGGGGTAGCTATACATCCATATGTAGAAAAATACGGTTTAAAATCTGGAGATTATATTCTTTCTGTGGATGGTAAACCAACTAAAAATGTATTGGAAGTTACTAGTCAGGTAATGTTTCGTGGTGCAAGAGATATTCAAGTGAAACATGTAGATGGAAAAATTTCTACGATACATCTTCCCGAAAATATTGGACATGAATTGTTTGAAAATTCTGCGTTTCCGCTCATTAGTTTACGTTCCAGTTCTACCACTGTAGATTCAATCGTTCCGAAATCCAATGCGCAAAAAGCAAAACTGAAAAAAGGGGATAAATTTTTGGCAATCAACGGAAATTCAATCGCTTACTTTGATGAACTTCAAAAACAATTATACCTTAACAAAACAAAAACAACAACGGCACAAATTGTAAGAGAAAAGGATACGTTAGACCTAAAAATTAAGGTAACTAAAGAAGGAACTTTAGGATTTATGACGACACAAAATTTGATTGACTTAAATTCGGTAAAACAATACAAACCTGGATTAGGAGAAAGTGTTGGTTTAGGAATAAATTTGGCAGTTAATACTTTAGGAGATTATATCGGACAATTTAAGTATGTCTTCACCAAAAAAGGAGCTTCTTCTTTAGGAGGTTTTGCTTCGATGGGTAATATGTTCCCTAGCACTTGGGATTGGGAGATTTTTTGGATGCGAACTGCTTGGATTTCATTGGCCTTAGCTATTATGAATTTATTGCCGATACCAGCATTAGATGGAGGACATGTTGTGTTTTTATTGTATGAAATGATCACTGGAAAAGAAGCACCTCAAAAAGTATTAGAAATCGCGCAATATGTTGGAATCGTCTTATTATTAAGTTTAATGTTATACGCAAATGGAAACGATGTCTATCGCATCTTTTTCAAATAATATTTGTTTTAAACCCCTTTTATTATGGAAATTACACAAGAAATTAAAGATAAATTAGAAAAAATTCAAGCAAAATATTCTGTTATTGGAGAAGATTTTAATGCTTACCTAGAAGGATTATTGTATGCAGACTCTGTAACATATTGGGACTACATTGAAGTAGATACCCTTTTAAGCTTACAAAAACCACGTACAAAGTTTCCGGATGAGGTGGTTTTTATTATGTACCACCAAATCACAGAATTATATTTCAAACTTTCTTTACGAGAATTCGATCAAATCAGTGAACGTGAAAATTTAACTGCTGAATTCTTTTTAGATCGTGTTACACGTATCAATCGTTATTTTGGTGCATTGACACATAGTTTTGAAATTATGATTGATGGGATGGAACGCGAACAATTCTTGAAATTTAGAATGTCTCTCCTTCCTGCATCTGGTTTTCAATCAGCACAATACAGAAAAATTGAAATATCTTCTACAGACTTTATTCGTTTAGTACACAAAGATGTGCGTGCTAATTATACTGGAGATGAAGCGATTGCTGAACTTTTCGAGCACATCTATTGGAAAGAAGGCGCTACAGAAATAGCATCTGGTAAAAAAACATTGACGCTTATTGAATTTGAAGAAAGATACAAAGAGCAGTTTATCGCCTTGGGAGAGAAAAAACGTTCTGCTAATTTATGGCAATGTTACCTTCGTTTATCCAAAGAAGACCAACAAAATCCAGAGATTATAACTGCACTTAAACAAAATGACATTAATGTCAATGTGAATTGGCCATTAGCGCACTATAAATCTGCAGTGCGTTACTTACATACTGGTAAAACAGATGTTGCTGCAACAGGTGGTACAAACTGGCAAAAATATTTACCTCCAAGATTCCAAAAACGTATCTTCTATCCTGCACTTTGGTCTGAGCATGAAAAAGAGGAATGGGGTAAATCATGGGTAGATGAAATAACAAAAGGAATATAGTTTAATTTTTATAACCTTTTGGTATGAATCTTTCGGACGTTAAATTTGATTGTAGGCACTTTAGAACAGGAATTCCTTGTCTTCCTAATAAGAAAGAAAATGCAGTGTGTTCAACCTGTAATGCCTATGATAAAATCCAAACACGTATTTTAATTGTAAAATTAGGTGCATTGGGCGATGTTATTCGTACGACCCCTTTGTTAGAAAGATTTAAAAAGGAATATCCTGGTGTACATGTAACTTGGTTAACATTAAGTCCTGCAATCCTGCCAAAAGACCAAATCGATGTTATTTATACCTGGGATTTTACTTCGGTATTTACGATTGAAAATTCGAAGTTTGATATCGCAGTTAACCTAGATAAAGATCCAGAAGCGTGTATGTTACTTGCCAAAGTAGATGCGCCAATTAAATACGGATATACCTGGGAGAATAATCACATTGCTCCAGCAACAGAGAAAGCAAATCA
Source organism: Crocinitomicaceae bacterium (assembly GCA_044232905.1). Lineage (GTDB taxonomy): Bacteria > Bacteroidota > Bacteroidia > Flavobacteriales_D > Crocinitomicaceae > CANHVK01. The sequence goes on from JBIIKZ010000021.1 coordinate 18,307, forward strand.
TAAGTTATTGACTGGTTTCTTTGATGAATTATCCAAAAACAATACCAAAAGTTACCTCGAAGAAATTTTTGAAATCTGCCATTTCGATTTTAGAAAAGAAGATTATCAAATAAATTTAAATCATGCGCTAGCAAAAACGTGGAAAGATAAACTTCTATCGCTAGTTGCAGGAAAAGTAATAGTAGGTTTAAATACAGGTTGCGGTCCACGTTGGAATACCCGTCTTTGGTCAGAAGAATCCTGGGAGACACTAGCTACTCAGCTCCATGAAAATGGGTTTTATCCTATTTTTTTAGGGGGCGAATTAGAACATGCCAAAAATCTTAAAATGTCGGATATAACTGGTGCACATTACCCAGGACATTTTTCCTTAGAAGAATTTATCGCTTTAACGAATGCTTGCGATATTATTGTGACGCAAGTTTCCATGATGATGCATATTGCCACTGCACTTCGTAAAAAGATGGTACTTTGCAATACGATTTTCAATAAACATGAGTTTGAATTATACGAGCGTGGAGTAATAGTCGGACCACCAAATGAGTGTGTCTGTTTCTATGGCAATACTTGTATAAAAGGAACTTCTTGTATGCACGATATTACACCTAATGATTTTTTGAAAGCAATTGTCGCACTCGCTAGTAAGTAACTATGAAAATCGCGTTTTTATCTACTTTTTATCCATTTAGAGGAGGAATTGCCCAATTTAACGCCTTGATGTATCGCGCCTTTGAAAAAGAGCATACCGTTAAAGCATTTACCTTTAAACGCCAATACCCAAATTTTTTATTTCCTGGGGAAACTCAATACGTAACAAAAGAAGATATAACAGATGAAATTCCATCCGTAGAGGTTTTGGATTCCATCAATCCAATTACGTATGTTACTACCGTTCAAAAAGTAAAGCGATTTGCGCCAGATATTTTTATAACAAAATATTGGATGACCTTTTTTGGCCCTTCCTTGGGTTACGTTGCGAAAAAATTAAATAAAAAGTCGAAACGCATTTCCGTTTTGGATAATGTCATTCCACATGAAAAACGTTTTTTTGATGGATTTTGTAATCGATTTTTTTTAAAACATAATGACGGCTTTGTTGTTATGTCGGATGCGGTTTTAAAGGATTTATTATCCATTAAACCGGACGCAAAATATATTCGCGTAAATCATCCTGTATACAACCATTTTCCTGCGCAGATACCACAAGAAAAAGCGCAGCGTGCTTTGAAATTGGACCCTTCCAAAAAAACGCTCTTATTTTTTGGGTTTATTCGGGATTACAAGGGATTGGATTTATTAATTCAAGCAATGGATGTATTAGATGATTCTTATCAGTTGATTATCGCTGGTGAAGTCTATGGTTCGTTTGATAAATACCAAGAATTGATAGATAATTCAAAAGCAAAACAGCGTATTGCTTTGTATAATCAGTACATCGGAGATAACGAAGTTTCGGATTATTTTTCAGCTGCAGACGTTTGTGTACTTCCCTATAAATCCGCTACGCAGTCTGGAATCACTTCGATTGCAAATCATTACAATTTGCCTATTATTGCTACCAATGTGGGAGGTTTAAAAGAAACGATTCACCACCATAAAACAGGATTGATTGTCGACAAACCGGAAATTAGTGACATAGCCGCAACAATTAAAACGTATTTCGATAGTAATTTTAAAGCCAATTTTGCGGCTGAAATTGAAAAAGAAAAACTAGAAAATTCTTGGGAAAATTTCGTTGCTAAAATTATTGCCTTTAGTAAAGAATTATAACCATACTTTACTTCCTTCCGAACAATTTTGACAGATATCTATTTGATTGCGTTTTGTAAGTACACTTCTTCTAAATTCTTGGTATTTTTTGGATTTCCATAGGCTTTGAAAAGGTTGTTCAATAGCAGATCCTAAAGTATAAGAGGCATTTTTATCAAAACAGCAAGGAACAACTTTTGCATCCCAGGTTAACACACAAGAAGACCACATACGCCAACAGTGATTACCAGTTTTATATTTTAATCGATACGTCCCGTCTTTTTGTTGTTTATAACGTGCATATTGTTCTTGGGATGGAATCAGTGGGTTCCCATGGGTGTAATCGTAAATTTGTGCGGATTTTAAACGTACTTCATCCACACCAATTTCTTCCGCCAATTGATAAATAGCGGGGATTTCGTGTTCATTTGGTTTAACGACAAGAAACTGAAAAATGAGATGAGGTGTTTTTGAATTAGCTTCTTTTTTTGCCGCAATAAGTGCTTTTGTACCTTCGATTACTTTTGCTAATTTTCCAGTAACGCGATAACTTTGATACGTTTCTTGGGTAGTACCATCAATGGAAATAATCAGACGATCTAAACCAGAATGTACAATTTCCTCTGCTATTTGAGGTGTAATAAAATGGGCATTGGTAGAGGTCGCAGTGTATACGTTATGTTTTTTGGCATCTTTTATGAGTTCCAAAAAATCTGGATGTAAAAATGGTTCGCCCTGAAAATAATAATTAATATAAAAAAGTTGTTTGCCTAAACTACGTAATAAATTACGATTTACTATAAGGTCAATTTTACCAGTCGGACGAGAGAATTGTTTTAAACCACTAGGACATTCGGGACATGCTAAATTACAGGCAGTTGTTGGTTCGATACTTACAGTAAATGGTTTGCCTAGTACGATTGGTTTTTGTATAATTCTAGAAATAATAAAGGAAAAATACAAACTAATTAGATTCCAAGCACGTGGAAATGTTAGATGTTTGAAAAGGTTAATAGTATCTTTTGTATTTAGCATGTGTGTTGGATATACCCCAATTTTTTCATGACTTTCCATAATTCAGCTGTTGGAAGTCCCATGACGTTATAATAAGAACCATCCATTTTTTCAATGCCGATATATCCTATCCATTCTTGAATACCATAAGATCCTGCCTTATCTAATGGTATATATTTTTCTATATAATAATCAATTTCCCAGGATTCTAATGGTAGAAAAGTTACTTCTGTAGTCACATCAAAGGTATAGGATTGTTTTAATGTCGCTAAATGAACACCCGTAATAACCTGATGTGTTTTACCAGAAAGTGTTGCAATCATATTTTTTGCAGCTTCTTTATTGGCAGGTTTTCCTAGCACTTGGTCTTTTGTTATTACTACTGTATCTGATGTTAGTAGTAATTCATTAGGTTTTAACGTGTCTAATAATGCTTTTGCTTTAATTTCAGCTAAAAAAGATGCGATTTGCTTCGGTTTTAGACTTTCAGGATAACTTTCATCCGTATCTAACGTTCGGACTTCATAAGGCAAGCCTAAACCTTGGATTAATTCTTGTCTACGCGGTGACTTTGAACCTAATATTAAATGATGTGTGACTTTAAACATATTTAATGAATGACTATGTGTTTGGATTTTACAACTTTATTTAAAAATGCGGATGCCTTTTTGTCAAAATCAACCGCAGTTTCTGTCGTTAAATAGCTAGTTTCTCCATTTTTCGAACAAACAGCTGCTAATTCTTTGTGTCTGGATAAATAGTCTACTAAACTATTTGCTATAATGTCTCCCTGGGTTATTACTTGTATATCTGCACCAACAATTTCTTTTACTAATTCTGCAACTATCGGATAATGGGTACAACCTAAAAGTAATGTATCAATTGCAGGATCTTTCGCAAGTAATTTCATCACATCTTGTTCTATAAACCATTTACCTCCTAATTGGTCATATACTTGATTTTCGATTATTGGAACCCACATTGGACAGGATTTTTGCGAGATTTCAATTTCTGGAAAGAATTTTGCAATTTCTAGTCGGTAAGAATCTGATTTTATGGTTCCCTCTGTTGCTAAAATGCCAATATGTTTCGTTTGGGTAATACTTCCAATTATTTCAGAAGTTGGCCGTATAACACCAAGTACGCGTTTATGAGCTTCTACAGTCGGTAAATAGTTTTGTTGAATGGTGCGTAATGCTTTTGCAGAAGCTGTATTACATGCTAAAATTATCAATTCACATCCTTGACTAAAGAGAAATTCTACGGCTTGTAAAGTAAATTCGTACACAACATCAAAAGAACGTGAACCATAAGGCGCGCGCGCATTGTCACCTAAATATAAAAAATCATTTTCTGGTAATTTTTTTTGTAAATCAGCCAATATGGTCAACCCACCGTAACCAGAATCAAAAACACCAATTGGCTTTTTCATAGATGTAGTACTTCGTATCCCAAAAATAAAAAAAGGCAACCGATATGATTGCCTTTAAAGTATGTTTATGAATAAATTATTTTTTAACAGGTGCTTCAATAGCATCCAAACGTAATAATTCTGTTCTTACTTCGCTTGTAATATCTGTTCCTCCAGCAAAATATAAGGTAGAAGATTCATCCACTACATAATTCAATTTTTTACGTCCCGCAACAATTTCAATTGCTTTTTTAACGCGTTTTAAGATAGGTTCGTTTAATTCTGTTCCTAATTGTTGCATTTTTTGTTGTAATTCTTGCTCACGTAATTGCATCGCTTGTTGTTTCTTTTGCAATTGCTCTTCTTCGTTTTGTTTAATGATTGGAGACAAAGTAGCTTGTTCAGACATGTATTTGGAATATCTTTTTTGTAAATCCGCTTCCATTTCTTTAAGCTCTTCCATTCCTCTTTTTTCAAAATCTTCAATTTGAGACATTGCTGCTTTACGGGAAGGAAGTGTATCCAACAATTTTTGTGTGTTTACGTGTCCAATTTTGGATTGTGCAATGGATGTTAATGAAACAAAAATTGCGAAAACTAATACTAACTTTTTCATTCTATTCTATTTTTATTTTATTTATTATTTATTTTCGTCACTCGTCGCTCTTGACTCGTCAATTCGGTTCCTGAGCTTGCCGAAGGATCGTCACTTAATCCCTAATTCCTTTATTACTTCGTCGCTTAAATCCGATTTTTTATCTGCGTATACCAAATTACTTTGGTTTGCTTTATCGAATATAAACGAATAATTTTTTTTGGAAGCAACTTTTTGCATCGCATCGAAAACTTTATCTTGTATAGGCTTTACTAACTCTTGACGTTTTTGAAAGTATTCTCCGCCAACACCGAATCGTGTTTTCTGTAATCCTACAATTTCGTTTTCTAATTTTTGTAATTCCCCTTTACGTTTTTCTTTTTCTTCGGAGGGCAACAAAACTTCTTCGCGCAAAAATAAGTCTTTCTTTTGATTTAAAACAACATATCGTTCATCAATCTCTTTCGTCCATCGATCCGCTAATTTGTCTAAACGGTCTTTAGCTTCCTTATATTCAGGTAATTTAGACAAAATAAATTCGGAATTTATATAGCCAATTTTTTGAGCATCTACACAAATAACACATGTAAATACGAGTATAACGATAAGAAATAGCTTTTTCATTTTTATAATTCTCCTAAATTCATACCAATGGTAAAGTTTAATTTACCAAAATAACTTTTTTGTTGGATAGACTCATCCGACCCACCCGCAACGCGATATCCTTGCGCATGAGGATCTAAATAATCGAACCCCCAACCATAATCAACTCCTAACATCCCAAACATTGGTAAGAATACGCGTATTCCAGCTCCAGCAGAACGCTTAACATTAAATGGATTAAAGGATTTTATGGTTGGAAATGTGTTCCCTGCTTCAGCAAAAGCTAATACATAAAAGGTAGCTTGTGGATTTAATGAAATTGGATATCTAAGTTCCATTGTGTACTTTGCGATGACAGGATCACTTGCTGCACTTGATAAACTATTGTCATTATAACCGCGTAACGCAATGATTTCTCTTCCGCCCAATTGGTTCATTCCAGATAATCCATTTCCACCTAATGTGAATCTTTCAAATGGTGTAAGTCCTTTTGTAGCACTATATCCACCCATAAACCCAAATCCAATTCTAGGGCGTAATACTAATTTTTTATCCCGTGTTAATGGTAGGAACCACTCGCCTGTAAATTTAATTTTAAAATATTCAAGGTATTTGTATCTATCTTGTTGACTTGCATTTGTAAAATCTTTGTTGCCGTTCATTAAAAAATAAGGCAACGAACTTTTAGCTGTAAATGTCAAGTGTGAACCTTCTTTCGGATAGATTGGACTATCAATTGAATTTCGTTGAAGAATGTATTTTAAACTAATATCATTTGCAAATCCTTGGCTAAAGCTCGGAAAATAACTAGGGTAATTAATTACCTCATAATATTGATAACCGATTTCATAATAAGCATTAAAAAAATCATCTGGAACTTTTTTACGTCTCCCTAGCCCAACTCCTGCACCTGTAATAGATATCCCTTGATAATTTGCGCTAGAACGCAATAAACCTGTTCCAAATTGGGAATGCGTTAACCAAGAAGAAAATGAATTTGGCTTTTTCCCTCCCAACCAAGGCTCTGTAAAAGATAAATTAAAAGATTTGAAAAATGTTCCATTGGTTTGGAAACGAAGTGAAACACGCTGACCATCTCCTGTTGGTAGTGGGGACCAAGCACTCCTTTTTAAGGAATTGCGTAATGAGAAGTTACTGATGGTTAAACCTGCTGTTCCAATCAATCGTCCTGCACCATAACCGCCAGAAAGTTCGATTTGATCGGATGGTTTTTCTTCTACCGTATATTCTATATCTACTGTTCCTTCTTGTGGGTTTGGTAATGGATTGATTTGAAACGCTTCATTGTTAAAATATCCAAGTTGGGATAACTCACGTTGCGTACGTATGATATCATTACGGTTAAATAAATCTCCTGGTTTAGTTCTAATTTCTCTGCGAATTACATGATCATTCGTCTTTGTATTTCCCTTAATGATAATTTTTCGTACGCGCGCTTCTTTTCCTTCGATGATACGCATTTGATACGATATCTTATGGTTTTTAACGCCTGTTTCAATAGGGATTACTTGGAAAAATAAATAACCTCTGTCCATATACAATGAGGAAATATCTCTACCATCTTGACTCATAGACATACGACCATCAATAATTGATTTATTGTAAATATCGCCATTTTTGATTCCTAATATTGTATCCAAAAATCCACTACTGAATTTTGTATTACCAACCCATTCTATATCCCCAAAACGATAAATACTTCCTTCTTCTAGTTGTATTTTTATTCCAAGGTGCTTTTCATCGATTAAGTATACAGAGTCTTTAATAATATGTGCATCGCGTAAACCTATACTTTGAAATTTTGTTAATACGCTCGCTTTGTCTTTTTCAAAGGATGAAATTGAAAATTTCGAACGTTTATAAAATCTCCAAATTGCATGTTCTTTTGTTTCTTTCATCGCTCTTTTAACTTTTCGCGATGAAATAGTTGTATTTCCAATAATTTCTATGTTTCCAATTTTGACTTTTTTCCCTTTATCTACTTGGATGATAAACATCTCCGAGTTGTTCATTAGTTTGTCAGCTTCCCTTACGATGACAACCTTTGCATTGTAGTAGCCTTTATCTCTGTAAAATCCGTGTACTTTATGTTTGGTTGTAAGTATTAAATTTTCGGTAATTGTTTTTCCTGAAAATAAATGAATAGACTCTCTTAATTTATCTGCTTCCTTTTTGCTTACACCTTCAAGTTTAAAACGGGATAACTTTGGTCTTGGGGTTAATTTAATAACAAGAAACGCAACATCCCCAATTTCTTTATCCATTCCTATATCAATGGTTGAAAATAACCCTTCTTTCCAAAGATTTTTAACTGCCTCTGTAATTTGAACTCCTGGAATTTTGATTCTACTTCCTGGACGTATACCTGCAATTACTTTTATTGCCTGATGATCAAAATAGTCTGCCCCTTCGATGCGTATATTACCAATTTCGTATTCTTTTGGATTTGTATAGTCTAATGAAAGGTTACCGCCTATGATTTGATTATTGGATTTTGTGCTGTCTGATAGTTGAGCGTATGCACATACTTTTATCAATATAAGTAATGCTAAAGAAAACAGATACTTCATATACTTATATAATTTGTTCAGATGTTTGACCGAATCTACGTTCTCTGGATTGGTAGTTTATTACTGCTAAATAAAGATCTTCTTCTTTGAAATCTGGCCAAAGTACTTCTGTAAAATATAATTCGCTATAAGCTAATTGCCATAATAGAAAGTTACTTATCCGATGTTCTCCGCTTGTTCGAATAATTAATTCAGGATCCGGAATATTTTTAGTGCATAATTCGCCTGCGATTACTTCTTCTGTAATTTCGTTTGAATCTATTGTACCTTTTTTTACTTTTTCACTAATACTTTTTATCGCATTTTTGATTTCCCAGCGTGCACTATAGTTTAATGCTAATACTAAATACAACTTATCGTTTTTTGATAAAAAAGCTTTTGCTTCTTGTAATTCATCGCGACAAGAGTCTGGTAAGCCATCTTCATCTCCGATTACAATCAATCCAGTTTGATGATTATTCAATAATTCTAATTCATTTGAAATGGTTTGAACTAACAAGTTCATGATTCCATCTACTTCGTCTTTTGGTCTATTCCAATTCTCGGTGGAAAAAGTATACAGGGTTAAATATTTTACCCCCATAGATAAGCAAGCATTAATTGACTCACGCACAGCTTCAACGCCTATGGAATGTCCATATAGACGTTCTTGCCCTTGTTTTTGAGCCCAACGTCCATTTCCATCCATTATAATGGCAATGTGTTGCGGGATATTATTCTTATCTATTTTTTCTAATGATTTCATTGGATTAAAAAATGATACTAAGGTAATAATTTAAAGGTGGAAATCAATATTATGTGTACTGAACTTAACAATGCTTAACAAAAAGAGGGATTTGGTTGCCCAAATCCCTCTTTTGATTTTGTATTATTTACTTATTCCGCAAGAATAATTAATTTATTATTTAGCATTTCAATTACGCCACCTTTTACATCTACACGAATAATTTTGTTAGAACCATCCACTTGAATTAATTTATTCAGCTTAGATACTTTTTTCGCTTCGATAGCCTCCGCCAAATCTATTTTTACCGTTCCTTCAGTTAGTGTAGAAATAATTGGTGAGTGATTATTTAATACTTGAAAAAGTCCATCTTGACCAGGTAGTTGTACCGCAGTAACTTCTCCTTCAAATACTTTTGTTTCGGGTGTAATAATTTCTAATCGCATAAGGTATAGCTAATATTAATGAGTGTCAGCTAACATTTTCTTACCAGCTTCGATAACCTCATCGATGCTACCTTTTAAGTTGAATGCTGCTTCAGGGTATTCGTCAACCTCACCATTCAAGATCATGTTAAATCCTTTGATAGTTTCTTGGATGTCAACTAATACTCCTTTTAATCCTGTAAATTGCTCAGCAACGTGGAAAGGTTGAGATAAGAAACGTTGTACACGACGTGCTCTGTGAACAACTAATTTATCTTCTTCAGAAAGTTCGTCCATACCTAAAATAGCGATGATATCTTGAAGTTCTTTATAACGTTGTAAAATTTGTTTTACATTTTGAGCACAATCGTAGTGAGCATCACCCAATACTTTTGCAGAAAGAATACGAGATGTAGAATCTAGTGGGTCAACCGCTGGATAGATACCTAACTCAGAAATTTTACGCGATAATACTGTTGTAGCATCCAAGTGCGCAAACGTATTTGCTGGCGCTGGATCCGTTAAGTCATCCGCAGGTACGTAAACCGCTTGTACAGATGTAATAGATCCATTTTTTGTAGAAGAAATACGCTCTTGCATCGCACCCATCTCTGTTGCTAAAGTTGGTTGGTAACCTACTGCAGAAGGCATACGACCTAATAACGCAGATACTTCAGAACCAGCTTGCGTAAAACGGAAGATGTTATCTACGAAGAAAAGGATATCTTTTCCTTGTCCGTCTCCCTCACCATCACGGTAGTATTCCGCTAATGTTAATCCAGATAAAGCTACACGAGCACGTGCTCCAGGAGGCTCATTCATTTGACCAAAAACGAAAGTAGCTTTAGACTCTTTCATTTCTTCTAAGTCAATTTTAGAAAGGTCCCATCCACCTTCTTCCATAGAATGCATAAATTCAGCACCATACTTGATGATACCTGATTCTAACATCTCACGAAGTAAGTCATTACCTTCACGTGTACGCTCACCTACACCTGCAAACACAGATAAACCACCGTGTCCTTTAGCGATATTGTTAATTAATTCTTGAATCAATACAGTTTTACCTACTCCAGCACCACCGAAAAGACCAATTTTACCACCTTTTGCATATGGCTCAATTAAGTCAATTACTTTGATACCTGTAAATAACACTTCTGTTGCTGTTGAAAGTTGATCAAATTTTGGTGCATCACGGTGGATAGATAAACCTCCTTCGTTGCTCACTTCATTAATTCCATCAATCGCTTCACCAACTACGTTAAATAAACGTCCTTTGATTTTTTCACCAATTGGCATCTTAATAGCACTACCAGTAGCAGTAACAATCATTCCTCGTGTGAAACCATCTGTTGAGTCCATTGAAATTGCACGCACAGAACTTTCTCCTACGTGTGATTGAACTTCTAAAACAACGCGCGTTCCGTTGTCTCTTCTTACTTCCAATGCATCATAAATGTTAGGAAGCTCAACTCCTTTATCGAAGTTTACGTCTACTACAGGACCAATTACCTGGGATATTTTACCTTGAACTGACATAGTTGTTGCCTTTTAAGTGTAATTCTGAATTTGGATGCAAAGATATATCTTTTATTTTTTTATTTGCTATGATTCAGTGGAAAAATCATTTTTTTCCTTTTTTAAGGAGTGTTCCTTATTCCTCTAAACCGTATTTTATGAAATTAATCGCGCTACATGATTTTCGCCAAATGCGTACGGTATGTAAGCAAGGGACGGTATTTCATGCGTGATTAGTACATTCCCACTTTTGCCAAGACTAATACTTCCATGGGTTTTATGAATCCCCATTGCGTATGCAGCGTTTAAGGTTAATGCATTGATAGCTTCTTCTGGTGTTAACTTCATTTTGATACAAGCTAAAGAAAGAACTACTTGTAAATTACCTGTTGGTGTGGTGCCTGGATTAAAGTCACTAGCCAAAGCAATGGGTAATCCTGCTTCAATTAATCTTCGCGCATTCCCAAATGGAATCGAAATGAAGTGTGAACAACTTGGTAATAAGGTTGGCATACATTCGGAATGTTTAATTGCCTCAATATCTTCCTCCGAGATTTCTTCCAAGTGGTCCACCGATAATGCGCCTAATTCAATCGCCTTTGCAATTCCCCCCATTACGGAAAATTGATTCACATGCACTTTTGGTATTAAGCCATATTTTTTCCCTGCCAACAATATTTCTTCCATTTCTTCTAGAGAAAAATAATTTCGTTCACAGAATACATCAATATAATCCGCCAATTTTTCTTCGGCTATTTTAGGTAACATTTCGTTAATAATCAAATCGATATACCCGCGATGATTTTCTTTGTATGCTGCTGGAAAAGCATGCGCACCTAAAAAAGTTGCTTTAACAGTGATTGGAAGATTTTCTTTCAAACGTTTAATGACACGCAACATCTTTAATTCCGCTTCCACGGATAATCCGTAACCAGATTTTATTTCAATGGCAGCTGTACCAGTTGCCATGACTTTTTTTACTCGCAAGAGAGCTTCTTCATATAAAGCATCTTCTGATTTTTCTGCTAATCGTCTTGCGGAGTTTAATATCCCTCCACCTTTTAATGCAATTTCTTCATAGGTCAATCCTTTGATACGATCCACAAATTCTTCTTCGCGACTTTTAGCAAATACAATGTGTGTATGTGAATCACAAAATCCGGGTAGAACATATTTTCCTTCTGCATCGATCACTTCCACATTACGCCAATCCGTAATACCTTCCCATTCTTCCATCAATCCATACGCAACAATAATGTTATCTTCGATTGCAAGATATGCGTTTTCTAAAATTGGTAGTTCTTCCATTTCTTTACCTATTCGTGCGATAGGAAGGTTTTCACCGTATTGAACTAATCCTTTGATGTTTTTTATAAGAATTTTTGACATGATTCTTTTTGTTATTCGATTATCTTTCTCCTATTTGTTGCCTCCACATGGCATAGTACAATCCTTTTTCTTCAAGTAATTCAAGGTGTTTTCCAGCTTCTGTGATTTGTCCTTTTTCTAATACAAAAATACGATCTGCATGCATAATCGTACTTAAACGATGGGCAATTAATATGGTAATATGCGATTTTTTTGCGGATAAATCGCGTACTGTTTTGCTAATTTCTTCTTCTGTTAAGGAGTCTAATGCCGAGGTTGCTTCATCAAAAACCAATAGGGATGGATTTCTTAATAGGG
>JBIIKZ010000078.1:0-9677 GCA_044232905.1 Crocinitomicaceae bacterium
AAAAGCTCTACATTATATGCTGTAGGAAATTTCGGTTCTAAAGTATTGATGTTAATTCTATCACCAATATTTACTTTTTATTTATCTAAATCTGAGTTTGGTTCTTATGATTTAATAATTACGACAATCAGTTTATTATATCCTTTATTGTCATTGCAAATTTCTGATTCAATCTATAGATTTATGCTAAATGCAAATCCTAAAACCCAAATTGAAGTTTTTAGTAACGGATTTATAGTTACAATTATTCAATTTGTTCTTTTTTTTATTGTGTTTTCATTACTTAAATTATATTTTAAGATAGATTACTTTTATTATTTGGCCTTGCTCATGTTCGGTTTTATTTTATTCCCATTTATGCAACAAACTCTACGTGGTTTAAAATTAAATAAATTGTATGCCGTAATTGGAATTATAAATGCATTTTCATTGTTGATTTTTTGTTTGATATTCTTGGTTTTTTTTAAAATGAAAATTTCAGGAGTTTTGATTTCTACAATTATTTCATATTTTTTAGTCGTTTTTATAGCTTTCTATTACGGTAAATTATATAAATTATTTTCTTTTCAAAGCTTTAGATTTCAGACAATTAAGGATTTGTGTGTGTATTCTATTCCATTGAAGGATATTGTTTATGATGTAAAAGGGATGTTAAAAAATAGTAAATTTGAAGGAAAATTAAAAAAAATCAAATGAAAAAGATTTTAATTGTATTTGGTACTCGACCTGAAGCTATTAAAATGGCACCTTTAATTAAGGCTTTCAATAAACAAAATGAAGATTTTGAAACTCGTGTGTGCGTAACAGCTCAACATAGAGAAATGCTTGATCAAGTATTAGATTTTTTTGAAATATTACCTTATTATGATTTGGACTTAATGAAGCCAAATCAAAATTTATACACATTAACTTCTGATATTATTTTAGGTCTAAAGCCAATTCTAGAAGATTTTAATCCTGATTTTGTATTTGTTCATGGTGATACTTCTACTACTATGGCGGCAAGTATTGCTGCATTTTATTCAGGAGCAAAAGTTTGTCATGTTGAAGCAGGTTTAAGAACTCACAATAAATATTCTCCATTTCCTGAAGAAATGAATAGACAAGTAACGGGTAGAATTGCAGATATTCATTTTGCACCAACCATTACTTCAAAAGAAAATTTACTTATAGAAAATATTCCTGAAACTTCTATATTAATTACAGGAAACACAGTTATTGATGCTCTTTTACAAAGTTCAGAGATAGTAGACTCTTTAGAAAATGAAGAGATTGAGTTTTTAAAATCAACAATTGATTTCACTAAAAAAATAATATTAGTAACAGGACACAGAAGAGAAAACCATGGTGATGGATTTATAAATATCTGTGCAGCACTCAAAGAAATAGCCCTAGTAAATCCAGAAGTTCAAATTATTTACCCTGTGCATTTGAATCCCAATGTAAAAGGACCGGTTTATGAAATTTTAGGAGCTATTTCAAAAATAAAACTTATTAATCCATTAGGTTATCCTGCTTTTGTATGGTTAATGAATCAATCGTATTTAATAATTACAGACAGTGGAGGAGTGCAAGAAGAAGCTCCAAGTTTAGGAAAACCTGTTTTAGTGATACGAGATACTACTGAACGACCAGAAGCTGTGGAAGCAGGTACCGTTATTTTAGTAGGAACAAATAAAGATAAAATCGTTTTAGAATGTTTAGATTTATTAAATAATAAAGAAAGATACGAACAAATGAGCGCTTTACATAACCCCTATGGCGATGGGGAGGCATGTGAAAGAATAGTAAAACACATTAAAGAAATTTAAATTATGAGAAATCAAAAAGTAGTAACTGTAGGATTAGGATATATAGGTTTGCCAACTTCAGCTTTAATAGCTAATAATGGAATTGCTGTTCATGGTGTGGATGTTAATCAAAAGGTTGTGGACACTATTAACGCTGGGAAAATTCATATCGTTGAGCCTAGTTTAGATGAAGCTGTAGCAAAAGCAGTGTCAAATGGATTTTTAAAAGCAGATACCAAACCCGTTGAAGCAGATGTTTATTTAATTGTAGTACCCACACCTTTTAAAGCAAAAAACGAACCTGATATTTCATTTGTGCAAGCTGCAACTAAAGCCATATTGCCGCTTTTAAAAGAAGGAGATTTATATATCATCGAATCAACATCACCAATTGGTACCACAGAAAAAATGATGCACTATATCTTTTCTGAAAGACCAGAATTAAAAGGGAAAATACATTTAGCATATTGTCCAGAAAGAGTCTTGCCAGGAAATGTGATGTATGAATTAGTCCATAACGACAGAGTTATTGGTGGAGTGGATGAAGTTTCAACTCAAAAGTCAATTGCATTTTATAGTCAATTTGTAAAAGGAGAGCTGCACGCAACTGATGCTCATACGGCAGAAATGTGTAAACTAACTGAAAACTCATCAAGAGATGTGCAAATTGCTTTTGCAAATGAGTTATCTTTAATTTGTGCTAAAGCAGATATCAATGTTTGGGAACTAATTAAATTAGCCAACAAACATCCAAGGGTAAATATTTTACAACCCGGTTGTGGAGTGGGTGGACATTGTATTGCGGTTGACCCATACTTTATAGTAGCAGATTACCCAATGGAATCTAAAATCATTGCATCTGCAAGGGAAGTAAATAATTATAAGTCGTTTTGGTGTGCAGAACAAGTAAAAACTGCGAAGTTAGAATTTCAAATAAAACATAGCAGAAAACCGAGCGTTGCCATAATGGGCTTAGCTTTTAAACCTAATATTGATGATTTAAGAGAATCTCCAGCCAAATATATTGCGCAAAAGGTATTACAAGATGCACAAGATGAACAATATTATATTGTAGAACCTAATATTGAAGACCATCATGTTTTTAAAATTACAAACTATAAGGAAGCTGTTGATAAAGCAGATATTATTGTGTTTTTAGTTGCTCACGATGAATTCAAAGGGCTAGAGATTGGTAAAGATAAAGTGGTTTTAGATTTTTGTGGAATAAAAAACAAATAAATGGTATTTGACAACCTAAAAAATAAATTAGGTAAAGGGAGGATAGATCTATTATTATCATTCTTGATATATTCAATCGGTCTACTTTCTTTTCTTGTAGCTGATTTATATGTTACTAAACATTTTGATACTGATCGAATTGCTGATTGGGCTTTCATTAAGTCAACTGTAGTTCTTATTGGTACAATATGTCTACTTGGTTATGATCAGGTATTTGTGCGGGATGTAACTCTCATAAAAAGAGTTTTTAAGACGTTTGTTTTGCAGTCACTAGTAATTTCTTTATTATCTGCTATTATTATCGGTATTATCAAAGGTATTGACATAACTGAAACAATGATGATATCTGTAGCCATTTTTTTAATGGCTGTAATTACTTATTTCGCAGCTGCTTCCAGAGCTAATTTTAATCTTTGGAAGTCTCAGTTTTCAACTAATTTCTGGAAAATAATATTGCTTGTTATCTTATTAAGTAATTTTTTCTCTCTAGCTATTGTAATTTTTTTGGTTACATTAGTTATAGCAGTATTTCTTTCCAGTTTTTTAAAAGGCTTTACAGCGAAAGAAGATATCCAAGAAATATTAGATGATAAGTCTGCGAGAAATATAGGGATTTCATTTCTATTAACTAATATTACTTTAATTTTCGCGGTATATGGAGAGCAATTTTTGGTTAACATTTATGGTTCTAAAGAGATTTCAGCACATCTTTTCACATATTTTTCAATTTTTACCCCTATAGCTTTGAGCGTTAATGGTTTCTTAGGGTTTTATCTTGGCCCAAAACTTAGAAGAAAAAATAATATGTCTTTATCTAAATATATGAAAATGTTTTGGTATATTTTGATATATTCTGTAATTATAACTCTTATCTCTATCGGTTGCGGAATACTTTATATGACGTGGGTTTTAGAAGTTCCATTGGAGGCTATAGACAAAGTATTGGTTTTAAGTTTATCTTTAATGTGTATCGTTAGAGGTGTGTATATATCAACATCAGTATGTTTAGGAGTCTATGGGAACAAGTCTTTTCTAAGAAAAATGGCTAGTAGGACATGGATGGCAACTTTTATATATATAGTAATAGTTTTTGGCATCTTATTTTATTACCATACTGTTCAAGCAGCTATATACATAGCTTTTGCTTCTACAGCAAATTGGTTGGCACGATTAATTATATCCCATAGTTATTCATTAAGGACATTTAAAATAATTTATAATGGATAGATTTGTTATCATAGCGCCTTTATCTGCACTTTCTAAACGTACTAGGTTGTTTAAATTAAGTACTTTTTTTAATAAAACTTTCCCACATATTAAAATTTCTCATTTTGCTTGGGAAAGAATTAAGGGGGAAGCTGTTGAAAATAACCTTGAGTTTGTTATTGATAAAAAAATTATTTACAAGGGTGGAGGTTATGGAGGCAAAAAAATAAAATTTATGTATTTTGTTTGGATGATTAAAGTTTTTTTTAATAGCTTAATTTATCTGAAAAAAAAGGATACTGTTTGGGCGTTAGGATTTGAAAGTGCTTTTCCATGTATGCTTGCATCGAAGATTATTGGTTTTAGGGTTTATTTTGATGACGCTGATCGTTTTTCTATGATATTTAAATTTCCTAATGTTATTCAAAAATTAGTTGAGTTTATGGAGCAGCTAACATCTAAACATGTATATATGCATGTTGTGCCTGGTCTAGAAAGATATAACTTTGACTCAAATAAATATTTTGTTTTAAAGAACATGCCAAGTAAATCAGAAATTATTAAAGCTAAACAGCTATATCAACCTACTGAATATATAAAATCAAATATTGTTATAAATGTAAATGGCTGGTTGGGCAATGGTAGAGGGATGCATGTCATACTTGAAATTGCAGAATGTTATCCACATGATGTGGCTATTGTTATGGCTGGTAAATTGGATTGCGATGATGCAATCAAGCTATGCTCTCTAAAGAATGTTCAGTATTTGGGAGAGGTTAATAACGCTCAAGCACTAGCATCATATATAGGCTGTGATTTTGTATTTACCTACTATAATCCTGTAATGGCAATAAATAACTACGCTGAATCCAATAAATGGGGAGATGCTATTAAAATTGGAGTAGGTGTAATCGTTAACAGTGAGGTTAAAACTGCAAATTATTTAAGGGAAAATGGAGCCGCCATTTCAGTTCCATATTTTGATACAGATTCTTTAAAAAATGAAATTAATATTATTATAAAAAACAAGACTGTCAACTCATATAAACAAAACGCCTTTACACTATCAGACAAATTTGGCTATTTTGAGGAACAGTTTTTAAATATTTTTAAATATGAAACCAAGTAAAATTGAAAAAATAGTATGCTTTCTATTAGTTAAAGCCGTGTGTAATTTTAAACCTCGATGGGCTACAAATATTCAATATAAATTCTTTAAAAGATGGGGTATGAAATTTAATGGCAAGCCAAACTATATATCTTCAAAAATATGGTTTGACAGTACTGATTATAGTATTATCGAGATAGGGAAGCAAGTTACCATGTCAAGTTATATTAGAGTACTTACACACGATTGGGCATTACATACTGTAGCAAAAGCATTTAATATCCCTCAAGAAAAACCCATTGGTCGTGTAAAAGGCGTCAAAATAGGTGATTATTCTTTCGTGGGTACAGGGACTATCATTATGCCTGGATGTGAAATTGGAAAAGGATGTATCATTGCTGCTGGAACAGTTGTTAGGGGTGCAATTCCTGACTATTCAATATATGCGGGAAGCCCTGGTCAAATCATAGGTGATTCTAGAGAGTATTTGAAAAAGTTTGTAAGTGAAAACGACAAGAAACTTATCTAATAGCAATCAAAATAATGGACGGATTTCTACTATTATCTATTTTTAATATTCTAACAATACTAGGAATGTTCATTTTGCGGAAAATTAGTATTGTCAATCCGCTGTTCATGTATTTTATATTCAATTGGATTATGGTTTTTGGCTGTTTTAATTTTTTGGATTTTAATCGGCAAGATGACTATGCTCATGGATTTATTCTCACATTGACACCTGTGGCATTATTGACTGGTTATTTTTTTGCTATCGGAAATTTAAATATAAATAACCTTTTCACAGCCTTTTGGAGTAAATTACCTATTGAAATATCACAAAAAAAAAATAAAAAAATTTTAATTCTATATATTATAACCATTTTTCTTTCATTGATATATTATCAAATTGTTGGTTATAATTTAATGTTTCAGACTTTGACTTCAACAGTTGATGATTTTGTGACAATGAGGTTAGGTGCTTATTCTGGAGATAAATATTTTGCGCCAGGAATATTTAATCAATTCAAAAATACAATTTTCCCAATACTTTTCATTTACTATCTACATATAATTCAGGATAAAAAAATAAAATATTTTTATGGGGTAATTGTAGGTTTCATCTTGATATATTGTGTTGCTGGAACTGGGCAGAGAACATTTCTAATAACATCAGGAATTATAATATTTTACATACTTTTAGCTTTAAATAGAGGTAAAATTTCACCAAAAACGTTAGGACTAGTTGGGACAGTTATTTTCTTTCTCTTTTCTTTTCTTTCAGTCAACCTAAAAAGAACCGAGAATGACTCATTCTTTTCAGGTATTGAAGGTCTATTATATCGAATAATGGATTCAAACCAGTATAGTGCAATTACTGGCTTTCGATATATATATAGTCAGAATATTCAGTATGGTTATGAATGGTATTTGTCATTTATAGGGCTTATTCCAGGTGTTAAAGGTAGTGATTTGTCTAACAGGGTTTTTGAAATTCTTTTTGGAGGGACTAGAGGTACTGCTCCACTTAATGTATGGGGTTCAGCATATCATAATTTTGGGTTTGCGGGAAGTATGTTTTTGGGAATTGCAATTGGATTTTTCTATACAAAAACCTATATTAGATTTTTAAGAGGTAACTTTACCATTATAAGAGTATGTATTTATGCGGGTCTATTTGCGTATTTATCTTCATGGATTGCAGGAGCCCCATCACAACTAATCAATAATGGCTTATTAGGTTGTGTTTTATTATTAATGATTCAAAAAAACAAATATAAATGAAACAAATAATTCAATCTTTTAAAACAGGACAAACAATTTTAGAAGAAGTACCAGCTCCACAAGTTAAAAGAGGATCTGTATTAATTCAGACTACAAGATCTTTAGTTTCATTAGGAACGGAAAGAATGCTCGTTGAATTTGGAAAATCCAATTTAATTTCAAAAGCTAGGCAGCAACCAGATAAAGTCAAGCAAGTATTAGATAAAATAAAAACAGAAGGACTTATACCAACATTAGAAGCTGTTTTTAATAAATTAGGGGAACCTTTACCTTTAGGTTATTGTAATGTAGGTAAGGTTATTGCTGTAGGTGAAGGTGTTAGTGAATTTAAAGTAGGAGATAGAGTTGCTTCAAATGGTCAGCATGCCGAATTTGTCTGTGTACCCAAAAATTTAGTTGCCCATATCCCTGAAAATGTAAGTGATGAAGAAGCCTCTTTTACTGTTATTGGTTCAATTGGTTTACAGGGGATTAGGTTGTTAAACCCGACATTAGGCGAAACTGTAGTTGTAACAGGACTGGGGTTAATCGGTTTGCTTACCGCTCAAATGTTAGTAGCAAATGGTTGTCAAGTTATAGGTGTAGATATCGATGAGTCTAAATTACTCATGGCTAAAAACATGGGTGTAATTCCTTTTAATCCTATAACGGGTGATATTGTAAAGTTTGTTGAGAATTTTACTAACGGAATTGGTGCAGATGGTGTGGTTATAACTGCATCTGCAAAAAATAATGAAATTATTTCTCAAGCTGCTAGAATGAGCAGAAAAAGAGGGAGAATAATTTTAGTAGGTGTTATTGGGCTTGAACTTAGTAGAGCTGAATTCTATGAAAAAGAGTTAACTTTTCAAGTATCTTGTTCTTATGGTCCCGGTAGATATGATGAAGAATACGAGCAGAGAGGTACAGATTATCCTCTACCGTTTGTAAGATGGACTGAAAAGCGAAATTTTGAAACAATTTTACAGTCTATTTCTTTAGGTCGTATTTCAGTAAAAGAAATGATTACTGAAATAGTGGAATTAGATGATTTTTTAAAGATTTATGGTGAAATAGGAAAGAGTAAATCTATTGCTTCCATATTAAAGTACGATGAAATCACTAATTTAAGTCCAAGCAATACAATTCAAATAGCTAGTTCTACTTTTTCTAAATCAAAAGGTGTTATAGGTGTAATTGGTTCAGGTAATTTTACTAAAATGACGATGTTGCCAGCTTTAAAAAACAGCGGTGCCAATTATAAGTACATTGCAAGTCAAGGAGGAGTAAGTGGAACAGCAATGGCTCAAAAACATGGATTCTCTCATTCTACTACAAATTATAAAGAAATATTATCTGATGATGAAGTAGACTTAGTCTTGATTACCACACGTCATAATTTACATGCCCCAATGGTAATTGAAAGCTTAAAAGCGAATAAACATGTTTTTGTAGAAAAACCTTTAGCGTTGAATTCTGAAGATTTAAAGGAGATTATTGCAGCTCATCAATCTTCAGGAAAAACGTTGACGGTAGGTTTCAATAGAAGGTTCTCGCCTCATGCAAAAAAAATGAAAAGTTTATTAGGAAACTCGCCTATGAATGTAATTGCTACAATGAATGCAGGTTCAATTCCTCCTCATGTATGGGTACATGATATGAAAATTGGTGGTGGTCGAATTTTAGGAGAGGCATGTCATTTCATCGATTTAATAACTTATTTGACAGGGAGTAAAGTTAAATCAGTATGTATGAATGCCATGGGTATAAACCCTGATGAAAATACTGATAATGCGACCATTTTATTGAAATATGAAAATGGATCTACAGGAGTAATAAATTATTTTTCTAATGGTTCAAAAGCTTATTCTAAAGAACGTGTAGAAGTTTATTCCCAAGATAGAACTTTAATCATGGATAATTTTAGAAAAACTGAAGGTTTTGGTTTTAAAGGATTTAGTAGTTTAAAAACTAGTTTAGATAAAGGTCACACGAATCAATTTCAACGATTAATTAAAAAAGTTAAAGAAGGAGGAGAAGCTTTAATACCAATGGATCAGTTAGTTAACACGTCTCATGCTTCTTTTGCTGCAATTGAAAGTTTAAAATTAAATAATTGGATTGATATACTTTGATATACTGTATCCACCCGAGCAACTACAACTCTAAAGTTCCAGGAAAAAGTTCATGTAATCTGTTACAGGGATAGTCAGCAATTACTTTTAATACTTTGTTGAACCATTTTTCAGGGTTCACGCAGGGCAAACGCATTTAAAATCCTAAAATTTTCAATAAGTAGTTCTCATCCCAACCTGCAATCTTAAGTTTTGACTTGATCCCAATTTTTTTAGAAGATTCTTTTTTTGCCAAATTAAGCGCTATCTTGTTGATTAGAGAGAAGTTTTGTGCCGCGTTTGTTGTCCTTTTTCTGTTCTTGTCTTCTCCAAATGAAACATCAAGAGTCCAGTGTAATTTGTTTTCTATCGCCCAATGACTTCTAATAATTTCCTGAAATCTTTCAGAAGATGCGTTTAAAGATGAGATATAGTATCTAACTGATTTTTCAATTTTAT
>JBIIKZ010000137.1:0-2572 GCA_044232905.1 Crocinitomicaceae bacterium
CTTCTAAAAGTTGGTGCAATTAGTTCAACTATTTTCTCTTTTAATTCGCGAACAGGTTTTGCTCCTCGTTTAATATTTTTCACTTCAAACTCAAGATCTAATTCTGCGTCAAATGAAATTTCGCAACCAATAAATCTGTTTATATTTTGATCTGCTTCACTACTTCCTAGTTTAGGAGTGTAAGGAACATGGCCATAAAACACTTCTCGATCATTCCTTAATATTGAAATACCTTCGTTTTCATGAATAAATCTTTCTTTAGTGAATTTATCTCCTCCTTGCCCAACATCTCTTCTGTATTCATCAGGGAGTAATGAAATTTTGATTTTAATATCAGACCTTTGTTTATTTGAATTTGCTTCCAATGGCACAGACCATGGAATAATTTGAGTTGGTAATAATTCAGATTCTGTTTCTCCTTCAAAACCTGTTAGTTTCTTGGTCACAAACAATGGATCAAAAGCTCTTACTAATTTCCCGTTTAATTGAATTTTAACTGAATTATAATCTTTTGCCTCTCCCCAAATAAATTTCCTGAAAGTTCTACCAATCCAAAATTCACTTTGGCTAATAATATTCTCGTATTTTTCAAATTGTTTATCGTATTTACTCCATATAACAAGTGTTCCAGAACCATCGATGAAATCAACAAATTCTTCTGATGGCTTTTGTTGAACAGGTCTCGGTAAATGTTTTAAAGTCCCATCTTTAATTTCATCTAAATCTAAATATGTATAGTTCCAATTACCTGATGAAATTTTAGAGTATACCTCTATTCTTCTACATTCGTGTATTGCTCCTAATGTCATTCCAACTCCAAATCGACCAATACCTGAGCGATCATTGTAGCGACTTGAATGACCTAATTTTAAACACTTGTGCAAAAGATCAACGTCCATACCGTGGCCATTATCAGCAAACAGAACCCTTCCTATTTTTTTTGATGTTGTATTGTGTCTATCCAATCTTTCTTCAAATTGAAGTCTAATATCAGTTGCATTTGCTTGAATTGAATTATCGATTACCTCGCCATACGCTGAATAGCAGTCAAAGTCTGATGCTCGCATACTTTCGAGTGCTGTATCTTGTTCAACAAAGCCTTGTAATTCTAATTCTTGATTTGTGTTGTTTTCTGTCATTTTATTGATTTATACTAATTCTTAAAATATTCTTGGGATTATTTATTTGTAATGAGGTAATGACGTGAGATAATTCTATAATGCTTGAATTACAAGCACTACCCGTACTTGCAGTAAAGTCTTTTGCTTTCAACATCAAGAACTCATCGGCATCCATTTCATTCAAAGTTATGCTTAAAATATGAGGAGCTCTTTTAACATGTTTAAAATTAACTAAGCCAACATTGTTTTTTTCATAATAGTTCTCTAATTCGTTTCTTTTTTCCAACAAATTAGATATGTTTTCATCTATTTCATGAGTAATAATTTCACAAGCCTTGCCTAATCCAACAATTAAAGGGGTGTTATATGTGCCTGGCCTTAATCCGTTTTCTTGTCCACCTCCATGAAAAAGAGGTATTAACTCTAAATTGTTTTTTTTGTATAAAACGCCAATACCTTTAGGTCCATTTAACTTATGTCCACTAAAACAAAGCATGTCAATATAATCTATTTCAACATCAACGTTTATTTTGCCAACGGCTTGGGTGGCATCGCAAAAAAAGCAAATATTGTGGTTACGAGCGATCATTCCAATTTCTGATATTGGTTGTATTACACCAATCTCATTATTTACATACATCACTGCTATCAATAAAGTAGTATTTGTAATAGCTGAAGTTAACTCATCTAATGATACTAAACCATTCTCATCCACATCTAAATAGGTAACTTCAAATCCTTTCGTTTCTAGGTATTCACAAGTTGCGAGAACTGCTTTGTGTTCTGTTTTAACTGTAATAATATGCTTGCCCTTGTCCATGTTAGCTTCTACAAATCCCTTTATTGCTAGATTAATAGATTCTGTTGCCCCAGAGGTGAAGATAATTTCTTTATTATCCGCATTAATTAATTTAGCAACTTGTTCTCTAGCAACTTCAATAGCATTTTTGGCTTGTTTTCCATAAATATGGTTACTTGAAGCATTGCCAAATATTTCGGAAAAATATGGAAGCATAGCTTCTATTACTCTAGGATCAACAGGAGTAGTGGAAGCGGAATCTAAGTACAATGGCATTTTATTCATTGGCGATGAAGGTAATGATTTTTTTTAAATACTTTGAAAGGTTAAGTCATGGGTTAGTAAACAAATTAAATTTGATAAATAAATTTAAAAATATGTGCGTAAAGTCATGATTGCATAATTAATAGTAGAATATTTTTTTTATTTAATTATCCCCCTTAAAAACCTTTCAACGGGAGTCAAATCGTTGACTTCAATATTGAGTTCATACAAATCTTTTTTAGCATTGAATTTAAAGTGTGGGGCAGTCATTGGAAAATCGTTTTTGAGAAGTAAATACTGTTTTAGAGGAAGTTCTAAATGAACAGGATGTTTTATACCTGAAAAAGCAAAACCAAAGGCATCTGGAATTTGTTGTTCGTAGTCACTT
>JBIIKZ010000004.1:0-73577 GCA_044232905.1 Crocinitomicaceae bacterium
CAGCTTCAGGTGTTTGGTCAAGTGGCACCCCAGGCGTTGCAACAATAGATACTTTAGGATTAGTAACCGCGATCAAAGCAGGAACAAGTAGTATAAGTTATGTAGTAAAAGCAAACAATTGTTCTACTACGGTGAATAGTACGATTACCGTGAATGCATTACCCATTGTAGCTTCTATCACAGGCTCAACAAACGTTTGTGTTGGTGCTTCAAGTCAATTAGCGAATACAACTCCAGGTGGTGTTTGGAGCAGTCAATCTAACAATATTGCCTCTGTAGATGCCACTGGTCTAGTGACTGGAAAAATTGCTGGTTCATCCAGTCTTATTTCTTACACGGTTACTATTAATGGATGTTCTACTAAAAATGATTTTACAATTACCGTAAATCCAATGCCTGTCGTTTCCTCCATCACAGGAAATCTTACAGTATGTTCCGGATTAACTTCGCAGTTATCCAATGTAACAGTAAATGGTGTTTGGACAAGTGCTAATCAAACGGTAGCTACAATTTCAAATACTGGATTAGTTTCAGGACTGACAGGAGGAACAAGTCAAATTAGTTATACGGTAACAACAAATGGTTGTACTACAATACAAAATGCAACAGTTACAGTGGTTACATCTCCAATTGTTCCTGCAATTACAGGAAATTCAACGATATGTGCAAACACTTCAAGTTTATTAGCAAATTCTACAGCTGGTGGTGTTTGGACAAGTGACTCAACGAAATACGCTACAATTGATCCTATTTCCGGATTAATTTCTGGGAAGGTTGCGGGTACTTCTTTAATTCATTATACCGTTATAGCTAATGGTTGTACCACAGAAAGAACAATTACTGTTACAGTAAAACCATTACCGATAGTTGCTTCAATAAGTGGTCCAACAAATGTATGTGTTGGAGCTACGATTTTATTGTCGGATATCACTCCAACTGGTGTGTGGACTAGTTCAGATCCTTTGGTTGCTTCCGTAAGTGGAGCAGGTATGGTAACAGGTATTAAGCCAGGCGCGGTTTCAATTAACTATGCTGTAACTGTTGGGGGCTGTACAAATACTAGTACAACTGCAATCGCTGTTAATGCTTTACCAATCGTCTCTTCAATCGTTGGGAACACAACTTTCTGTTCTGGTAGCACGAGTCAATTATCTAATGCAACAATTAATGGTAGTTGGTCAAGTAGTAATACTGGAGTTGTAACAATCGATCAAAATGGTTTATTAACGGGAATTACAGCAGGCACAAGTAGTGTTTCTTATGCAGTTACAATAAGTGGTTGTACTACTACAAATACTTCGAATATAACAATAAATCCGTCTCCTGTAGTTGCAGATATAACAGGTGGTTCTTCCCTGTGTATGGGAACAACTTTACAGTTAGCAAATGCTACGATTGGAGGAACATGGGCAAGTGCTTCTAGTGGGGTAGCCACTGTAACTTCCTCTGGATTGATTACGAGTGTAAGTCCTGGAACTTCTGTTATTTCCTATGCTAAAACTTTAGGTACGTGTACCACTTCAAAAACAGATACAATAACGATTTATGCATTGCCGGTTGTAGTACCAATAACTGGGATAGTAGATATTTGTGCGGGTTCCTCATCACAATTAGTAAATACAACTCTAAATGGCGTTTGGTCTAGTTCAATACCTGGTATTGCTTCTATCGATGGTTTTGGAATGGTAATTGGAATAACCGCTGGCTCTTCAACTATTTCATATGCAGTTTCAGAAAATGGTTGTACAACCATTGTTGACACTGTTGTAAATGTTACGGGAGCATTGGTGGTATCTCCCATAAGTGGTAATACTACTTTATGTGAAAATGCAACTACACAACTTGCGGATGCAACTCCTGGTGGAACTTGGTCAAGTGCAACGGTTAGTGTTGCAACTATTAACAAAAATTCTGGGTTGGTTACAGGTATATCCGCAGGAACAAGTATAATTACCTATGCTGTTATTACAAATGGTGTTTGTCCTCAAATTGCTCAAACAACCGTTACAGTAAATCAAGTGCCAACGGTGAACACAATCACGGATAAAACAGTTTGTGAAGGAAGCATAGTAAACGGAATTTCTTTTTCAGGAAATAGTTCTCCAACTTATCAATGGACAAATTCTAATACTGCAATAGGACTGACTTCTTCAGGTACTGGAAATATTTCAGCATTTACTGGAACAGGAACCACTTTAGGAGGGCCCTCTCAAACAGCAGTTATTAATGTAACTCCTAATATGAATGGGTGTGTTGGTACTTCAAAAGCATTTTTCATCACCATAAAATCATTAGAGAATCCAGCATTCTCTTATACAGCTACTTCGTATTGTAATTTAGATGCAGATCCTTCTCCAACTATTACAGGTTCAACGGGAGGTTCGTTTACTTCAACTCCTTTAGGCCTGGATTTAAATCCTATAACTGGTGTTGTAAATCTAGTAACTTCTTCGGAAGGATATTATGCCATAACCTATTCTACAGGTGGTACTTGTTCGCAGGATTCAACGGTACTTTTGAGTATTTCAAACCATCCTAGTGTAAATAGTACAAGTGATCAAATCGTTTGTGATGGATCTAATTTTAACGCGATAAACTTTGCAGGAAATCCTGGAACCATGTTTAATTGGTCAAATTCAAACAGTTCCATCGGATTAATATCGAATGGAAATGGAAATATCCCAAGTTTTATTGGCACAGGAACAATTGCTAGTGGAACAAATATTTCTGGTACGATTGTAGTAACACCATTTGTTGGATCTTGTGTTGGAAAACCGGATACTTTTCTTTTACAAGTTAAAGCCAAAGACAATGCGAATTTTACATATCCAAGTAACTCATTTTGTTCTACTTTAGATGCAAATCCTAATGCTAATATTACTGGTAAAACTGGAGGTGTATTTAGTGCTACGCCAACTGGACTAACACTCAATCCATCCACAGGGTTGATTACACTCGCTAGTTCAACAGCTGGATCATATGTTTTAACCTACACGACTATTGGATCATGTACTAATTCTTCTTCGTTAAACTTAACCGTTGGAGACAATCCCTCTGTAAATATTGTCAGTAATCAGATAAAATGTATTGGAACAAATTTTGATCCTATCAACTTTACTGGTTCCGCTGGAACTTCCTATGATTGGGTGAATAATACTCCTTCTATAGGTCTAGCTGTATCAGGTACCGGAAATATTGCAGCATTTGCTGGTACTGGTGTTTCAGCACTTACTACTTCGTTGACTTCAACTATTACTGTTACTCCACGTATTGGTTCTTGTCCTGGTTCTCCTAAGTCATTTACTTTGACACTTAATTATACAGATAATGTAGGTATAACTTATTCAAATGATTCGTATTGTGCCGCAGATGCAAATCCAACGCCAACGATAACAGGAACAACAGGCGGGATATTCTCTGCAACTCCAAGTGGTTTAGCGATAAATTCAACGACCGGAGAAATTGATATTATTTCTTCAACACAAGGAATGTTTAATGTGATGTATAGAACTACAGGTGTTTGTGCAGATACCGTAATCGTTCCTATTGGCATAAGCTTTAGTCCTGCAGTAAATACTATTTTGGGACAAACTGTTTGTACAGGTACAAGTTTCACTCCCACAATCATTTCAGGTTCTCCTGGTTCTTTATTTGATTGGAAAAACTCCAATACGAATATTGGTTTAGCTGCTTCTGGAACTGGAGACATTGCTTCATTTGTATCCTTAAATACTTCTAATTTAGCAATTCAAGGAACGGTAACGGTAACTCCACGTGCGGGTTCATGTAAAGGGACTCCTAAATCCTTTGACTTGAAAGTAAATCCAGTAGACGATGCTACATTTAGCTATACTGCAGCTTCTTTTTGTTCTAATGCCTCGGATATTACACCAACAATTACAGGTACAAAAGGAGGGAACTTCTCTTCATCTCCGACAGGTTTAAGTTTAAATCCTGCTTCGGGTAAAATTGTAATTTCTACATCCAAAGCAGGTAATTATAATATAGCCTACCTTACAACTGGAGTTTGTCCAAAAGTGTTTTCCAATGTAGTCAAAATAAATCCGGAGCCTATTGTTAATCCGGTTAGTAATCAAATTGTTTGTCAAGATGTTAATTTTAACTCAATCAATTTTAGCGGAACTACTTCCACTTTGTTTAATTGGACGAATAGTAACACTTCAATTGGATTAGCATCCGCAGGAACAGGTAGTATTTCTTCATTTAAAGGAACGGGTACGTCAAAAGGCGGAAGTCCTGAAACAGCTATTTTACAAGTTACCCCTTCCATAGGGGCATGTTTTGGAACACCAATTTCTGTAGTGTTAACAGTGAATAGTTTTGATAATCCTTCCTTTGCTTATTCTGATAATTCGTACTGTAAATCGCAAGGAAACCCAATTCCTAAAATCACTGGAGCAACAGGTGGAAATTTTACAGTATCCCCAATAGGCCTAGATTTAGATAATGTGAGTGGAGCTATTAATCTATCAAATTCTACATCTGGTACCTATGCAGTAACCTACACAACAAATGGTAATTGTCCTATTGATTCCACCGTAAACATTGCTGTTGGTAATGATCCAATTGTTAATGCAATAACAGATCAAACAAAATGTGAAGGAGTTGCTTTCTCTACAATCACTTTTTCTGGAAATCCAGGGACGGTATTTGATTGGACAAACACAAATACAACAATTGGTTTAAGTGCAAGTGGAACAGGTGATATTCAAAGTTTTAATGCTACTGGAACCACGACTGGAGCTTTAGATATTTCAGGTACTATTAGTGTAACTCCGAGAATGGGTTCGTGTGTTGGTACTCCAAAAACATTCAAATTAACCGTAAATGCTTTAGATAACGCTAATTTTTCATATTCAAATGCATCGTTTTGTAAAACCCAATCTAATCCCTCACCTACAATTACAGGTATAACTGGTGGTACTTTTAGTTCTTTACCTGCTGGTATAGCCATGAATTCAAGTGGGGTTATTGACCTTGCTTCCTCCTTAAGTGGTACATATACAGTTAGCTACACTACCCATGGTACTTGTCCAAATGTAACTTCTATTCCAATGTCCATAGGAAATGCACCTACTGTAAATACGGTGACAGATAAAACTGTTTGTGCTGGAAGTGCGTTTAATACGATTGCTTTTAGTGGATCCCTAGGTTCTGTGTTTAATTGGACAAATGGAAATACTAGTATTGGATTAGCAGCAACTGGAACAGGTGATATTAGTGCATTTACTGCCATAGCTGCCGGGGTGAGTATAATAACTGTAACTCCAAGTGTAGGTATTTGTATCGGTGCACCAAAAACATTCAAATTAACAGTAAACCCACTCCAAACTACTACTATAGCTTATACACAAACTTCTTATTGTCAAAATCAAGTTAATCCTTCACCGGCTATTTCTGGTCCTACAGGAGGAAGTTTTTCTGCTTTCCCTTTCGGTCTTTCCGTTAATCCATCGAATGGAATAATCGATTTAGCTACTTCCAATCCTGGAAATTATAAAGTTACATATGCTGTTAATGGCGTTGCATGTGCTACCAATTCTACAACACAAGTTGCTATTGGAGATAATCCAACCGTGAATGCAATTTCTTCGCAATCTGTTTGTAATGACGTAAACTTTAATACAATTCTATTTTCAGGAAATACTGGAACGCAATTTTCATGGGTCAATTCAAACACTGCGATCGGATTAGCAGGTTCTGGATCTGGAAATATTACCTCGTTTACGGGAACAAATACTACGAAAAACATAATTTCAGGAATTCTTACTGTAACTCCTTCTATTGGTACGTGTGTTGGTACTTCAAAAACGTTTATGTTGAGTGTAAAACCATCCGACGATGCTTCTTTTAGTTATGCATCTAATAAATATTGTGCGGATGACAACAATCCATCCCCTACAATTTTAGGTACAACAGGTGGTAAGTTCACAGCCAATAACGCTGGTATTAGTTTAAATAATGGTTCCGGTAAAATCACGCTAGGAACTTCTACTCCCGGAACATACAATATTACGTATCTAACTGGTGGTGCATGTGCAAAAGCATCTACAGAAGTAATTACCTTGGTGCCATTACCAATGGTGAATCCAGTGGTAGATCAAACAGTGTGTGAAGGAAGTAATTTTAATACAGTTACT
The DNA here is from genome assembly GCA_044232905.1 of Crocinitomicaceae bacterium. Taxonomy (GTDB): domain Bacteria; phylum Bacteroidota; class Bacteroidia; order Flavobacteriales_D; family Crocinitomicaceae; genus CANHVK01. The sequence goes on from JBIIKZ010000004.1 coordinate 6,162, forward strand.
TTTTCTGGATCAGCAAATACACAGTTTGATTGGACAAATTCTAAAACTGCTATTGGTTTAGCTGCTTCTGGCGTTAGTGACATAACTTCTTTTAAAGCTAGCGGTACTTCACCAAATGGTTCTGCATTAACGAGTAAAATAGTAGTTACCCCAAAAATTAACGGTTGTCTTGGAACAACAATTTCGTTTGACTTAAAGGTGAATTCTATGGATGATCCTTATTTTTCCTATCCAAGTAATTCTATTTGTCAATTAGATCCTAATCCAACACCAATAATTACCGGTACTACAGGTGGTATATTTTCAGCTACTCCTGTTGGATTATCTCTAAATAGTGGTTCTGGTAAAATAATTATTTCTACTTCAATTGTAAATACGTATACATTAAAGTATACTACAAAAGGTGCTTGTCTGAAGGATTCTTCAATTACAATCGTAATTAATCCAACTGCATTTGTAAATACAATAACAAGTCAGCAAAGATGCCAGGACGATAGTTTTAATCCAATTAATTTTACAGGTTCAACGAATACTATTTTCAAATGGACAAATAGCAACAATACGATTGGTTTAACGAATTCGGGAGTTGGTAATATTGCTTCTTTTGCAGCTTCAGGGACGACTTATGGAGGAGGTTCTGTTAGCGGAAATATAGTTGTAACCCCTGAAATAAATGGCTGTTTTGGAGCAACAAAAACATTCAATTTAACTGTAAATCCTATTGATAATCCAGCTTTTGCTTATTCGGATAATTCGTATTGTGCGATTCAGGCAAATCCAGTACCCGTAATTTCAGGAACTATTGGTGGTGCGTTCACTTTTTCTCCAGCTGGTTTAGTAATTAATTCAAGTACAGGAGAAATTGATTTGAAAGCATCGATACCTAATAATTATTTTGTTAAATATACAACTACTGGAAATTGTAAAAATGATTCGACAGTCAGTGTTGGTGTAGGCGGAAATCCTTCTTTAGAAGATATTGATGACCAAGATGTGTGTGAAGGAACTTCTTTTGATCCGGTTAACTTTAAGGGTAATCCTGGAACTGTATTCGCATGGACGAATTCAAATGCAACAGTTGGTATTCTGACTTCAGGAACGACAGATATTCCAGCTTACATTGCAAAAGGAGTTTTAAATTTTAGAGATACACTTGCGCAAATGGTAGTTACTTCTCGCATAGGGACTTGTATGGGTAATACTGTCAATTTTAAATATCGCGTTCGTGCTAAACCAAATATTCAAGGGCGTATTGTTCAAACACCTTTAACCAGTAAATTGGTAAAAGATACTGCCGTATGTAAAGGAGCAAATATTAAGTTGCTCGCGACTGGTATCTCGCAAAATGCAGATTATCGTTGGACGCCAAATACTGCTTTACTTGGTTTTCCGTCTTTTGGAGCGAGTGTTACCACAAATATGGATTCAACACAACAGTTCATAATTACTGGACAAAATCAATTTGGATGTAGTAATACAGATAGTGTGATTGTTCGTGTTTATAATCCAAAAGTTCTTTCTTTACATACAGATACAACTGTGTGTTCTGGAGTGAATTTCAATGGAATTGTTTTTAAAGGAAATACGCCAACACCAACCTTTACTTGGACAAATACAAATACTTCTATCGGCTTACTTGCTAGTGGCTCTGGTAACATTGCGTCTTTTATTGGTAAAAATACATCTTCGACTCAATTACAATCTGCAACTATTACGGTAACTCCAAAATATACAATTCCGGCTTCCGGCGCTGTATGTGCTGGTACTACTACTAGCTTCAAATTAAATGTGAATAAATTGGATAATCCTACTTTTTCCGGTTATTTGTCGCAATATTGTTCCAACGAAACCGCTTCAACAATTCCTACCATAATTGGCACTAAAAACGGTGTGTTCACTGCGCAGCCAGCTGGACTTGTTTTAAATCCTATTTCCGGTCAATTATTCCCAACGGCTTCTTTAGCAAAAACATATTTTGTAAAATATACGACTAGTGGAGTTTGTGCAAAATCAGACTCTATGAGTTTAACTGTTAAACCAACACTAACAGCTTCTATAAGCGGACAAAAAACGGTTTGTAGAGATGCTGCTCAACCTGTAATTACGTTTAAAGGAGCAAATGGAACAGCACCTTATACCTTTAAATATACGATCAATGGTGGAACAATAAAACAAATAACATCTGCTGTATCAACAGACTCTGTTACGTTACCTGTGTCTACAGCTACAGCAGGAACGTTTGTGTATGCGTTAGTTGGTGTGCAAGAATCAAGTGCTTCTCAATGTAGTAATGGTGTTGGAGGTAGTATCACTATTAATGTAAACTCATTACCAATTGCGCAACTAACAGGAAATGCCACTGTTTGTGAAGGCGGAACATCGCCAAGTGTAACTTTTACAGGAGTCAATGGAACATCTCCATTCACGTTTACGTATGCTATTAATGGAGTTACACAACCCACGATTTCAACAAATTCGGGAGAGTATAGTGTAAATGTTACCCAAGCAACAGCTTTAAGTTCTACTTTTACTTATTCCTTAATTGGAATTAAAGATGGAAGTAGTTTAGCTTGTTACCAACCCCAAAATACTTCCGCTACTATTTCTATAAAAAAATTACCTTCCGCTACAATTAAAGCAAGTATTAAATCTGTTTGTATCGATGGTACTGGTCCAACTATCACGTTTTCTGGATCAAATGGCGTTCTACCTTACACGTTTGAGTATAAGGTAAATGGCGTAACAAATTACATTAGTTCGAATAGTAACTCATTTGCAGTTATTGAGGTGCCTACAAATACAGCAATGAAATATGTTTATGAGTTAGTGAGTGTAAAGGATGCGGGACAATATTCTTGTAAAAACTCAAATATTTACCTGAAAGATTCGGTGGAAATTATCCCGGGTGCTTTTGTTAACCCAATAGAAGACGTCACAGTATGTAAAGGAAATAATTCAGGATTAATAACCTTTACAGGCTCTTCCAATACTACTTTTAATTGGTACACAAATAATACTACTACCGGATTAGCTTCTACAGGAAAAGATTCGATTGGAAATTTTAAAGGATTGAATACTTCTACCAACGCACCAAATATTTCCATTGTAACAGTTACACCATCTCAAGGAATTTGTAAAGGAAAAGCAATAACATTTAAAATTTTAGTTCGACCAAATCCGGTTCCAAAAACAAGTCCGGTTACAATTATCTGCCCAGGAGATTCTCTATTGATAAAAGGGATTACTCCAAATGGCATTTCTCCAGATTACCAATATATCTGGACTCCGGATGCAACTTTAAGTTGTTTAGATTGTCCACAAGTTTGGGCAAAACCTACGAAAACAACAGATTATACGTTTATTGCAAAAGATGCTTTTGGTTGTATTGGGAAAGATAAATTTACCATGCTCGTGCGTGATACTCCGTTAATTCAAGGAAAAGATACCACACTATGTGGAGCAACTAGCGAAATTAGGTTAAAAGGATCCGGTGGAATATCCTATGTTTGGAGTGATGGTATTGTTGATGGACAGCCATTTACACCTAAATTTGGTGTAAATAAATATGCTATAACAGGAAAAGATAAATTTGGATGTAGTTCTTCCGATACTGTCATTGTGAGTGTTTTAACGCAACCAAGTGCTTCTTTTACCTTGAGTACAAATGAAGTATTTGCAGCGCCTAATCAACCAGCAAGTATTCTCATAACGAATACAAGTAAAGACGCTACTAAATATGTGTTTAATTACGGAAATGGTGAGCCGCTTGTAATTGCAACTTCGTTAGAACCAAAAACTGCAATTTACCAATATCCTGGTATTGCTACAGTGGAGTTAGTCGTTTATAATGGTGGTTGCGCAGACGCATATAGTTTACCTATCACCATTAAAAAGATTGATACTACCTCCATTGTAAAATTACCTAACGTTTTCACGCCAAACGGAGATGGTGAAAATGACGAGTTTATGATTGTGGTTAAAAATGCAAAAACATTACATTTAACGATCTTTAATCGTTGGGGAAATTTAATTCATGAAATAACAGATACCGCACCAACATGGGATGGTAAAATAAATGGATATTTAGCTGCAGAAGGGGTTTATTTCTACGAATATACGATAGAAGCACAAAGTGGTCCCCCGTTAAAGGGAAATGGCTATGTGCAATTGATTCGAAAATAATATTCGATGTTATCTAAAGAAAAATTAAATTCGCAATAAAATTAAAATTAAATAAAAATGGGAAGAGCGTTCGAATATCGTAGAGCATCGAAAGAAAAACGTTGGGATAAAATGTCAAGATTATTTCCAAAATTAGGAAAAGCAATCACTATGGCAGCGAAAGAAGGAGGTGAAGATCCTTCTACAAATGCTAAATTACGTACAGCAATTCAAAATGCGAAGGCGCAGAATATGCCTAAAGATAATATTGAATCGGCTATAAAAAGAGCAACACAAAAAGATACTGCTAACTTCAATGAGATAAATTACGAAGGAAAAGGTCCTCATGGTGTATTAATTTACATTGAATGTGCTACTGATAATTCTACGAGAACTGTTGCAAATGTTAAATCCTATTTTAATAAATCCGGAGGAACAGTAGTTCCAAATGGTCAATTAGAATTCATGTTTGATAGAAAATCAGTTTTTGAATTAGCCTTGAAAGAAGGTTTAGATTCGGAAGAGTTAGAGTTAGAATTGATTGATGCTGGTTGTGAATTCATCGAAGTAGAAGAAGATAAATATGTTGTATATGGTGACTTCACTTCTTTTGGAACTTTATCGAAAGCAATCGACGATTTACAATTGGAGGTATTGAAAGCTACACTTCAACGTATTCCAACTTCACCAATAGAGTTGACAGAAGAACAAATGGTAGATATTGAAAAATTGTTGGATAAAATCGAAGAAGACGATGATGTACAGCAAGTGTTTACAAATATTTCCTAATTAATAGTATAAGGGGCTATCTGAAAAGGTAGCCTCAATTTTTTTCAACATGCCTGAACTGATACTTGTACCAACCCCTGTAGGTAATCTTGAAGACATAACGCTTCGAGCAATACGAATTTTAAAAGAAGCTACTATTATCTACGCCGAAGATACTAGAGTAACAAAGAAATTACTCAATCATTTAGAAATTCAAAAACAAGTATATCCTTTTCATGCACACAACGAACATAAAATGTTGGGCAATGTGATGGAATATGTTAAGTCATCTGAAGTAACAGTATTAGTTTCAGATGCTGGAACTCCTGCCATATCAGATCCTGGATTTTTATTAGTACGTGCATGTATTGAAGCTGGAATAAAGGTTTCGTGTTTACCTGGTCCAACTGCTGTAATTCCAGCCCTAGTTGGTAGTGGTTTTCCGTGTGATCGTTTTTGTTTTGAAGGTTTTTTACCGCATAAAAAAGGAAGACAAACCAAGTTATTGGAACTCGCGCAAGAAGAACGAACGATTATATTGTATGAATCTCCTCATCGCTTGGTGAAATGTTTGGCGCAAATTGAAGAATTTTTTGAACCATCACGAAAAGTGTGTGTGGTCCGAGAAATTTCAAAAATATATGAAGAATATCAACGTGGTGAGGTTTCTGAAGTACGAAAACATTACGAACAAAAACCACCGAAAGGAGAAATTGTTGTGGTGATTGAAGGGAAACCAGCTTTCAAGAAAAGCAAAGAATAACTTTATAATTTCATGCAGAAAAAGTTTCTTTCAAATTTAGTATGGATGGTTTTTTTTAATCTTTTGATTAAACCATACGCTATTTTTGGAATAGATGCGGAAGTCCAAAATCGTGTAGGAACGGAAGAATATGGACTCTATTTTACATTACTTAATTTTTCCTACTTATTTAATATTTTCCTCGATTTAGGAATCACGAATTATAATACGCGCTATGTTGCGCAACATCCTAATTTGGTGAAGCGGTATATCGGAAACATTTTGAGTCTACGACTTGTTTTATTTGTTGTTTATGTAGTTTTAAGCATTGGTTTAGCATTTGTTTTAGGTTATAATGCAAAACAATTTTGGTTTGTTTATGTGTTGATTTTCAATCAATTTTTAGTTAGTATTCTCTTGTATTTTAGAAGTTGTTTTGCAGGCTTACTTCTTTTTAAATGGGATATTTTTCTTTCCATATTAGATCGTATTTTATTAATAGGGATTGTATCCGTATTCTTATACCATCCTTTTTTTAAAGGTGATTTCGATATTAAATGGTTTGCATTAGCACAAACAGCTTCTTTTTTAATATCGGTATTGGTTGCTGTTTTATTGGTTTTCAAACGTATTGGCTTACCACGTTTACATTGGGGGAAAGCCTTCAATTTTGTGATTTTAAAGAAAAGTTTTCCATACGCATTATTGATATTATTAATGATGTTATATACCCGCGTGGATGCAATGATGATTGAGCGCTTACATGTGCATGGAAACAAGCAAGTGGGTATTTATGCACAAGCTTTTCGTATGTTAGAAGCGAGTTTGATGTTTATTATGTTGTTTACTGGTTTATTGTTCCCGCTTTTTTCTAGAATTTTAAAAGATAAAACAAGTATCATTCCCCTACTAGATACTTCCTCAAAATTGGTAGTTGCTTTTACTACATTAATGGGTTTTACGTGTTGTTTATTTGCTTACTTTATCTTAGACACCATTTATCTTCACGACATTTTATACGTTGTTCCAACCTTCCAATTGCTCATGTTGAGTTTGATTCCAACAGCATTCATTTTTGTTTATGGCACATTGATGACTGCGAATGGAGATTTAAAACGATTGAATATTTTATCTTTTATAGGTTTAGTTTTAAATGTACTTCTTAACTTTATCTTAATTCCTAAACATGGTGCTTTTGGTGCAGCGATTGCAACATTTATGACACAATTATTAATAGCGATTTTTTATTTTTCGTCTGTTTGGAAACAATTTAAGTTACATTTTCAAGGAAAAGAATTGTTGCGTTATAGTGTATATGTTCTATGGTGTTTGATTGCAGCATGGGTGAGTAAGCAAGTAAATGTAGAAATTTATCAGTTCGGTGCATTTATTGGCTTATTAATTTTGGGTATGTTTTTAATGGGGTTGATTCCATTTAAAACAATGCTTTCTTCGTTTAAAAAAGAAATACAGTAATTATGAATTTATCCTACTCTCGTTTTTTTATCACCCTGAATTGGACAACATTGGTGTTTATTTACCTCGTAGTAATTGCAGGTAGTTTTGTACGTATAACAGGTGCAGGAATGGGCTGTCCAGATTGGCCGAAATGTTTTGGACAATATGTACCACCAACGGATGAAAAAGTATTGCCACCTGACTATAAAGATATATATGCGTCCAAACGTGGAAAGAAGATTGAGCGTTTTGCTAATTTTTTAGAGAAAATTGGATTTTCAGAAGTAGCAATAAAAATGCGAAATGATAAAACTTTACTCATTGAGCAAGATTTTAACGCTAAAAAAACTTGGACGGAATACATTAATCGTCTTTTCGGAGTACTAGCTGGTTTTGGTGTGCTCTTTATTTTTATTGCTGTTTTACGTAAATATCGTTCCAAAAAATTGGTGTTATTAGCTACTAGTAATCTGATTATATTGGTGATTCAAGCATGGTTTGGTTCGATTGTTGTCGCGACAAATCTAGTTCCGTGGACGATCACATTGCATTTGTTTTTAGCACTTGTGATTATTGTAATTCAATTATTGTTAGTGATAGAGGTAAGTAAAACTCAACGAATACCTTTATTAGCTGCCTCTAAAATTAAATCATTTGTTTGGATTGTTTTAATCATTACGTTTATTCAGTTGTTTTTAGGGACACAAGTACGTGAATCGATTGATTTTTTGGTGAAACAAGGATATTCACGACAATATTGGGTGAATCATTTAGGGGTACCATTTTTTATTCATCGAAGCTTCTCCTGGATTGTATTGATAGGAATGGGCTATATGTTTTGTCTTAATAAAAAATCCGAAAACTTGAAGATTATTTCTACCTCTTTTTATATCCTTATAGTGGAAATCTTAACTGGAGTACTATTAGCGTATGCAGACATGCCAGGATTAGTTCAAACTGCGCATTTACTTTTTGCGACTGTCTTGTTTGGCGTTTTGTTTACAGCTGCAATTCGTTTTGGTAAAAAAGATGTTTTGAACGTTTAATCGACGGATGGTCAATTTTAATGTTTAAAGCATTCGTCAGGATTTCCAAGTCGAATTGTAAATGTAATACCGTATATAAAATACCAATCTTTTGTCTGACTATTTCCTCTTGGACCATAGGCTGAACCATTTAAGTTTCGGTTTGAAAGCGCTACCGTTAAAGGACTTGCGACTTCCATTAATTGTGCCTTATCCACAAATCGGTCACTGCTAATATCATCTAAATAATCGGTGAATGTTTTGCGTACACCGTATTCCATCCCAAAACAAAAGATTTTCCCAAAAGGATATTTAAAACCAATACCAAAAGGGATTGCTAGTTGATTTTTACTGTAATAATCAGTTGCATTTAATGGTGTTCCTTGTCCTTCGGTTCCTAATGTTCGTAATTCGACCGTTTCCCCGAGATAGGTAGTGCTTGGATTCATCTGAAAATAGGCTACTTCTGCAAATAGATACCCGGAGCCTCGATATGTTTTATTTCCGAGTTGAAAAGGGAAGTAATTAAATTCGATTCCAGCACCTATTTCTGTAATCGTAGAAGAGAACGAAAGGTTCCGATTGGTGTAAACCCCTTGGTATCTAGAATGAGATTTTGAATCATCCGCATTAATGCTACCAGTCATAAATAGTCCACGTAGGGCTACGCGTGGATTGATATTGTATTTTACAATAATTCCAATTGCTACCTGTGAATTTTTAAAATGTTCCAACGTATTTAGGTCTCCAATGTAATAGGATGCCCCACTAAGTATTCCAATTTCACTTTTGGATAGATTGTTTTGTCGTTGTGTGTAAACGACAATTGGAAATAATAAAATAAATACTAGAATGCGCATATATAGTGCTTAAACGAATTTATATATATTTTGTTGCTTTTAAATACTTTATTATAGCTTAAGTATTTCGTTATGTTGTAAATATATTTTTAATTTTGCTCAAATTATTATAAAAACAATCATTTTTTGGCTTATGCGTTTTTTAGTATTGACTTTTGTTAGTGTTTCCTTGGCTTTATCTAGCTGTAAAAAATTAGATATAGATAGTATTAAAAATCTCACTTGGAATCCGAAATTCGCTTCACCCTTGGCCTATGGTACTTTTACCGTGAAGGACATGTTAGCTAAGTTTGATTCATCTGGGGTAATTAAAAACAATAATGGGGATTTATCGATTGTTGTTACTTCGACTTTTCCGGCACTAGAAGCCTCAAAATTCATACAATTACCCAATGTATCCCAAGTTTTTAATTTAACTCCTCCTGAAATTGCTATATATGGTGCAAAAGCGGCTCCATATAATGTATTACCAATTGGGGTTGATTTACAAACACAAAATGCAAATACGCAGATTATTGATTTTCCGATAAATTCAGGACAAGAAATTGCAAGTATCGATTTTACAAAAGGAGATCTTGAAATTACGCTAGCGACAACTTTAAAACAGGATATCAACGTTAAATTGTCATTTCCTGATTTTCAAGTGAATGGATTGGCGTTAGAAGACTCCATAAAATTGATTTATTTGAATACGACGCCAATGTCTAAAAAAATTAAATTTTCATTGGCAAATGTAAAAGCAGATTTTACAAATTTAGGAAGTTCTTATAATAAGATTAGAATCAATGCGTCGGGAACAGTTTCTGGAACAGGTGAAACAGTAATTGGTTCTGAATATTTAGATCTTACTTGTGCCATGTCGAATTGTGAATTTGGTGGTGTGAAGGGTTATTTTGGTCAAATTTCTGTAGCTAATCCATCGGATTCTATTATGTTGGATCAGTTTGAATCGTTTAAAATTTCGAAAGGAGTTATTGCGTTAACAAATCCGAGCATTAAAATGAATATCTCCAACACCTTTGGTTTTCCAATAAACTTATCGTTTGATAAATTTTCATTTCAAAATAAAGCAGGTGGTCCAATTGTAAACATGAACCATACCCCATCTTCGATGCCGATAGCCTATCCGAAAATTTCAGAAAAAGGAATCCCTGCAAAGACAACTATTGCAATTAACACTTCCAACACCTCTAATTTAGATCAATTGATTAGTAGTGTATCGAAATATTTAATTGTTCAATCTTCTGCAAAAACCAATAAAGACGGTAAAACAGCAGAATTAAATTATATTTTAGGGAATAGTCAATTGACTGTCGATACAGAGATTGATGTTCCAATGGAAGGCTATGCAACTGGTTTTGAAAGACAAGACACAATCGATGTGGATGGTACCTTTGATTTAGATAAATCGATAAAAAGTGTTATTACGTTTGGTCTTGAATAATGGATTCCCTTTAGAAATTAATGGATCTATGTATTTTGTGGATGCTTATGGAAATACCCTTAAAAATAATGGTGTATTGATTGACTTATTAAAGTTGAATCCAACCATCCTAGCATCCGGAAAAGTAGATGCATCCGGAAAAGTTATTTCACCAACGACAACAATCAATGATATCGTAATTTCTTCCGAAGTCCTTCCGCTTCTAAAAACCGCGAAAAGTTTGATTTTTAAAACAAGCATAGGTACCGAAAATGGAGCTTCTAAAAAGTCCGTGAAATTGCGCGACGACTATACGATTGGTTTCAAAATAGGGGTAAATATTCAGGCAGAAATAAAAAAATAATCCAAAATAATTCTTTAGTAGTCGATTATGCAAAATAGATTTTATAAAATAGGTGCAGTAGTATATGGGTTAATTATTACATTTTCCATTTTTGGCCAACGTGATTTGACGCTTCACTCCATGAGTAATATAACGCAATCGCTTACAGTTAATCCGGCTTTTAGACCAAAAGCGAATGTTTTTGTATCTCTACCATTAGGTATGCAGTCTTTCAGTGTTACTAATTCAGGGTTTGCAGCTGTAGATTTATTTTCTCCCGATCAAAAAAGTTTTACTACAGATGAACAATTTTTCAATGGATTGCGCTCAATCAATTACCTGCAAGTAGAAATGAAAAATGAATTTATAGGATTCGGATTCCGGGTAAAGAAAAATTATTTTACGTTTAATATAAGTAATAAATATTCGTCGGAATTTGATTATACGCCTGACTTTTTAAAGTTGTTTTTTCAAGGTAATGGTGGTAGTTTGGCGGGCAAAAGAGCAAGCTTTGATGGGCTTGGTTTTCATGTTACGGATTATGTCGAGTACGCATTAGGATATAACCGTGAGGTGGATGATAAATTAGTTGTTGGTGGAAAAATCAAATTACTTTCGGGTATTACAAATTTAACAACTACTAAATCCACTCTAGGATTAACTACAGGATTTAATGGTACTTCCATCGGATTTGATGGTTCAGCGTTTGTAAACTCAAGTAATTTAGGAGTTATTTTAGATACTAACAGTAATACACAATTTCCAATTGGATCGGGTTTTAATTTTGCTAATCTTGGTTTAGGGTTTGATTTAGGAGCAACATACAATTTGGATGAAAAAATCAAACTTTCTGCTAGTATTATTGATTTAGGATTTATTTCTTGGAAAAACGATGTTAGAAATTATAAATTGAAACAGTTTGGATATACATTTAATGGGATAGATGCAAGCGCTGTGTTAACAGATACTGCTTCAAATGTATTTGATCAAATTAATGATACTTTGAATAACATGTTTAAAACAGAAGAAAGCACAAATGCCTATACAACGAGTTTGGCTACACGGTTTTACATAGGAGGAAATTATCATTTTAATAAGTTCTTTAATGCTGGTGTATTGTGGTATAGTCAATTTGTTCGAAATCAGTACCGTCCTGGGTTAGTAATTTCTGCTACTGCAAATGTTAAATCTTGGTTGTCGGCTTCCGTTAATTATGGAATGTATGCAAATTCTTTTTCTAATATCGGTTTTGGCTTGAGTTTAAGAGGTGGACCATTTCAATTTTTTGTTATAACCGATAATATATTAGCACCTTTTAATCTAGGAGGTACGCGTACGGCATCTGTAAGTGTTGGTTTAAATTTAGTTTTTGGAAAAGAAGCGGATAAAAAATCTAGTTTGAGTGTTGAAAAAACGAAAGCAATAAATAATGTGCAAAATCCAAATGTAGATTCTCAAAAGTCGGAAAGTGTTCCAAGTGCACCAGCAACACCGCTGACACCTGCTCCATCAGAACCTGCAAAATAGTAGAGATGCATCCATGCATCTCTAGATAAATGATCATTATCCCCATATATACGTAATGAATTGAGTATATATTGGGATTTTCATTTTCGTATAACAAATCTCCCATCGCATGTCTGATGTCTCATGTCTAATTAATATATTTGTTTACAAGATCAACAGAAAAAATTTCAACACGAATAATTATGAAAAGAATTAGAATCATCGATATTTTAACGAATCCTGAAATCGGGAAGGAAATCAATGTGAAAGGTTGGGTAAGAGCGTTTCGAAGTAATCGTTTTATTCAATTGACAGATGGTTCGACAATTAATACTTTACAAGCAGTTGTTGATTTTGAACAATTCGATGAAGCGCTTTTAAAAAAAATCACAACTGCTGCGGCTTTGAGTTTAACTGGAACATTAATTGAATCGCAAGGTTCTGGTCAAGCAGTGGAATTACAAGTATCCACAATTGAAATTTTAGGGGAAGCAAATCCAGACGATGTCCAAAAAACGGTGATGCAACCTAAAAAACACAGTTTAGAATTCTTAAGAGAACAAGCACATTTACGTTTTAGAACAAATACCTTCGGAGCTGTATTTCGTATTCGTCATGCAGTAGCGTATGCAATCCATAAATTTTTCAACGACAAAGGTTTCTTCTATTTACATACGCCAATCATTACGGGTTCGGATGCGGAAGGAGCAGGGGAGATGTTTCGCGTTTCTACCCTGGATGCTAAAAATCCTCCGTTGACAGAAGATGGAGAAGTAGATTTTTCGAAAGAATTTTTTGGTAAACAAGTAAATTTAACCGTTTCTGGTCAGTTAGAAGCGGAATTAGCTGCATTGGCTTTAGGGCAGGTATATACCTTCGGACCCACATTCCGTGCAGAGAATTCTAATACATCGCGTCACTTGGCAGAGTTCTGGATGGTAGAACCAGAAGTTGCGTTCAACGATTTGAATGATAACATGGATTTGACAGAAGAGTTCTTGAAGTATATATGTACTTACATCATGGAGCATTGTGCAGATGATTTGAAATTCTTAGATGATAGAGATAATACCGAACAACAATCCAAACCTCAAAACGAGCGCAACGAATTGCGTTTGACTGAGCGTTTACAATTTGTTGCAAACAATCCATTTAAACGTATTACGTATACAGAAGCAATCGAGGTATTATTAAATAGTTCGCATTACAAAAAGAAAAAATTCAAGTTTGATGTTGCTTGGGGTACCGATCTTCAAAGTGAGCACGAACGTTTCTTGGTGGAGAAAGAATTCAAATGTCCAGTGATTATTACCGATTATCCCGCTTCTTTCAAAGCATTTTACATGCGTCAAAACGAAGATGGTAAAACAGTAGCTGCGATGGATGTATTATTTCCAGGAATTGGTGAAATCGTAGGTGGTTCGCAACGGGAAGAGCGTTTAGATATCCTATTGGAAAAATGCAAAGCATTCAACATCCACGAAGAGGAATTATGGTGGTATTTGGAAACACGTAAATTTGGAACAGTTCCACATGCAGGTTTTGGTTTAGGATTTGAGCGTATGGTAATGTTCGTAACAGGGATGTCTAATATTCGTGATGTAATTCCTTTCCCAAGAACACCGCAAAATGCTGATTTTTAATTTTTGAGAAAATAAACCATGGCCCTCAAACAACATCTTGCACAGAAGTTAGAGCAACGTCTCTCTCCGCAACAAATTCAGTTAATGAAATTGTTGCAAGTGCCAACGATGGAGTTAGAACAACGTATTAAACAGGAAATTGAAGAAAATCCTGCCTTAGAAGAAGGTATAGAAACCATTGAGGAAGATTTTGCAAACGAAGAGGATTATACAGAAGAATTAGATGGTTCTACGGACTTTGATTTGTCGGAATACATGGACGATGATAGTCCGGATTATAAAACACAGGTCAACAATCGATCCAACGAGGACGACGAATATTTTGTGCCACTCTCTGGAGAACAATCGTTTCAAGAAAAATTGGTCGAACAGTTACATTTGTTGGATTTAGATGATACCCAATTTAGTATTGCAGATGTGATCATTGGTAATTTGGATGAGTCTGGATATTTGAATCGTACGGTATTTGCATTGGTAGACGACCTTGCTTTTTCTGCCAATATTTATGTAACTGAAAAACAAGTGGAAGAAGTTTTGGCTTTGGTGCAAGAATTGGATCCAGCTGGGGTAGGAGCGCGTGATTTACGTGAGTGTTTATTATTGCAATTAAAACGTACCCAATCTGGTGATATAACACGGTTTACAGCAAAGAAAATTATAGAAGATCATTTTGATGAATTTATTAAAAAACATTACGATAAAATTCAATTCAAATTAGAAATCGAAGACCAAGATTTAAAAGAAGCCATCGATGAGATTTTGAAATTGAATCCCAAACCAGGTGGTTCAATGAAAGAATCTGCCAAACCAATGCAACAGATAACACCAGATTTTACCATTATTGAATTGGAAGGTAAGTTAGATCTTTCCATACATGGAAGAAATGCACCAGATTTAAAGGTAAGTCGCGAATACGAGAATATGTTGCGTGGATATTCCGAAGGTGCTAAAACATCTAAATCAGATAAAGAGGCAGTTAGCTTTGTGAAGCAAAAATTGGAAAACGCGAAGTGGTTCATTGATGCAATTAAGCAGCGACAAACTACTTTGTTTGTTACCATGTCCGCCATTATGAATTACCAACGTGCGTTTTTCTTAACTGGGGACGAAACCAATTTACGTCCTATGATTTTGAAAGATATCGCAGAATTGGTTGGCTTAGATATTTCAACGATTTCCAGAGTAGCGAATAGTAAGTATGTACAAACGAATTATGGAATTTATTCCTTAAAGTATTTCTTTTCTGAATCCATGTCGAAAGATACTGGGGAAGAAGTTTCAACACGCGAGGTGAAAAAAATCCTTTCAGAAGCCATTCAAGGGGAAGAAAAGAATAAACCCTTAACAGATGACAAACTAACGCTTATATTGCAAGAAAAAGGCTATAATATTGCACGACGTACCGTAGCTAAATACCGTGAGCAATTAAATTATCCAGTTGCACGTTTAAGAAAGGAGTTGTAGTATGAAATTGTTAGCTCAACTTATTTCCTGGATTTTCCTTCCATTATTTATGCCTGTGTTCGCATTGTTATTGACGATGTATATTCCCTCCTTAGAAGAAGGTTCTTTTCAAAACAAGACGATTTATCTGCTGGACCCACGATTGAAGTTAGCCTTGTTAGGAATTTTCTTTCTTTTTTCATTTTTAGCACCTGCTATTTCGTTGGTTATCTTAAAACGTAAAAATAAGATTTCCAATTTAGAGATTGATAATCGTTCAGAACGCTCTATTCCAATTTTAATTACCGCAATTTATAGTGCAGTACTCGCTTGGTTTTTGATGGTGAAAACACCTGCTGGAATTTTACCTGCTGCCATCTATTTGTTACCTGCAGGTGGGACTATAGCTATTTTATTAGTCTTAGTGATTACACGGTTTGATAAAATCAGTTTACATGCATTAGGAGTTGGAATGCTCATGGGATTTTTAATTGCTTATTTTCAAACCCAAGCGCAGTTTCAGTTGGGTATTTTAATTTTGGCAACAATCGTAAGTGGTCTTGTTATGTCAGCGCGTTTATTTTTAGGTAAACATAATTTACGCCAATGTTTGATGGGGTATTTCTTGGGAATGTTTGTTATTTATTTGACGATTAAATTTTTGGGCTAGTAATTCATTTTCACCTACCTCTTTCTTCCCCCTCAAGGGAGAATGCCTCTGCAATTCATACTAAATTATTAATCAAACTCTGATTAATTTAAAAATTGATTTAAAAAAAAGGCTGTTTCAATCAAGAAACAGCCTTTTAATTTAGTTATCCAAAAGTCTAATGTCTTTCGTCTAATAGTCTTTTGTCTAGTATTCAAAAGTCTCCATGAACTTAGTTGTAAAGTTTCCATTACAGAAATCTTCATTCATCATTAACTTTTGGTGGAAAGGAATCGTAGTTTTAATCCCTTCAATGATGTATTCATCCAATGCTCTTCGCATTTTAAGAATTGCTTCTTCACGCGTTTGAGCAACTACTATTAATTTTGAAATCATCGAATCATAGTTTGGTGGGATTGTATATCCTGAGTATGCATGCGTATCGATACGAACTCCGTGT
The DNA here is from genome assembly GCA_044232905.1 of Crocinitomicaceae bacterium. Taxonomy (GTDB): domain Bacteria; phylum Bacteroidota; class Bacteroidia; order Flavobacteriales_D; family Crocinitomicaceae; genus CANHVK01. The sequence goes on from JBIIKZ010000004.1 coordinate 22,643, forward strand.
CCTCCTGGACAGTGGTAAGTTGTAATTAAACCTGGTGAAGGTCTGAAATCATTAAATGGGTCTTCTGCATTGATACGACATTGAATCGCGTGCATTTGTGGGAAGTAGTTTTTCCCAGAGATTTTTTCACCAGCAGCAATTTTGATTTGCTCTTTGATTAGGTCAAAGTTGATTACCTCTTCTGTAATTGTATGCTCCACTTGGATACGTGTATTCATTTCCATGAAATAGAAATCACGGTTTTTGTCTACTAAGAATTCAACTGTACCAACACCTTCGTAATTTACGGCTTTCGTAGCTTTAATTGCAGCTTCCCCCATACGTTGACGTAGGTCATCCGTCATAAATGGAGAAGGTGTTTCTTCCACTAATTTTTGGTGTCTTCGTTGGATAGAACAGTCACGTTCTGACATGTGACAAGCGTTTCCGTGTTGATCCCCTGCAATTTGAATTTCGATATGGCGTGGTTCTTCAATGTATTTTTCCATGTAGATACCGTCATTTCCGAATGCTGCTGCTGCTTCTTGTTTTGCAGAATTCCAAAGCGTTTCCATATCTTCTTCTTTCCAAACGATACGCATCCCTTTTCCACCTCCTCCAGCAGTTGCTTTGATGATTACTGGATAAACGATTTTTTTTGCTTGAACGATTGCATCTTCTAAACTTTCTACTAATCCTACAGAACCTGGAATACAAGGCACACCTGCAGCAATCATGGTTGCTTTTGCAGTTGCTTTATCTCCCATTTTTGCTATTTGTTCTGGTAATGCTCCAATAAATTTGATGCCGTGTTGCTGACAAATTTCGGAGAATTTTTCATTTTCAGATAAAAAACCATATCCTGGGTGAATTGCATCTGCATTTGTTATTTCAGCTGCAGCAATAATATTTGCGATAGACAAATAAGACTTCGTACTTACTGGAGGTCCGATACATACTGCTTCATCTGCAAAACGTACTGGTAAACTGTCTTTATCCGCTGTAGAATATACCGCAACAGTTTTAATTCCCATTTCTTTACATGTACGAATGATACGTAAAGCAATCTCACCTCTGTTTGCAATTAATATTTTTTTAAACATCTGTTAATTATTAAATATGAAAAAGGGACTTGTATTTTAGAGTAACTCTAAAATTTCAAATCCCAATTAAATGAATGAATTATTAAGCTGGATCAACCAAAAATAATGGTTGGTCGTATTCTACAGGAGATGCATCGTCCACTAAAACTTTAATGATTTTACCTGAAATTTCAGATTCGATATCATTAAATAATTTCATCGCTTCGATGATACAAACCACTTTTCCTTTTTCGATTGAATCTCCTACATTTGCTAATGCTGGTTTATCTGGTGAAGTTGAACGGTAGAAAGTTCCAATCATTGGTGACTTGATTGTAATGTATTTAGCATCTTCTGAAACTGCTGGTGCTTTTGGTGTTTCAGGTGCAACAGCAACTGGTGCTGGTGCAGCAGCAGGTGCAGAAATTTGTTGAGGAGCTTGAACGTATACGGTATGCTCTTCTTTTTTGCTCTTATTTTCAGCTTTGATAACGATTTTAAAATCTTTTTGTTCGATTTCAACTTCGCTTACACCTGATTTAGATACAAACTTGATTAAATCTTGAATTTCAGTTAAGTTCATGTTTTGATTTATTAGTTCTTAATTTTTATGAATTATAGGCCCATTTTAAATAAACGGATCCCCAAGTAAATCCTCCACCAAAAGCAGACAGTAATAAATTATCTCCTTTTTTCAATTGTTTTTCCCAGTCCCACAAACATAAAGGTAATGTTCCTGCAGTTGTATTACCATATTTTTGTATGTTAATCATTACTTTTTCTTTCGGAATCCCACAACGTTCAGCTGTCGCATCAATGATGCGAAGGTTTGCTTGATGCGGTACTAACCAATTGATATCTTCACTTTTCAAATTGTTTTTTTCCATGATTTCCGCCGAAACTTCTGCCATGTTTGTTACTGCAAATTTGAATACAGTTTTTCCTTCTTGTTTAACGTAATGATCTCTATTTTGAACTGTTTCTAATGATGCTGGGTTAGCAGAACCACCAGCTGGTTGAATTAAGTAATGTCTTCCTGAGCCATCGCTACGTAAAATAGCATCCATCACACCTAAATTTTCCGTATTTGGCTCTAATAAAACAACACCTGCACCATCCCCAAAAATAACACATGTTGTACGATCTTCATAATCGATGATTGAACTCATTTTATCTACACCTACAATTAGTACTTTTTTGTGTGTACCTGCTTCAATAAATTTAGAGCCAGTTTGTAATGCATAAATAAAACCAGAACATGCTGCGATTAAATCAAATCCCCACGCGTTTGTCATTCCTACTTTGTCACAAATAATATTTGCGGTACTAGGGAATGGGTAGTCAGGAGTAACTGTAGCAACAATTACTAATTCAATTTCTAATGGATCAATTCCTTTTTTTGCGAGTAAAGCTTTTACAGCTTCAGCACCCATGTCAGATGAAGCACCATTTTTCATGATTCTTCTTTCAGAAATTCCTGTTCTAGATAATATCCATTCATCAGTTGTGTCAACGATTTTAGCCAAATCGTGATTTGTCATAACTGTTTCAGGTAAATAACCATGAACTCCGGTAATTGCGGCTGTAATTTTGCTCATATAACTAGTTAAATGCTTCGTTTACTTTTGTTGCCAATCCAGATTTTGCTACTTCATACGAATGTAACAACATGTTTTTTACTGCGATATCGTTAGAGATACCATGACCAATAATTACATTTCCTTTGACACCTAAAATTGGTGTGCCTCCATAATTTTCATAATTGAAACGATCGAAATATTCGTCTTGAATACCTCTTTTTTTCATCATGTGATACAATCCTTCGGCTTGTTTAAGAACGATATTTCCTGTGAAACCATCACATACAATAACATCTGCTTTACCACGGAATATATCTCTACCTTCTATGTTTCCGATGAAATTTACCTCTTCAGATTCAGCGAGCAATTTATGTACCGCAATTGTAAGTAAATTCCCTTTCGATTCTTCTTCTCCGATATTTAATAGTGCGACTTTAGGGTTTTCAATACCATACACATTTTTAGCATATAGTGAACCTAATACAGCAAATTGATAAAGTACGTCTGGCTTGCAATCTGCATTAGAACCTACGTCTAATAATACAGAATTTCCACCGTCAAATGATGGAATAACCGATGTGATACAAGGACGAATAATTCCAGGAATCGTATTAACCTTATAAATTGCACCTACCAACATTGCGCCTGTATTTCCTGTACTTGCAAAAGCATCAATTTCTTTTTTTGCTAGCAAATCAAACCCAACAGAAATTGTACTGTTTGGTTTTTGAGGAATCGCACGGGTTGGATGGTCATGCATCGTAATAACATCCGGTGCATGTACGATTTCGAAATCATCTGGATTTGCTCCACGCGACTTTAGGTCATCTACGATAGTATCGTGATCACCTAATAGTACGAGTTTTACGTCCCGAGGAAGTTCTTTTTGAGCGAGGATCGCACCAGATATGTTTGCATCCGGTGCAAAGTCGCCACCTAAAATATCTATTCCTATCTTCATCAGGAAGAATGAATTAATTAAATCGCTACTTCTTTTTCAGCTACTACTTTACCTTTGTAGTAAAGTTTTCCTTCATGCCAGTGTGCATGGTGAAATAAGTGAGGCTGACCTGTAGTTGGACAAATCGCAATGTTGTCAGCTACTGCTTTAAAATGCGTTCTTCTTTTGTCTCTTCTAGTTGTCGAAGTTCTTCGTTTAGGATGTGCCATTTTACTTTGTTTATATTATAACGTTTAATTCAAATTTTTTAAAATTGCGAATTGAGGGTTGATTGGTTTGTCAAGCGGATCATCATCAGATTCTTCATGGTCATCTGCATCATTTTCGTCTTCATCTTCCCAATCGTCTTCATCTTCCCAATCTTCCTCGTCTTCCCAATCCTCCTCGTCTAGTTCTTCCTCTTCTACATTTGCATTGATGGTATGCTTTTGTATTAGTTCCCACATTTCTTCATCACATTCACCAGGTTTATGTGTAGCTCTTAGTGGTAACAAGGAAGTGATTAATTCGTAAATAGGGAAAGTGACGTCTATTTGATAACTATCTGGGTGTATAACCACAAGATTTTCATCTTCTTCGTCTTCTGTTCCAAATTTGTAAATTAATCTATATTCTCCTTGGATGTCCAAATTCATCGGCGTGTCACAGCGATCACATGTAGTAGAAACAGAACCTTTAATTGCAAAAAGTGCAATTAGCATGGTGTCTTTTTTTTCTAACTCTAGTGTCGCTTCTAAAGCGCCTGCGTGAATTATGGAATATTCCATAGATTCAAAGAACGATGTTTTTATCTCGTATTCGAAATGATATTTTCCTACTTTTAATCCAACAAATGGAATGTTAAATTCGTTATTCATTCTTTTCGTTTCATTAAAATAGGAGAGCAAAGGTAATAAAATTAAACGAAGATTGTTTATATCTTTTTAATTTTTACTCTTTTTTATTGTTTTATGTTTATTCAACGCGATTATTTGCGAATGGTTTTCGTTTAAATTCAGGCGATTTTTGTTCTGTTAATGGGTTAGCATGTATTTCTTTTACAAACTTTCGTGTTTTATAAATTTCTACCGCTAAATAAATTGCATTGCGCATGGATTGTGCGGAAGCGATTCCTTTTCCTGCGATATCAAACGCTGTTCCATGATCAGGGGATGTTCGTACAATTGGAAGTCCAGCAGTAAAGTTCACTCCTTCGTCAAAAGTTAAGGCTTTAAACCCTGTTAATCCTTGGTCGTGGTACATTGCAAGAACCGCGTCGAAATGATTGAATTGTGAGGAACCAAAGAATCCATCCGCAGGATAAGGACCGAAAACAAGCATCCCTTTATCAAAATTTTCTTTAATAATTGGAATGATTATTTCTTCTTCCTCCTTGCCTAATTTACCATTTTCTCCTGCGTGTGGATTTAATCCAAGTACGGCAATTTTTGGTCTAACGATCCCGAAATCTTTTTTCAAACTGTTTTCCAAAACTGAAAGTTTTGCTTGAATTTTTTCTTTCGATAAATTATCCGAAACTTCTTTGACAGGAATATGGCTTGTTGCTAAAGCAACGCGTAAGTTTTGACCAACCATCATCATTAGTGCTTCTTCCTGATTTGAAAGATGCGCTAAATATTCCGTATGTCCTGGAAATTTAAAGTCCGCTAAAGCAATTGCTTCTTTAGAAATTGGTGCAGTGACAAGTACATCGATTTTTCCAGATGCTAAATCTTGCGTTGCTCTTTCTAATGATGCAAAGGCATATTTACCTCCAGCTTCATTCATTTCACCAATTTGAAAGCGTATTTCATCGTTCCACACATTGATTATATTGATTTTATGTGGTATCGCTTCTTCTGCTGTTTTACAAGATTGGTAAGAAAATTCTTCTTCCTTCACCATTTTTTTATGGTAGGATATCGTTTTTGTGGAACCGTAGATGATCGGTGTAAACTCTGATAAAATACGTGTATCCCCAAGTGCTTTGATTATAACTTCCGGACCTATTCCATTGACATCACCTATGGTAATTCCCACACGGATTGCTGCTAGTTTATCCTTTTCCATTGTAGTTGTTTTCCAAGAAATGTGTTAAAAGTCGAATACCGACACCTGTACCTCCTAATCCTTTGTAATTTTCTTTCGCTTCTAAGAAAGAAGGTCCTGCAATGTCTAAATGAACATAAGGTGCTTTTACGAAATGTTCTAAGAATTTACCAGCAGTGATCATTCCTGCAGTTCTTCCGCCGATATTTTTCATGTCTGCAATGGAAGACTTTAATTGATCTTTATATTCATCCCAGAATGGAAGTTGCACTACACGTTCGTGTACTTCGTTTCCAGACTCGATTAATTTTTCTAATACTTTTTGTTTCGCGTTCCCCATCATACAGGAAGCTTTTGTTCCGATAGCTACCACTGCAGCCCCCGTTAATGTAGCAGCGTCAATCACTAATTCAGGGTTGAATTTATTGGAATATGCTAAAGCATCAGCTAGTATCATTCGACCTTCTGCATCTGTGTTTAATACTTCGATAGTTGTTCCATCGTACATGTGAATCACATCCCCAGGTGCATACGCATTAAGTCCTGGTCGGTTGTCTGTCGCTGGAATTAATCCGATGATATGTACCGGAAGTTTATTCAAGGCAGCAGCATAGATTGTTCCAGCCATACAAGCAGCACCAGCCATATCGCTTTTCATCAAGTCCATGGAGCTAGCTGTTGGTTTTAAACTTAAGCCACCAGTGTCGTATACAACACCTTTACCTACTAGCACAACTGGTTTTTTGTTTGTAGCGTTTTTCGGTTTGTATTCAATTACAGTAAATGTTGGAGGATCAATAGAACCTTTGTTTACAGCAAGAAGTCCACCCATTTTCAATGCTTCGATTTTATTTTTCTCAAAAATTTCTACTGAAAAACCTGCAATTTCTCCAAGTGTAGCAATTTCTTTCGCAAGTTGGGTAGCAGTTAAGAAAGATACAGGTTCATTCACCATGTCTCTTGCCCAAAGAACGGATTTTAGTACATTGTTTAGGTTTGTAATTTCGTCTTTTCCGAATTTTCCGATTACAAAAATATTCTCCAGTGCATATTTTTTCTTGTCCGCATCTTTAAAGTATTTTAAAAACTGATAGTTAGACAGTGCGAAACCTTCAGCTACACTTAAAACTCCCTCTTTTTTACCAATAATAGTAATATTTTTTTCTGTTCGCGGAAGTTTCGCTCTTAAATCATGTCCTGCAATGCGTAATTTTTCTTTGTTTTCATTTTCACGAATAAAGAAAACATGTTGGTTACCAAATTTTAAGAAGTCGAAATCTTCTTTTCCTTTAACGAATTCAGCAGCTTGTTGAAAAACAAGTGGGTTTTCTGTTTCTGAAAGGGTGTTTTTTTTGTCCAATAGAAAAACGAGGCTCTCCGTTGGTGCGTAATTTTTTATTTCTTTTATCATAGTAAATCTTTTTACAAAAGTAAAGGTAGTGATTCCTTTTTAGAGATTAAACGTTAGATAAAAGACATTAGACAAAAAGACGTTAGACATTAGTCAAAAGACATGAGATACATTTCGTCTTTTTAATGATTCCAAATGTTTTTTTGAAATTATTAAAGATTATTACCTGTTTTCTTTTCGATGTTCTCTAAAATATGCTTGAAATGACATTTTAGTTGTTTTCGTTTATTTTCGTGTAATTGTAATAAGAAGTTGCTAAAATTCCTAGAATGATAAATGGGAAAAATGTTTGAAAATTCACACCATCCACTGCGCCATGACTGATGCTTGCGAATAGGAAATTAAATGTAAATCCAGCGTATGCAAGTTCTTTTAATTTGCGTGGTAATTTAGGGATGATTAAAATTAAAGCACCTAGTACTTTGAAAACTACAAGCGCATTTCCAAAATATTCTGGATATCCAAGGTGGCTAATACCTTCTTTAGCCATTTTAGATTGCGAAGTTAACGCTGGCATAACGCCTTCCATTAAAAAGATTAATCCGGTTGTGATCCAATATGCAATTTTGTTCTTTTTCATAATTAGTTTATTTTTCAAAGAGATTAAATATATTTAAATTTTACCATTTTCTACCAAATATGCTAATTCTTCGAAAGTCATTCTGATCCCTTGTTCGAACCCTATATCAATTAATTTATGGACTTCTTCTTCCGAATTATAGGCTGTATTAAATTCTACACGTGTACCATTTTTTGTTTTACTAAACGTATTTTTCCCAAGTGATACTGGTAAATTTAAATTCGTATTTCCATTTTCATCACAAAAAACATCTTGGAAGGTGTAACTACTAAATTCAGCTATAGTAATAAAGAGCATTTTCCCCCAATGTTTTTCATTTTCAGGACTAACCATTGCCTAAATCCAGTGACCACCATTGGAAAAATCCATTTTTTTTGTTTCGGCGCGCCAAGGTTTCGGCGCCCACCATTTTTCTACTAATTCACTTTCTGTGAACGCTTTCCAAACTGTTTCTAAAGGTGCGTTGAATTCCCTGGAAACTAGGATGGATTTTTCTTTAAAATCTTTGATGACGGATGTTTGATGCATTTTTATTCTTTTTAGTAGGTTTAAATTAATATAAAACCACTCATTTATTTAACACAGATACGAATGGGTTTAAAGGGTGATTCAGTTTAAAGATAGCTTTAATCCAACGAAAACATCTTGATTCCACTCGTTGGATACATTCTTGGAAATGCGTAAATAATTCATTTCGTAACGGATAAAAAGTGCATTTTTTTCGTTCAACTCCCAATTGATTTGAGGAAGAATAGTATATGACATTCCGTTAGTATACCAACGTGTCCAAAGCGGAATGGAATAGGAAACTTTTTTATAATCACCTTGGAATGCAAGATTCAAAAGTGGTTCTACTGATGATTTTGCTGTACTTCGAATATCGTTTACCAAGCGTATACGAGCATCCAAGCCAATTCCTACTGAAAAATAGATGGGTTTTTCTGTTTTGGAAGAATAATATTCTAGGATCGGTGTAAAATCATAGGCTGATTTAGAGAAGAAGTAGAGGGTCCCATAGGATCGAAGTCTTGCATTTACTCTAAAATTTTTTGCTTTAATTAGAGATGAGGTAAATCCAATATCTGTTTTTGGATATATGTATCTGTTTCTTAAACTTCCAAAATCAATAGATAAACTGTTTTTTATAACGGAATTAGTTTCTTGTCCATAGATAAAGCTGTTTACTAAAAAGCAAATTAAAAAAAGTTTTCTCATGGCGTTACATTCGTCTTAATAGAACCAATTTTTACTTCGTCGAAATAGATTGTATTGGTATGTTCGGATTTCTTTTTACCTCGATATTGTCCGAATTTAAAATAGTTTCCTGCACGATTGAATAAGTTACGATGGTAATATTTATTATCTACTCCGTTAAATGGCGTGATTGGTTTTCCGTTAATCCAAATTTCTTGATACGCAGAATTATCATCGTTCCAATAGATATGCGCGACGACATCATACCATTTACCCTTTTGAATTTTTAAAGGAGTACCTACGATAAAAGTTTGATTCGATGCAGAAGGATTATCGTTCATTTTTAGTTCGATGGTGTTATTCACATAGGTCAATGCGATAGGAGGTGGGGAACCATGTAATGTAGGACTTGGAGACCAATCTTCCCCTTGTAGATAATAAGGTAAATCTTGCCATTGACAGATTAAATTGTACGATGTGTCTTGGTAGTTAGCATCTATCCAAAAACTAAATCCATAGTAGACTTCCGATTTATAGTGTGCACAGTTGTAAATTGCTAATTCTGTTCGATAACCGTTATTGATATAATCCCCTGGTTTCAAGGTATTTTTTAGCGCATATTTTCCTTTGCGAACTGGGTAGGTAACTACTTGCGTATTTTGTGCAGTATCTACTACTAGGTAATGGAATCCGGAAATAGTACCATTTTCAAAATCACCTACAAACTGGGGGATTGTTTGGTTTGGTTCGGGAGTTGGTACTTTACCACACGCTAAAAGAAACAAGGATAGAATCGCATAAAATACACGAAAATAGGTTTTCATCTATTTGTAATTTGAATTTACACGTTTCATTGGGGAAGTCTTACAAATTTCATATAAAACATCTAATAAAGCATCCGCTTGTTTTGGTGGAAACATGGAAACCAATTCTTTCTGGATTCCGTCGTAATAAATTTTTAATGTAATTAACGAGCCGTCACAGCATTTTACGCCATCAAACCTAAGGTTATTTACGTCACTTTTTCGGAAGTTAGTAATGAATTTTTTATACATTTTACGGCTTAATTTTCCGGTGAAGTAGCCCATTTTGGAAGAATCTAGTTCACGCGAATTGCTGTTTGCAAGAAATACCGTTTCCGCATGAAGTTTAAAGGTTTTATCTGCTTTTAATTCGAGGTGATATACCGGACAAGTACCAAAACAATAGGAGGTTTGGAAGGTGATTTTTTCGAAGATTTGAGTTCGTCCAAGTTGCGGGAATAAGCCTAACAAGATAATTAATACGTATTTTTTCATACTGGTCTAACGAATTTTAAAATGCATTCGTATTTCAAATGTAGAAATTAATTAAACGATTTTTGCTACGTATAATTTTTATTTTTAAACCACCTTTTTGCATTGCCCAAGAAGGTGGAGCCAAAATCCCGATAGCTATCGGGACTGGGCCTCTAGGAAGTAACTTTGAAAATTACGTTTAATTCACTTTCTGCACCCAAACTCACAAACGCCTTTTGCTGATTTTTTTATTAAACATCAGAAGGCTGGGTTCAAACAAGGGTTTGACAACGTGCATTTAAACTTATTTTCTACTGTAACTTCCTAAATGGCCATTTTATTGCTTCGAAAAGAATTTTTTGTTCCTTAAACTAATTCATTCTTGTTTGCTATAGTTGATAATCCATAAAAACATAGTAACTTGACGTCAATTATGAAATTTACAGAATTACAATTACACGAGAGTATCCTTGAAGCGATCTCTCACATGGGGTTTGAAAATGCAACTCCAATCCAAGAAAAAGCTATTCCTACCATCCTTGAAAATAAAGATTTGATTGCTTGTGCACAGACAGGTACAGGAAAAACAGCAGCATTTATTTTGCCTATTTTAAATAAATTAGTTGGAAAAGAAGATACGACAATCGATACATTAATCATTGTGCCTACGCGGGAATTAGCTATCCAAATTGAGCAAGAAATACAAGGTTTATCGTATTTTGTTTCTGTTGGTTCACAAGCAGTTTATGGTGGAACAGATGGAAAAGACTGGGACATTCAGAAAGATGCTTTAAAAAATGGCACGGATATTATTGTTGCTACACCCGGAAAATTACTTTCCCATCTAAAAATGGGGTATGTGAATTTTAAACACGTAAAACATTTAGTTTTAGATGAGGCAGATAAAATGTTAGACATGGGTTTCACGGAGGATTTAGAACAAATTTTCTCCTATTTACCAGCCAAAAAACAAACCTTGTTATTTAGTGCTACGATGGCTCCTAAAATCCGGACATTAGCGACAAAAATTTTACATGAACCGGAAGAGATTACCTTATCTATTTCAAAGCCTGCGCCGGGTGTTTCTCAAAATTTATATTTGACATTTGATAATCAGAAGATTCCAGTAATTAAGCACATTTTGGAATCACGACCTGAATATACGAGCATCATCATTTTTACTTCTTCGAAAAGCAAAGTTTCGGAAATAGTGCATGGCTTACGCAAAGCTGGGTTTAAATCACAAGGGATTTCTTCCAATTTGACGCAGACGGAACGCGAAGAAGTGTTGATTGGTTTTCGATCTAAACGCATACGTATTTTGGTTGCCACAGATGTGATGAGTAGGGGGATTGATATCAAGGAAATCAATATGGTTATAAATTACGATGCGCCCCATGATGCAGAAGATTATGTACATCGCATTGGTCGAACAGCACGCGCTAATACGAAAGGAGAGGCGTATACCTTAATCAATGAGAAAGACATGTTGCGTATGCAAAATATCGAGAAATTGATTGAGGCAGAAATCCCACGTTGTATATTGCCTGAAGCTTTGGGAGCAGGACCCGAATGGAAAGTGTCCGCTGGAGGATTTAAGCGAAAAAAGAAAAGTAGTTCTTGGAAGAAGAAAAAGAAACCCGAAGTAACTGTTAGTTCAGAATTAAAATAATCTAAACATCAAAACCAAGGATAAATTTAGAACTATATAACTCTTTAACGAGATTTTCGTGATTTTGTGCGCTTCCTTGTATGGAAAAAACACCGGAATGCATGTTTTGGTTTTTAGTTTTCTTGGTGATAGACAATGTTAAATCGTAGTTTTTTATCAAAATTAACAGATCTTCTAGGTCAAATTCATTGGAATGAACAAAGGTGATATTGTATGTTTCAACTTTATTGGAGCGTTCAATTAAGCGTTGTATGCAGGTAAAACTGAGTAAAACAATCATTACAATAATTAGCGCGGCAAATGCGAATTCATACCTACCAATTCCGATTGCCATACCGATGGCTGCGGAAATCCAGATGGTTGTTGCGGTAGTTAATCCCTTGACGTTCATACCTTCCCGGAAAATAGCGCCAGCGCCCAAAAAACCGATACCAGTAACAATATTAGATGCTACTCTGCCATCGTTGCTTATATAATTGAAATCATGGTGAATAGGGTAGAGCCTACTGTAATTAAAATAACCGTTCTGAATCCTGCGGCCTTACTTTTATATTCTCTTTCTGCGCCGATAATTGCACCAGCAAATAACGCAACTAAAAGTTTTGTTATTTCTTCGACGAATAAGTGGTTTCCAAACATGTTTTTTTTGATTAATATACGTATGAATGTTTTAATTCAATTTTCTTTTGGTTGTAAATAAGATCCAATTTTCGGATAAAGTAACTACACCTATCGTCTACATTAGGTACGTGGAAATTTAGTTGTTTGTTATAAGCGATTTTAATTCAATCATTTTACAAAAAAAATAGCTAGAATAATTTGTTTTAATCGGAACATTTATTGTAACTTTATTTTACAAAAAACTATAACCTATGAACAAACAAGAATTAATTGATGCAATCTCAGCTGAGTCTGGATTGACTAAAACAGATGCTACAAAAGCATTAAACGCACTTGTAAACGCAACTTCTACTGCATTGAAAAGTGGAGATAAATTATCGTTAGTTGGATTTGGATCTTTCTCTGTTTCTAAAAGAGAAGCAAGAACAGGACGTAACCCACAAACAGGTAAAGAAATTCAAATTGCTGCTAAGAATGTTGTTAAGTTCAAAGCTGGTTCTGAATTAGAAGCAAACGTGAACTAATTATAGGTTTTCTTTGAAAGAAGAAAGGTTGATTCAGAGATGAGTCAACCTTTTTTTTGTTATCTTAAATTTTAATAATTTGCGAAAACCGTGCACATTCATAGGTATTGAAGCAAAAAAAAGCCTTACATTTCTGTAAGGCTTTTTTTTTGCGCTCTCTCCTGGGCTCGAACCAGGGACCCTCTGATTAACAGTCAGATGCTCTAACCGACTGAGCTAAGAAAGCATTTCACAACTCTCACTGAATTGTGAGTGCAAATATATATAAAAAAATTAATTCCAATATATTTTTGCAATTTTTTTTAACTAAAAATCGTCTTCGTCAATAGAGAAATCTTCTAGTGTTGAGTCAACATATTCATTGTCATCGTTTTCTACTTCGTCGATGATGTCTTCCGTCATGGTTCCGTCGAATTTTGCAGGACGTAAAATGTTTGTTTGGGCAACATTTAAACGAATTTCTGTTCTTACAAACCCATCTTCCATGGTATAGGCTTTAGCAAAAGGAGATCCAATTAATTCTACTAAAGCACCTTTTTTAAGGAAGTCAAGAATACGTAAATTTGCACCCTCTTTTTTCCAGATTGTACAATTTACCCAAGTTGTTTTTGTTTTCGATTCACCAGATCTTTTGTCTCTCCAGTTTTTGTTGTGTGCAACAGGAAAGTTAATCGCTATAACACCTCTATCCATCGTTTTTAGTGTAGCATCTTTTCCAATGTTTCCGATAAGTCTGGTCTCAAATACTGTAGCCATATTGTTATATATTAATCGTTTAATTGTGAAAATTAAAAAAAGAATTTTTAATATGCAAATTCGATAGTCTGAAATTATGCCACTTATTTTGTATATACATAGACTTTGTGACCATTCATGTTTTGTGTCATTGTAAGGCTGTTATCGGAAATACTTGTAAAATCATAGCCTTGGTCGTCGTATCCACCGTCTGGTTTTGTGCGAGAAATGGTAACCGAACCGGATTTAATAAGCGCATATTTTCCGTATGTAACGATAGGAATTCCCTTAGTTGTTTTTGTTTCAGTGATTGTTCCTCCACGACCATCTGGCGCAAAATTAAGTTGTTCTTTATAGTCTGTATCTAAGGATTGACCGTCAATAGAAACTAAATACCACATGCCTGCAATTTTTTTGTTGGTCATTGCCTCGGGGGAGCAAGAAATTAAGGTTGCTAATAATGTCACAAATACAATAATTTTTTTCATCATGCGATTTTTAAGTAAAAATAGAAATCTTTTTAGAGTAAACGTTTTTGGTAGCGTTGTATATCTATTTCACGATCTAGGATTTTTTCTTCCACGATAAAGTCGGACATCTCTTGCGCAAGTAATGGAGCCATGAGGTAACCTTTTGTACCTAACCCATTGAAAATGTATAAACTAGGGAAGTTAGCATGTCTTCCCATTAAAGGTCTTCTATCCAGAACGGTTGGTCTTATTCCTGCTTCTTGGTCTATTACCTCAAAATTGCATTTGGTTAAGTTTTGTAAATGGCCAATGAGTTCCGTGCGTGCTTCTTCGGTTGTGTGTAATGTTGGGTCGTTCCAAGCGTAGGTTGCGCCAACTCGGTAAATAGCATCTTTTACTGGTAACGTAAAACATTTTCGGTTGAGTGATTCTGTGCGCGAAATTTCTTCCGAGCTTATCGTTAACGTTTCTCCCTTTGTTGCTTGTAAGGGCAAATAGTTAAACCAGGGGTTTTCTAGTCCATGAAACCCTTCACAAAAAATGATTTTTGCAAATTGTTCATCTTTATACGTTGCATTTTCAGGGTCTATATCGGTGTATTGGATTTTTTCGATGCGTAATCTTTGGGTTTGTTCTAACCACTTAAAAGCATCCTCTAATAATTGCTTGGTGGAAATATACGCTGCATTTAACACTTCTCCAGTGCCATAGGCGTTTATTACGGTCTTTTTTGTATAGTCCGATTCATCAAGTGGCTTGAGGTATGCTTGGTATTCTTCGATATCCTGTTTTTTTAACCAGAAATCTAATTCTTGTTGGTGAGCAAATGCGCGTCTAATAGGAATTGGGTGAAAATAAGTTTGTCCCCATTCGTTACTTGCGTCTGCATAAAATTGTTTGGCATAAGGTAAGAATTCGTCAACCCTCCAACTTTTTGCCATACGCCTAAATACCATCGGATTGATTAGTCCTGCGGCGATGCGGGAACTATAGTTCGTTCCAGCGTCGATGACTTCGAAAGGAATTTTTCGTTGATCTAGGTGTCGTGCAAGTGCTACTCCAGCGATCCCAGATCCTACTATTAAGACTTTTTTCTTTTCCATTATTTTGCAATTGCAAGTGTGATAATACTTATTTTAATTTTTGGGTAGTATGCTTTAATTTCACGTACACACGCTTCTAAAGTAGCACCAGTTGTAACAACATCATCTACCAATGCGATGTGTTTATAATTTTTTATATTTTTCACATCAATTGTAAAGGTGTTTTGTACATTTTCCCAGCGTTTAAATCTTCCTTTTTTTGTCTGACTTTCACTGTGCTTACTCTTTTTTAAGAGTTTGTCATTGCACGGAATATTACTAGTTTGTGCGATTCCTTCGGCGAGTAATCGACTTTGATTATATCCGCGTTGGTATTCTTTTTTTGCATGCAATGGAATTGGGATTAAACAATCTACTTTTATGAAAGTTGGAATTTTTATTAGTTTTGATCCAATTCGACTTCCCATTTCTAGGGCTAATTTTTTTTTGTTTTGGTATTTAATACCATGTAATATTTTTTGGGTGCTTATTTCTTTTTCAAAATAAAGAAGGCTGTAGCTTGCTTCCACGGGAACTCTTCCCCAAAATAGCTTGTCTAATTTGGTGAATTCTGTATAGTTTTCAAAGTGTGTGTAATGCAAGTCGTTTTCGCACAGGTGACATAGTAGAATTTTTTTATGTGTTGTTTCTTCTTCACAAATCAAACAGATATTAGGATAGACCAAATGTGTTAAATCTTCTTTCCATTCAACTAATTTTTTTTGCCAAATTCGATATACCGATAGTGTTTTAGTGAGTTGCGACATGTGTAAACAATTGGATGTTAAAAAGGCTCTATTTTTTTTCTTGACAGGTGTTTGTTTATGCTGTAAATTTATACAAATCTCTTGTAATATTAAGTGAGTAAAAAACTTGAGTTATTTTAAAATATTTATCGACAAAATGATTTAATTGGTTGTGAATATCTTTTAAATCGTCGATAAAAACTTGTTTTTCATTGGAAGGACAAGGAGTTTAGAAAACCGTTGTTGAAAACGTTTGTGTTTTGTGAATTTCTTTAATTGCAGGAACTGATTAAAATGACAATTTTTGTAGCCCGTTACTAATTCATCTCAAACAAATAAGAGGTCTTTTAGCAGATAATAGATTAATAATTGAATACTTAACTAAACAGTATGAATCACGTAGAACCAATTTTAACGCCAAACGAAGGAAGGTTTGTGTTGTTTCCTATACAGCATGACGATATTTGGTCTTTTTATAAAAAAGCGGAAGCAAGTTTTTGGACTGCAGAGGAAATTGATATGTCTGCAGATATTATCGATTGGGAAAATAAATTAAACGAAAACGAGAAGCATTTCATTAAACACATTCTTGCTTTTTTTGCTGCTTCCGATGGTATTGTGAACGAAAATTTAGCAGAAAACTTTTTATCAGAAGTACAATATACAGAAGCTAAATTCTTTTATGGTTTTCAAATCACGATTGAAAATATCCATTCAGAGACCTATTCTTTGTTGATTGATACCTTAATTAAAGATTCAGCGGATAAATCACACTTGTTTAATGCGATTGATACTTTAACATGTGTTCGTAAGAAAGCAGATTGGGCATTACGTTGGATTGAACAAGGAACTTTTGCACAACGTTTGGTAGCGTTTGCAGCGGTAGAAGGTATTTTCTTCTCCGGATCTTTCTGTTCTATTTTCTGGTTGAAAAAACGTGGTTTAATGCCAGGATTAGGATTCTCCAATGAGTTGATTTCAAGAGATGAAGGTTTACATTGTGATTTTGCATGTTTGTTATACAATAATCATATTGTAAATAAGTTAGATAAAAAAGAGGTAGAGCAAATCGTCTTGGATGCAGTCGAAATTGAAAAAGAATTTATTTTGGATGCGCTTCCTGTAAAATTGATTGGAATGAATAGTGACTTAATGTCGCAATACATTGAATTCGTTGCAGATAGATTACTTGTTGAGTTAGGGAATGATAAAGTATACAACGCAACAAACCCATTTGACTTCATGGATATGTTGTCGATTCAAGGTAAATCTAATTTCTTTGAGAAACGAGTAGCGGAATACCAAAAAGCTGGTGTTATGAACAGTGGGAACGACAACCACGGGTTTAGTATGGATGAAGATTTTTAATATAAAAAACAAATTACCCTTAAAATAGATTAAAGATATGTATGTAGTAAAAAGAGATGGACGCAAGGAGGCAGTGAAATTCGACAAAATCACCGCCCGAATTATTAAAATGTGTTACGGTTTGGATCCGTTAGTAAGTCCAGAAGCGGTAGCGATGAAAGTGATTGAAGGTATTTATGATGGTGTTACTACTTCTGAGTTAGACAACTTAGCAGCAGAAACAGCAGCAGCAAAAACAATCGACCACCCAGATTATGCGCTATTAGCATCTAGAATTGCAGTTTCTAACTTACACAAAGAAACGAAGAAGTCATTTTCAGAAGTGATGGAGGATTTATACACGTATGTAGATCCAAAAACGAATCAACCAGCATCTTTGTTGGCGGAGGATGTGTATAATGTAATCATGGAAAACCGTGAAGTACTTGATTCTAGTATCATTTACGATCGTGATTTCAAATACGATTATTTTGGATTTAAAACATTGTCGAGATCTTATTTATTACGCTTAAACGGAGAAATTGCTGAACGTCCACAGCAAATGTTGATGCGTGTTTCTGTTGGTATCCATAAGGGGGATATTAACGAAGCAATCAAAACGTACAATTTAATGTCAGAAGGTTGGTTTACGCATGCTACACCAACTTTATTCAACGCTGGAACACCAAAACCACAAATGTCTTCTTGTTTCTTACTAACCATGAAAGAAGATAGTATTGATGGTATTTACGATACATTAAAATCATGTGCTAAGATTTCACAATCTGCAGGTGGTATTGGTTTAGCGATTCACGATATTCGTGCTACTGGATCATACATTAAAGGTACAAATGGTGCTTCCAATGGTATCGTACCGATGTTACGTGTATTTAATGATACAGCAAGATACGTTGACCAAGGTGGAGGAAAACGTAAAGGTTCTTTCGCAGTATACATCGAGCCTTGGCATGCGGACGTTTTTGATTTCTTAGATTTAAAGAAAAATCACGGAAAAGAAGAGCAACGTGCACGTGATTTATTCTTCGCATTGTGGATTCCAGATTTATTCATGAAACGTGTGGAAAGTAATGGCGATTGGACCTTAATGTGTCCAAACGAATGTCCAGGTCTTTCGGATACACACAGTGCTGAATTTGAAGCGTTGTACATGAAATATGAGGCAGAAGGAAAAGGAAGAAAAACTATCAAAGCACAAGATTTATGGTTCAAAATTTTAGAATCACAAATTGAAACTGGTACTCCTTACATGTTGTACAAAGATGCTGCGAATGCTAAATCTAACCAACAAAATTTAGGTACTATCAAGTCTTCGAACTTGTGTACAGAAATTATTGAATATACTGCTCCAGATGAGGTAGCTGTATGTAACTTAGCTTCTTTAGCATTGCCAAAATTCGTAACAGAAGATGGACAATTTGATCATAATAAATTATTCGAAGTTACTTACCAAGCAACTGTGAACTTAAATAGAATCATTGATGGAAACTACTACCCAGTAGAAGAAGCAAGAAATTCGAACATGCGTCACCGTCCAATTGGATTAGGAGTTCAAGGATTAGCAGATGCATTTATTATGATGCGTTTCCCATTCGAATCTCCAGAGGCAAAACAATTGAATGCAGAGATTTTCGAAACAATCTATTACGCTGCAATGACTGCATCGAAAGATTTAGCGAAAAAAGAAGGTGCATACGAAACGTTCCAAGGTTCTCCTTTATCTAAAGGTGTGTTCCAATTCGATATGTGGAATGTAACTCCATCTACTCGTTGGGAATGGGATGTATTACGTAAAGAAGTAATGGAATTTGGAGCAAGAAACTCTTTGTTATTAGCGCCAATGCCAACAGCTTCTACAGCCCAAATTTTAGGAAATAACGAATGTTTTGAGCCATATACATCTAACATTTACACACGTCGTGTACTTTCAGGGGAGTTTATTATCGTAAACAAACACTTATTGAAAGATTTAGTTAAAGAAGGTCTTTGGAATAAAGATATGCGTTCAAAATTAATGGCTTCCAACGGTTCTGTTCAAAATATCGTTGAAATTCCAACGCATTTGAAAGAATTATATAAAACAGCTTGGGAGATTTCTCAAAAGGCAATTATTGAATTAGCTGCTGATCGTGGTGCTTATATTTGTCAATCCCAATCTTTGAATATCTTCATGGAAAATGCAAACTTCGGAAAATTAACTTCGATGCACTTCTACGGTTGGAAACAAGGATTGAAAACAGGTATGTACTACTTACGTACAAAAGCTGCTACGGATGCAATCAAATTTACCGTAGACAAAGCATTTACTTCTGAACCAGAAATTAACAAAGTACCAGTTGCTGCATTAACTAAAGAAGGACAAGAAGCAATTGCTTGTTCCTTGGATGATCCAGAAAACTGTGAAATGTGTTCAGGGTAGAACTTGAGATTATGAGTTATAACTTATGAATTATAAATTGAGCGACTTCGGAAACGGAGTCGCTTTTTTTATGTCAATTAAATTACGGTGATCTTAAAACAATACCACCCGATCAAAAAACTTCTTATAGCGATCGGTACTCATAAATTTATTACCACCGTAACAGCTTAATTTAATTAGCTTTCCTTTATAGATGAAAACACGTCTCCAGCAGTGACCCGTGCCATATACAAAAGCCAATCCTTCGTATGCTTTTAGACCATTTTGAAGTGTAATTTCTTGTATTTTAGTTTGTTCAGGAGCATTAAAAATACTTTCTACATATTTAGCAAGGTTATAATTTTTTCCAACACGTTCACTTTCGATTAGGTAGGTATTTCCTTGCCCCATTTCGCGGAAAACAATTTCTTCATAATTATCTTCTTTTTTTACAAAAGGTTTACCTCCAAATTGCACACTAATTCCAGATGTAGGGTCAGCATAGGTAAAGCTGTTTTGTTTCTGGATTTCTTTAGCTGCTTCTATTGGTTCTTCTGCATAGGTTGCATTCACCTGTTGTACTTTGTAACCACGGTCTTTTAGAATTTGTATAATACCAGTCTGACCTGCCAAATGCGCGGCACCAACAGCAATAAATAAACTGTTTTTTTTACATAGCGTATCTATACCATCCGCCATAATGAAATTTCGTTCGTTAATCATCCATTGATAACCATCTTTGGTAGCGGAAAGTTGACGTTCCATCATTTCGCGAATTCGTTCAATATTTCCCGAAAGGTACACTTCCATCAATTTTTCCTGACTGATTTTTTCGGTAGGGGATGTTATACCCAATAATTGTGATTTATGGATCAATGCGTAAGCTGCTAACTGATCTTCAATGGATTCAAGTGTATAACACTTTTTGTTCAGGTTATACGCAAGTAGTTGCAGGTATAAGTCTAAAAATTGTGGGCGGCCATCCTCGGAGCCATAATATGTTTTTGTAGCACGTTTACTCGTTGTGTATGGCGTTCCAGCGGCATCAAATTCAAAACTAGGGGTATTAGCACGTGTGTCTAATTCAGCAAACATACTGTATATATCTGCCTCAATAACAACGGCCTCTGAACGAAGAAGTACACTGTAGGTGCTGTCTGAAAATTTAAATACGCGAGGATCATTCGAATGATAGGTTCCAAAGATATAACTCGGTTTTTTCAATTTCCGACCTGAAATTTTCCATAATAATTGATTGGGATTGCTAGACATGGTTTGTGCTGACACATCGAAATATGTCGCTACAAAAACCAAAAACAGTAAGCAATTACGCATTGTATATCTTAATGAGCATCTAACCAATTATCCGCTATTTTCACTTCTACTTCCATCGGAACAACCAGTTCGATAGCCGATTCCATGGCTTCTTGCACTAATTTTCGCATCAAATCTTGTTCCGAAATGTGTACATCAAACACCAACTCATCGTGTACTTGTAACAATAATTTAGATTGTACTTTTTGTTCTTGCATCGCTTTGTCAACTGCAATCATGGCAAGTTTTATGATATCTGCTGCAGAACCTTGAATCGGTGCATTAATTGCATTTCGTTCAGCATAACCACGTACAATAGCATTCGCAGAATTAATGTCTGGTAGGTATCTTCTACGTTTCATGATGGTTTCTACATAGCCCAATTCCCGAGCATCATTTACCAATCCATCCATGAAGGATTTTATGGTACCAAATTGTTCAAAATAACGATCAATGATGGATTTTGCTTCAGTTCTAGAAATACCTAAATTTTGCGCCAAACCAAATGGACCTTGACCGTACATAATTCCAAAGTTTACGGCTTTCGCAGCACTACGTTGGTCTTTAGTTACTTCCGCTAAGGGAACATGAAATACATTTGCTGCCGTTGCTGTGTGAATGTCGATTCCTTTTTGAAATGCGTCAATCATTCCCGGGTCTTTACTCAAGGCTGCAATGATACGTAATTCAATTTGAGAATAATCCGCCGCCATGATTTTGAATTCTGGTCCACGTGAAATAAAAGTCTTACGAATTTCTTTTCCTTTTTGGGTGCGAATAGGGATGTTCTGTAAGTTTGGATTGTTTGAACTTAATCGACCTGTTGCAGTTACTGTTTGCATATAACTTGTGTGTACACGGTGATCATTTGGATTCAACAACGTAGGAAGCGGATCTACATAGGTTCCTTTTAGTTTTTTATTTTGTCGGTATTCTAATATTTTACCTATGATTGGGTGATCGTTACGGTATTGTTCCAAAGCATCCTCTGAAGTTTGGTATTGTCCCGTTTTGGTTTTTTTTGCTTTAGCATTGATTTTCATTTTTTCAAACAAGACTTCTCCCAATTGTTTCGGAGAATCTAAGTTGAAGTCTTCCCCAGAAATTTCTTTGATTTCTTTTTCCAGACTAATCGAGTCCTCCTCTAAACGTAAGGATAATGTTTTTAACCCTTCCACATCAATTGCAATTCCTTCTCGTTCCATGCGCTGAATTACATTAACCAAAGGCATTTCCATGGTGTGGAATAAATCTTTTAAATGTTCTTTTTGAATTTGAGGTGCTAAAATTTGATATAGTTGAAAGGTAATATCTGCGTCTTCACATGCATAATCGGAAACTTGCTTTGGATCTAAATCGCGCATATTTCCTTGGTTTTTACCTTTTTTACCAATCAATTCGGTAATAGAAACCGGTTTATATTGTAAATAGTATTCCGCCAAAAAGTCCATGCTTTGTTTGGATTCGGGCTGAATTAAGTAATGTGCAATCATCGTATCAAATAAGGATCCGCCAACCGCTATACCATAATTCTCCAAGACTTGTAAGTCGTACTTCAGGTTGTGACCAATTTTTTCAATGGTTTCATTTTCGAAGAAAGGCTTGAAGGAATCTACGATTAGTTGTGCTTCTTGTTGGTTTTCTGGGAGTGCGACATAAAATGCTTCCCGTTGATTGAATGAAAACGACATCCCAACCAATTTCGCAACCAACGCATCTACTGCAGTTGTTTCTGTGTCAAAACAAACGGATGTTTGCTTCAATAACAATTCCAATAATTCTGCACGCTCTTCCGAATTCGTAATTAAATGGTAATTCGGTTTTTCCGTAGCAATCGTTTTTAATTCAGAAGTTTGAACCGGAGTTTGAATTTCCAACAAACTTTGTGTTCCAAATAAATCAAATTGTCCTGTTTCAGTTACCGGAGCAGTAACTGTGATTTCTTCTCCGATAACCCGTTTTGCCAATGTTCTAAATTCTAATTCCGTAAATACTTCCATCACCTTTTCTGCATCTGGTTCACACATAATCAAATGTTCAGGGTCAAAAGGGACATCTACATCCAAAATGATAGTTGCTAGTTGTTTGGATAAACGACCTTGATCGGCGAACTCAATCACGTTTTCGCGCATTTTTCCTTTGAGTTGGTCCGCATTGGCGATGATGTTTTCTAAAGAACCAAATTCTTGGATTAATTTTTTAGAAGTCTTTTCTCCAATCCCAGGTATTCCAGGAATATTATCGGAAGCATCCCCCCATAAACCAAGGATGTCAATGACTTTTAAGGGATGGTCGACCTCAAATTTCTCACATACTTCTTTTACACCTAATACAGAAGCAGGATCCCCACCACGACCTGGTTTGTAGATAAATATTTTTTCCGATACCAACTGACCAAAATCCTTATCCGGAGTCATCATATAGGTATAATATCCTTCTTTTTCAGCAACTTTCGCTAAAGTACCTATCACATCATCCGCTTCAAATCCAGATTTCAGTAAAATAGGAATATTAAATGCTTCAATAATTTTCTTAATTGGGTCAATCATTGCACGCAAATCTTCCGGCATTTCCTGACGATTCGCTTTATATGCTGCAAAATCTTCCTGACGATTCGTTGCCCCACCAGGAGCATCAAACACCACTGCTAAATGCGTTGGTTGCTCTTTTTTAATTACATCAATCAATGCATTTGTAAAACCAAAAGCAGCAGACGTATTTTGTCCTTTGGAGTTTACACGTGGATTCTTCGCAAATGCAAAATATGCTCTGTAAATCAATGCAAAAGCATCTAATAGGAATAATTTTTTATCGTGAACTGGAGTAATCATTTTTAGAGTTATGAATTATAAATTATGGGTTATGAATTATTTACTGTCTTTCCTTCGCTCGTCACTTCGTCACTCATCACTTCCAAGTAGTTCCGTCCTTCCCGTCTTTCACTACCAAACCTGCCGCAGCCAATCCATCGCGAATCTTATCAGAAGTTCCCCAATCTTTGTTCTCACGTGCTTGTTGACGTAAATTCAAGACTAAGTCCATCACACCTTCTAATTTTGAATCGTCGCCATTACTACTTAAAGTAGCCAAGCCAAGTACATCAAAAACAAAGGCATTCACTTCTTTGGTTAAGATTTCTAAATCAGTTTGTGTAATTGTTGCTTTACCTTCTTTGATAGTGTTAATCACTTTAACTGTTTCAAATAAGTTTGCAACTAATATCGGCGCATTGAAGTCGTCGTTCATGGCATCGTAAAAAGAAGCGACTAAACCTTGCGCATTTATTGAAGAACTTTCGCTAGTTGATAGATTTGCCAAATCTTTTACAGCATCCATTAATTTTTCAAATCCTTTTTCCGCAGCGTTTAATGCGTCACTGGTAAAATCAAGTGTACTACGATAATGTGCTTGCATCATAAAGAAACGAACAACCATTGGATGGTAGCCACGCTCTAATAAATCCGAACCTCCGTTGAATAATTCATTTGGTAATAAGGTATTGCCAGTCGACTTCGACATCTTTTTACCGTTTAAGGTCAACATGTTTCCATGCATCCAGTAATTTACAGGAGATTTACCTGTAGAAGCACATCCCTGTGCGATTTCACATTCGTGGTGTGGGAATTTCAAATCCATTCCTCCTCCATGAATATCAAATGTTTCGCCTAAATATTTCGTACTCATTGCCGAACATTCCAAATGCCAACCTGGAAAACCTATTCCCCAAGGAGAAGGCCATTTCATAATATGTTCTGGGGAAGCATTTTTCCATAATGCAAAATCCAAGGCATTACGTTTTTCATCTTGACCATCTAAGTCACGTGTTCCAACAATCAGATCTTCAATTTTACGACCTGATAATTCACCATACGGGAATTGCTCGTTGTATGTGTTGACATCAAAATAAACAGAACCATTCACTTCGTATGCATATCCATTTTCAATAATGGTTTTAATCATTTCAATTTGTTCGATGATGTGCCCTGTTGCAGTTGGTTCGATACTTGGTGCGTGATTATTGAATTGATGAAGAACATCGTGAAAATCCAAGGTGTACTTTTGAACAATTTCCATTGGTTCTACTTGCTCTAAACGTGCTTTTTTTGCAATTTTATCTTCTCCCTCATCTGCATCGTTTTCTAAATGACCTACATCGGTAATGTTTCGAACATAACGAACCTTATATCCTACATGTAACAGATAACGATATACCGTATCAAAAGAAATAAATGTTCTACAATTTCCAAGGTGAACATAATTGTATACAGTTGGCCCACAAACATATAATCCGACAAAATTTGAATGTATAGGAACGAATTGTTCTTTTTTTCCGGAATGGCTATTGTAAATGTGAAGTTTGGAGTTTGTCATAGCTTTGTATTAACATCAATTGTAAATAACAAATATAATAAGGAAGTGAAAAATAAGTGGTTTAAATAAATATTTCTTAATTTTAGAGAACTATTTATTTTATAATGAATTATGAAAAATATATTATTTTTAATTCTACTTATTTTTATCTCTTTTCAAGCCTTTTCTCAAAACACCAATAATCAAGTAGTTGTTGATTCTGATAAAAATGGCGAGATGGAAGATTCATTGTTATCTATCCAAGAAGAAAAACACGACGGTCATTTTGCAGGTGTAGATTTTGGATTAAATGTATTGTTAAATAATTCTTTTCAAGCGAATTTTCCAAATGACCCACAATGGAATAATTCGGTTATAAACTCTTATTATTTCAATTTCAATTTTTACGATCGAAAGTTGACACTAACTCCTGATCGATTAGGAGTGACTTTGGGGTTAGGATTAAATCTTACAAAATTTGCTTTTTCGGAAGATTGGACATTGAAAGATGCGTATAGTACACAAGATAGTACTATATATGGTAATGCGCATTTAGATACAATTAGTTTCACACGAAATAAATTACATTTAGCATATTTACAAGTGCCAGTTTTACTTGAGTTTACGCCTAAAAAAGATCTTTGGATTAGTGTAGGATTTATTACAGGAATTAAACTTTCTTCTAACGTAAAGCAATTATACACGGATAAAAATAACCCTAACATATTATACGAGCGAACTATTAAAGGTACGTTTGCTTTAAACACATTGAAATGTGACGCAACGATTAGAGCTGGTTTTGGTCAAAATTTCGGCAGAATGTATGGTGCATTTATTTCCTATGCATTAGTCCCTACGTTTAATACTTCTTTGATGGCTAATGTTCATCCATTTACATTTGGTGTAAGTTACAATTGGTAATGTTGATGAGTAATTCGTTTATCCGAATAGTTGTTCTTACACTATTCGGATTTTTTTTATTTGCTGGTTTTAAGATTCAGCAAACGAAGGTTCCTGTCTCCTTGGAAATTCCAGCGCATAGTAAAAAGGATTTAATTATTTGTCACACAGGGTATTGTTTGTCTTATGATGAAAAGTTTAAAGTAGCCAAATGGGTAGCGTATGAACTTACGCTTGCAGAAACGGAAGGAGAAATTGGACGTAATGATCATTTTAAACCAGACCCATTAATTACACATAATAGTGCAGCTTTAGAAGATTATAAAAAATCAGGATACGATAGAGGGCATTTAGCCCCTGCAGCAGATATGAAATGGTCTGTTCAAGCAATGGAAGAATCCTTTTACCTTTCCAATATGTGTCCGCAAGATAAAAGTTTTAATCGTGGAATTTGGAAAAAGTTGGAAGAAGAGGTGAGAGAATATGCAAAACATAATAAACAAATAAATGTTGTTACAGGTCCAATTTTGAATGAAGGTTTACCAGTTCTTGGGCCTAATCGAATTACTATCCCGCGCTATTTTTATAAAGCTTTGCTCGATTATTCGCAACCTTCTGTTAAGGCGATTGCGTTTTTAATGAAAAATGAACACAGCGAATTACCTTTGAGTCACTTTGTTATTTCCATTGACAGTTTAGAGAAGGTTTCGGGTATCGATTTTTTCCCATTATTGCCCGATGCGGATGAAATTAAGCTGGAAAAAGAAAAGTGTTATTCCTGCTGGGAATCGGATAAAAATCATTAATAAATTTGGAATTCATTAAAAAAAGCGTAAATTTGTGCAGTATTTATAAATAACTAAGTGCGAGGGGATGATTATCCCCTCTTTTTTTTAGCAAATGATTACAAAAGAATTAGTACGAAAATTAGCGCAAGAACGTATCGATGAACTAGATAGAGGTCTTTTCATTGTTGCGATTTCGATTTCTCCTAAGTTTGTGATTAACCTAGAGTTAGACAAAGTAGAAGGATATGTTGCAATTGATGATTGTGTTTCTGTTTCTCGAAATGTAGAACATAATTTAGATCGTGAGGAACAAGATTTCGAGTTACACGTTTCTTCTGCAGGATTAGATAAGCCCTTACGTGTTTTACCACAATATGTTAAAAATATTGGAAGAACAGTAGAGGTTATATTAAAAGACGGAAAAGAAAAAGAAGGTGTTTTGTTAGAAGCAACAGCAGAGAAAATTGTTGTCAAAACGACACGTACGGAGAAAAGTCCGGAAACAAAAAAGAAAGTAACCATTGAAGAAGAGGAAACTCTTCCATTGGCAACGATAAAGGAAACAAAAATTGTTATTTCATTTAAATAAATAGGCATGAACAGCTTAGAATTAGTAGATTCGTTTTCAGAATTCAAAGAGTTAAAAAGTATCGACAAACAAACAATGCAACACGTATTAGAAGACGTGTTTCGTGCAATGTTGAAAAAGAAATTTAACACAGACGAACATATCGATATTATTGTAAATATTGAGAAAGGTGATGTGCAAATTTTCTTGAATAAAGAAATCGTTCCAGATGGTGAGGTAGAAGATTCAAATACGGAAATTGCTTATTCTGAAGCAATTAAAATTGAGCCTGATTTTGAAGTGGGTGAGGAAGTTTCTGAAGAATTTAAGTTTGCTGATTTTGGTAGAAGAAATATTCTTTCATTACGTCAAAATTTAATTTCTAGAATTTTAGAATTAGAAAAAGACCATATTTATAAAATCTACAAAGAGCGTATCGGTGAGATCGTTACTGGTGAGGTTTACCAAGTTTGGAAAAAAGAAATCATGGTATTGGATGATGAAGGGAATGAGTTAATCTTACCGAAATCAGAACAAATTCCAGCAGATTATTTCAAAAAAGGAGAATCAATTCGCGCAGTAGTTTCTAAAGTAGACATGCGTAACTCAAACCCAGTTATTATCCTTTCTAGAACTGCTCCAGAATTTTTAGAGCGTTTATTCGAGTTGGAAGTTCCGGAAGTGTTTGACGGATTGATTACCATTAAACGTATCGTTCGTGAACCAGGAGAAAGAGCGAAAGTAGCGGTAGAAAGTTACGATGACCGTGTAGATCCAGTTGGAGCATGTGTTGGTATGAAAGGATCGCGTATTCATGGAATTGTTCGTGAATTACGCAATGAAAATATCGATGTAATAAACTTTACAACAAATACACAATTATTTATTCAACGTGCACTTTCTCCAGCAAAAATTACCGCAGTTGAAATTATCGAAGAAGAAAAACGTGCAAAAGTTTCCTTAAAACCAGACCAAGTTTCTTTGGCAATTGGTAGAGGAGGGAATAATATCAAATTAGCTACTAAATTAACAGGGTACGAAATCGATGTTTACCGTGATGGTGAAGTAGATGTAGACGATGTGGATTTAGAAGATTTCGCAGATGAAATCGAAGGATGGATTTTGGACGAATTAAAAGCAATCGGTTGTGATACTGCTAAATCTGTTCTTGAAATAGGAGTAGAAGATTTAGTAAACAGAACTGATTTAGAAGAAGAAACAATTCAAGAGGTATACAAAATACTTCGTGCAGAATTTGAATAATAGTAGATGTGTGTACGAGTTGCACACATTTTTTATACCATTAAGTCGCACAAAAAGTTAACCTGTTTTTTACAGGAAGAAATAAAAAATATGGCCGGAAAAACACAAAGATTAGGCAAGGTAGCAGGAGAGTTAAATGTTGGGATATCCACATTAACTGAGTTCTTGCAATCGAAAGGAGTATCAATTGACCCAAATCCAAACTCAAAGTTGGAAGGGGAACATTATGATCTATTACGCCGACAATTTGCAGACGATCAATCGCTTAAAGAACAAGCGAAATTAAGCGCTGTGAAACGTGAAAAAAGAGAAACAGTTAGTTTAACGGATTCTAAAACGGATTCGAAATCTTCCAATGACGATGAGGAAGATGATTTTGACCCAAGTATTTTGGACAAAGTCAAAGCGCAAACACCAATCGTTACACAACCTGTTGTAAAAGAGGCTGTAAAAGAGGCTGTAAAAGAGGAAACATTAGTTGAAAGCGATTCGAAAGAACCGACGATGGATGGTGGCGCTAAAACACTTGGCGAAGGGGATATGCAATTACAAGTTTTAGGTAAAATTGATTTAGATAAAATCAATTCTAAAACACGTCCCGATAAAAAGAAAAAACCAGAAAAAGAGGTTAAAGCAAAACAAGATAATACACCAAAGGTTGCGGCTAAATCAGAGGTTAAACCTGTTGTGGAAAAACCTAAAGTAGTAGTAGCTCCAGTTGTTGTTGCACCTGTTGCACCAAAAGAGCCGGAAGCACCAAAAGAAATTGAAACAATACGTGTAGAACGTAAAGTGCTTTCGGGTCCTACAGTACTTGGACGTATTGAACTTCCTGTGGATAAACCTAAAACGGATCATCGTCCAGCTAGACCTGGAGATGAACCACGTAAAAAACGTAAGAGAATCAAGAAAATTGATCCTACAAAAGCAAGTACAGGAACACCTGCCATTAATGATCCTAAGAGTGCACCAACGAAAGAACGTAAATTTTTAGGTAATTCAAGACCAATTGGAAGTAATGCTCCGAAAGTAGCACCTACGGAGAGAGATATTCAAAAAGAAATTAAAGATACGCTTGCACGTTTGTCGAATACTGGATCTAAATCCAAAGGTTCTAAAAACAGAAGAGTAAAAAGAGATAATAACTTACAACGACGTGAACAAGAAGCATTAGACGCTGAATTACAAGAAAAAGTATTAAAACTTACGGAATTCGTTACAGTTTCTGAATTAGCTTCCATGATGAATGTAGGTCCAACACAGGTAATCTCAGCGTGTATGTCCTTAGGGATTTTCGCTTCGATTAACCAACGTTTGGATGCAGAAACTATTCACATTATTGCAGATGAGTTTGGTTTTGAAACAGAATTCGTAAGTGCGGAAGTACAAGAAGCGATTCCTACAGTAGAAGACAAAGAAGAAGATTTAGTATCTCGTCCTCCAATCATTACGGTGATGGGTCACGTCGATCATGGTAAAACTTCTTTACTAGATAGAATTAGAAATGCAAACGTTACTTCTGGTGAGTCCGGAGGTATTACGCAACATATTGGTGCGTACTCTGTGGTACTTGGAGATGGTCGTAAAATGACTTTCTTAGATACTCCAGGTCACGAAGCGTTTACTGCCATGCGTGCACGTGGTGCGCAAGTAACAGACGTTGCAATTATATTAGTTGCTGCGGATGATGATGTGATGCCACAAACTAAAGAGGCAATCTCTCACGCACAAGCTGCAAATGTACCGATGGTATTTGCGATTAATAAAATTGATAAAGACGGAGCAAATCCAGATCGAATTCGTGAACAACTCTCTGCGATGAATATTTTAGTAGAAGAGTGGGGTGGTCAATACCAATGTCAAGAAATTTCTGCTAAGAAAGGGTTAAACATCCAAGAATTATTAGAAAAAGTATTGTTGGAAGCTGAAATTTTAGCTTTACGTGCTAATCCAACTAAAAATGCGGTAGGTACAGTTATCGAATCTTCTTTAGATAAAGGAAAAGGATACGTAACAAATATACTTGTTGAGGCAGGAACTTTGAAAATAGGTGATGTTGTATTAGTTGGGCGTAACTACGGTAAAGTTCGTGCAATGCATGACGAACGTGGAGCGAATATTAAAATTGCAGGACCAGCTACTCCAGTATCTATTTTAGGTATCAATGGTGCGCCAAATGCAGGGGATAAGTTCCACGTATTAGACGATGAGAAAGAAGCAAGATCTATTGCTACAAAAAGAGAACAATTGTACAGAGAACAAGGTTTACGTACAACAAAACATATTACATTGGAAGAGATTGGTCGTCGTTTGGCTATCGGAGATTTCAAAGAGCTTAACTTAATCATTAAAGGTGACGTGGATGGTTCTATTGAGGCTCTTTCGGATTCCTTACAAAACCTTTCCACGGAAGAAATTGCAATTAAAATTGTGCATAAAGGTGTCGGTGGAATCACTGAGGCGGATATCAACTTGGCGTCTGCGTCAGATGCGATTATCCTTGGATTCCAGGTTCGCCCATCGGTTGCTGCACGTAAATTAGCGGATGCGGAGCAAATCGATATTCGTTTGTACTCGGTAATCTACAAAGCGATTGACGAGATTAAAGCTGCAATGGAAGGGATGTTATCTCCAGAGATTGAAGAAATCGTTACTGGTTCTGCTGAAATACGTGAGACATTCGACATCACGAAAGTTGGTACAATTGCAGGATGTTTCGTTACGCAAGGTATCATCAAACGTAATGCGAAAATCCGTGTTATCCGTGATGGAATTGTACTTCACACAGGTAAACTTGGTTCATTGAAACGTTTCAAAGACGATCAAAAAGAAGTGAAACACGGTTACGAATGTGGTTTGAATATCGATAAATTTAATGATATCAAAATTGGGGATATCGTGGAAGCATTCGAAGAAAACGAAGTAGCTAGAAAATTATAAATTATGAATTATGAGTTATTAATTATAACTCACACATACAACAAAAGCCTGCTAAAATATTATTTTAGTAGGCTTTTTGATTCTTAAAATCTTTCTCTTGTCACTTCGTCACTCTTAACGAAAACTTAGGCTCTCGAAGGTCATTTTCCATTCCAGTTTGTCATCGTCAAACCAATACCAATAGTCGAAAATCCCTTAATGAATTCTGTAGCGGTTTTAATACGATCTTCCAACGTCGCTTTTTCGTGTATGTTCCATTCTCCAAGTACATAATCTACCTGTTGACCAGGTTTAAATTCATCGCCTACACCAAAGCGTAAACGCGCGTATTCAGTCGAATTTAAAACAGCTTGGATATCTTTTAGTCCATTATGTCCTCCGCTACTTCCTTTTCCTTTCATTCTTAATTTCCCAAAAGGAAGTGCTAAATCATCGGTAATAACCAAGATGTTTTCTATTGGAATTTTTTCGGTTTGCATCCAGTAATTAACCGCTTTCCCACTTAAATTCATGAAGGTATTCGGTTTTAGAAGTAGAATTTGTCTTCCTTTATATTTTGACTGTGCAAGTTCTCCAAGTTTCTTAACTTCAAAAGATACTTCGCATTCCTTTGCGAAGGCTTCTACAACTTTAAAACCTATGTTATGACGTGTTTCTTCGTATTTATAGCCTGGATTACCAAGGCCAATGATTAGATATTTCATGATGGTACAAAAATACTATTTCACAATCAATTGAAATCCTTTTCCATGTACATTCATAATCTCAATCGCTGGATCTTCTTTTAAAAGCTTTCTTAACTTAGCGATATACACATCCATACTTCGACCATTAAAATAATTATCATCGCCCCAAATTGCACGTAAAGTTGCTTGACGATCAATGATTTCGTTGGTGTTTTTGGATAATAAACTCAATAGTTGATTCTCTTTAGTTGTAAGTTTAACCTCTCCTGAAGGTAAATGAAGTATGCGAGATTGGGTATCAAAAGCAATTGAACCAATTTTGATATTACTATCTTCTGCAATATTTTTAGTGATAGTTCTTCTACTAATAGCTTCTATACGTGCTATTAATTCTTCCATTGAAAATGGTTTGGTTAAATAATCATCTGCTCCAGCTGCAAAACCAGCTAATTTATCCTCTTCCAAGGATTTTGCAGTTAAAAATAAAATAGGAATCTGTTTATTTAATTCACGTATTTCTTTTGCTGTTGCAATTCCATCTAAAATTGGCATCATCACATCCAGGATACAAAAATCAATTTTTTCAGCATTGAAATATTCTAATGCTATTTTTCCGTTACGAGCTAATTTTACATGGTATCCTTTCGATGTAAGAAAGGTATGTAATAAAAGTCCTAAATTGTCATCATCTTCTGCGAGTAAGATTGTTAATTTATGTTCCATGTGCTTGATTTTTAGTGTTAATTGGAATCTCTATGGTAAATTCCGATCCTATTTTTTCTTGACTTTTTACAGTTATCTGCCAATTGTTTAAGATAACAATTGCTTTTACATAACTTAAACCTAGACCAAAACCCTTCACATTATGCAAATTACCGGTTGGGATACGGTATAATTTATCAAAAATCTTTGCA
This sequence comes from Crocinitomicaceae bacterium, assembly GCA_044232905.1. GTDB lineage: Bacteria > Bacteroidota > Bacteroidia > Flavobacteriales_D > Crocinitomicaceae > CANHVK01. Next base: position 56,071 of record JBIIKZ010000004.1, read on the forward strand.
ATGTGTTCTTTAGGTATTCCAATCCCTTCATCTTTAATACTTAATAAAATGTATTGAGAATTACTGGTTAATGAAACCGTAACCATAGGTATATCTTTACTGTATTTTATCGCGTTATCTATAAGGTTTGAAATGACATTTACTGTATGCATTTTATCTGCATGCACATGAATAGGAGTAGCATCCATGTTTTTTACAATTTCACCCCCAAAATCTTTTATTCTAAATTGCGCATGCGCACATAGTTCCTGAATAACTTCTGAAAGATTAATGTCTTCTTTTTTTAACTCAATATTTTTTTTGTCAATCGCAGCACTTTGAAGTATACGTTCTACAAGTAATTCCAGTCGATTATTTTCTTGATTGATCATGTGAACAAATGGTTCCGTTTTTTTGTTTTCTTCTCCCATAATATCTTTGTCGCGTAGTGCCTGACAAGCGAGAGAAATAGTAGCGATTGGAGTTTTAAATTCATGTGTCATATTGGATATGAAGTCATTTTTCAATTCACTCAATTTTTTTTGTGTGATAATTGTTTTAAACATGAAGGATATCGCATAAAGGATTAGTAAAACAAGTAATAGACTGATACTAAAAGGGATAAACATTTCATGAAATAGAAACGATTTTTCAGTTGGAAATTTAAGGAAAAGATAGAGACTTTCGTCGATAATATTGGATGGAAATAATTGTGTTTTGAATGCATTTGTGGTGTCTATAGTACATGCGTAATGTGAAGTTGTTGTGTTAAAATGAATAGCTTCGTTACTTTCATTTTTTACTATAAAGTGAAATTCTTTTGGAAGTTTATCCATTCTTGCCTCGTATGCAATAATAGAATCTAGAAAATGGATATCGATTCTTTTTTCTGGTGCAACAAATGTATTATCATGAAAGGCTACAAATAGCATTTCATTGATTAGTTTCGATTTTTTAAATATTTGCTGCATTACACGTTGATCTAATTGATTAGAAACGTTTTCGCTTTTATCTTGTTTTGATTTTACAATGTCTTGATTAAAAATTTGTTGAATATTTCGTACGTCTTTTGCTAATACTTGATGCTCTGTTTTTAATCCAGATATGGTGTCAAATGCTGAACCTTGAATAATTAGGTATTTATTAAATTTTCCATTTTCTAGTAGAACAGTGTCACGGATACTAATGCTTTCTTCCGAAGTCAATAAATTCTGAAATTCCTTTTTGAGAATGTCTTTATATTCAGGGCTAAAATCTTTGTTGACGACATGCAGGTATTTACGAAGTTCAATCGCTTTTTCATGGCGAATAGCAATACGTTCTATTAGCGTTTTTACTTTGTCTTTAAATTCTTCTGATTTTTGGTTATACTGATTAGATACTTGGTAAAATTGAATAAGTAACAAGGAAATCATTGCGAATGACACAATTCCGATAATCCAATTAATTCTAATTTTACGCATAACTACAAATAAACATTCTAAAGTAAAATTAATCTACGAGATGTAACTAACCTTAACTTTTTTTAACGCTCCATGATTTTTGCAGCTGCTCCTTTTGAATTCTCTATTTCAAGCATACATTTTTCTTGTAATTCTTTTAAATTAGATTCAATATGTTGCATCGCATCAGAAAATTCCTCGCTTGTTTTGATCGAAAAGCCAATCCCTGCATCAATAAATTGTTGTGCTTCTGGGAATTTCGCATGTAAAGGTCCAAAGATAACCGGTAGACCAAACACCACAGGTTCAAGTGTATTGTGCAACTTTCCTGTAAATCCGCCTCCAATAAATGCGATTTTTCCATAGGAATAAGCATTAGCTAATTTGCCGATACAGTCAACTAACAAGATAGATTTGTCTTTTTGGTCCGTATACTTTGAATAACGAATAATTTCGTTTTGGAATAGTTTTTCGATGGATATTAGGTGATTTTCTGAAATATCATGTGGAGCGATGATTATTTTAGTGGAACCTGATGTAAAATAACGATCCAATAATTGTTCTTCGACTGGCCAAGAACTTCCTAAAATAAGTGCTTTTTCCTCTTGTAAAAAGTCTTCTATTATTAGATCTTGCACTACTGATTTTTTGTTTTCTATTACCTTGTCAAATCGAGTATCTCCTGTTATTCGCACATTATGAATACCAATTTTATGTAAAAGGATGCTTGTTTCTTCATTTTGAACATAGAAATAATTAAAAGAATTAAGTCCTTTACGGAATAATCCTCCGTACCACCTGAAAAATATTTGGGTCGGTCTTAGAATACAGCTGATGCTATATAAAGGAATTTTTTGTTTGTTGATTTCAAAAATATAGTTTAACCAAAATTCATATTTAACAAAATATACCACTTTTGGGTTGAAGTGATTTAGTAATTTTCGTGCGTTTTTTCGAGTGTCTATCGGTAAATAATAAACAAAATCAGCCGTGTGTTTTCGCTTGTGGTAATGTTCCATGCCGGAAGGACTAAAGAAAGTAACAAGTATTTTACAATTAGGATTTCTTTCTTTTACTAAATTCATCACCGGTATCCCTTGATCGAATTCGCCTAAAGATGCGCAATGAAACCAATAGATATAAGTGTTTTTAGGAATCGTTGGTAATTTTCGCCAATAATTTTTACGCCCTTGAATCCATGCTTTTGCTTTTGGATGAAAACCTTGAATAAGCCATAACAATAAAGCGTATGCTCGGATGGAAAAATTATAAAGCAAAGCCATGTTTTAATCGTAATAAAATTCTTTTGGTTTACTCTTATAGATAGGTATTAACCAACCAGCTCTGAAACCATATAGGTTATCCCTACGCATACTTGTTGAGACTTGTTCTGTTGGTTGATCAAATAAAATGTTTCTTTGGTTGAATGTATACCCTTGTAAGAAATAAAAACCAGCATAAAAATTAACCAATCCATTGTTTGCCATGTAGGCATATCCCAAAAATTCATGGGTAGAGACACCTCCTGTTAATCGATCATACCCTTTACGATAATCTAACTCTACTTGCGGTATAATTTGTTTATTAGACTCTATTCGAATGTGGTATTGCAAATAACCGGCTCCTGCTTGAATAAAAATTCCAGAGTTTGGATTTGAACCAAAGATTGGTATTATTTTTCCAAAGGATAGATTAGTATTATAGCCTCTCGAAAAAAGTAAAATAGCAGCAACATCTCCATTTACATCCGTAATGTTACCATACGAATCTCTCAGATTTTTTAAGATGTCTCCAGTTTTAATTTGATTGCCAAATAAGAAATTAACATCAACTCCTAAAAACCAATTTCGTTTTGTCTTATATCCAGCATTTATTCCAAGACTGTTTAATAAACCAAAGCGTTCTTGTAAAGAATTGATTGGTTGGCTTATTCCATATTGAATCCCAACCCATGGCGTACCAATGGTTTCTGAACTTACATTTCTTTGACCAAGCAGAGAAGAGGATATAAGCGTTAGCAGAAATAGTAACTGTCGTTGCATAACTCAAAGATACATTGAAAAATGAATTTAGGGATATTTGCTGAAAGGAATTGAAATTTCAAGTTTAAAAGTGTAATAAATTCAAGGAATTAAAATCAAAATAATTACTTTTGCTAATTAGACTTAAAAGCAATGATAACGCTCAAATATTCGGAAAAAATCGACGAATGAAAAAAATACAAATGGTTGACTTACAGTCACAATATAAAAAGATAAAAACAGAAATTGATGCTGCAATTATCAATGTGATTGAACAGGCTAATTTTATTAATGGACCAGAAGTTGGTGATTTTCGTTCTGATTTAGAAAAATATTTGAATGTACAGCATGTTATTCCGTGTGCGAACGGTACAGATGCATTGCAAATTGCATTGATGGCTTTGGGTTTAAAGCCAGGAGATGAGGTGATAACACCTTCTTTTACGTATATAGCTACAACAGAAGTTATAGCATTATTACATTTAGTTCCTGTTTTTGTAGATGTTCTACCAGACACATTCTGTATCGATCCAACCAAAATAGAAGCGGCTATTACCTCAAAAACAAAAGCGATAGTTCCTGTACATTTGTATGGACAATGTGCGGATATGGATGCAATTTTAGAAATCGCCAAGAAACATAATTTAGCAGTTATCGAGGATACTGCCCAAGCGATTGGAGCTGAATATACCCATAAAGACGGTTCTGTGTCCAAAGCAGGGACTATAGGAGATATTGGTTGCACCTCTTTTTTCCCATCTAAAAATTTAGGGTGTTATGGTGATGGAGGCGCAATGTACACGAATATTGCAGAGCTAGCAGCGAATTTAAAGAAGATAGCAAATCACGGGCAAGTAGTTAAATACCATCACGAAGTTGTAGGGTGTAATTCCAGACTAGATACAATTCAAGCGGCAATTTTAAAAATTAAATTAAGAGATTTAGATAATTATTGTGCTGCCCGACAAAAAGTTGCTGCATACTATGATGCTGCTTTTGCTTCTACACCACAGATTACAATTCCGGTAAGAGATGCTAAATCTACCCATGTTTTTCATCAATATACGGTAAAATTAGACGGTGTTGATCGCACAGGATTGATTAATTATTTGTCTGAAAACGGGATACCTTCGATGGTATACTATCCACTTCCTGCACACAAACAAGGAATGTTCAAAGCATTTGGTAAAGAGAATCAAGATTTACCAGTGACGAATTTATTGACAACACAAGTACTTTCTTTTCCAATTCACACAGAAATGGAACAAGAACAATTGGAATATATTACAAAACACATTATTAATTTTATAAATATGAACGCATGAAAAAAATAGCTGTTATTGGAACAGGTTATGTTGGTTTAGTTACTGGTACTTGTTTTGCTGAAACTGGTAATCAAGTAATATGTGTAGACAACAATGCTGCTAAAGTAGAAAAAATGCGTAACGGAGAAATTCCGATTTATGAACCACATTTAGACGTTTTATTTGAACGAAATATCAAAGCAAATCGTTTGGTTTTCACAACCGACTTACAAGCAGGTATAAAAGATGCTGAAATTATATTTTTAGCATTACCTACACCTCCAGGAGAAGATGGTTCTGCAGATTTATCGTACATTTTAGGTGTCGCAGAAGAATTAGGCAAAATCATTACGGATTATAAAGTTGTAGTTGATAAGAGTACGGTTCCAGTTGGTACCGCAGAAAAAGTGCGTTTAGCGATGGCTAAAAATGCTACCGTTGATTTTGACGTGGTTTCTAATCCAGAGTTTTTGCGCGAAGGTTTTGCAGTAGATGATTTCATGAAACCAGATCGAGTAGTAATTGGTACTTCTTCGGACCGTGCAAAAAAAACAATGGACCAATTATACAAACCATTTGTTCGCCAAGGAAATCCAATTATTTTCATGGATGAAAAATCTGCGGAATTAACTAAATATGCAGCAAATTCATTCCTTGCGACTAAAATTACATTCATGAACGAGATTGCAAATTTTTGTGAGTTAGTTGGTGCAGATGTAGACAAAGTTCGCATTGGTATTGGTTCGGATGAGCGTATCGGAAAACGTTTCTTATTCCCAGGAATTGGCTATGGAGGTTCTTGTTTCCCGAAAGATGTTCAGGCATTAGTAAAATCTGGAAATGAATACAACTTTTCGTTTGAAATTTTGAAATCTGTAATGACTGTTAATGAAGAACAAAAAACGGTTATTATTCCAAAAATTAAAAACTTCTTTCGAGGCGACTTGAAAGGAAAAAAAATTGCGCTTTGGGGCTTGGCTTTCAAGCCGGATACGGATGACATTCGTGAGGCTCCAGCGTTATATATTATTGATGCATTGGTAGATGCAGGCGCTACAGTTACCGCTTTTGATCCTGAAGCTATGCCGAATGTACAAGGAGTAATTGGAGATAAAATCACCTATGCTTCCAATGAATATGAAGCGTTAGAGAATGCTGATGCATTGGTTGTTTGTACAGAGTGGGGTATTTTTAGAAATCCGGATTTTGATAAAATCGCTGCATTGTTAAACGATAAAGTGATTTTTGATGGAAGAAACCTGTTTGATTTAAACGAAATGAATGAAAGAGGTTTTTATTACAGCTCAATAGGTCGTTCTATTGTTGAAAAATAAGCTAAAATGGAAAGAAGAAAAAGAATATTGATTACAGGGGCAGCCGGATTTTTAGGTTCGCATTTGTGTGATCGTTTTATCAAAGAGAATTACCATGTTATTGCCATGGATAATTTAATTACAGGACGTTTAAAGAATATAGAACATCTTTTCAAATTAGAAAATTTTGAGTTTTATAATCACGATGTTTCTAAATTTATTCATGTACCAGGAGAGCTAGATTATATATTGCACTTTGCATCTCCAGCAAGTCCGATAGATTATTTGAAAATTCCAATACAGACTTTAAAAGTAGGTTCGTTAGGAATCCATAATTGTTTAGGTTTAGCTAAAGTGAAAGGCGCACGCGTTTTAATAGCATCTACTTCTGAAGTTTACGGAGACCCAACGGTACATCCACAACCAGAAGAATATTGGGGAAATGTAAATCCTGTTGGACCTCGTGGGGTTTACGATGAGGCAAAACGATTCCAGGAAGCAATGACCATGGCATATCATACATATCATGGTTTAGAAACTCGAATTGTACGCATATTCAATACCTATGGGCCAAGAATGCGTTTGAATGATGGACGTGTTTTACCAGCTTTTATTGGTCAAGCATTAAGAGGAGAAGATTTAACGATTTTTGGCGACGGATCTCAAACACGTTCTTTCTGTTATGTGGATGATTTGGTAGAAGGTATCTATCGTTTATTACATTCTGATTATGCAGAACCAGTGAATATTGGGAATCCAGACGAGATAACGATTAGTCAATTTGCGGAAGAAATCATAAAATTGACAAATACTGATCAAAAGGTAGTTTACCACGATTTGCCGGTTAATGACCCTAAACAACGTCAACCAAATATTACAAAAGCGAAAGCTATTTTAGCTTGGGAGCCAAAAGTATCCCGTAGTGAAGGTTTAAAATTGACCTACGAATATTTTTGTAGTCTTTCAGAAGAAGAATTGAGACACAAAGAGCATAATAATTTTGATAATTATATAGTAAAATAATGGACTATTTTGCCCACGAAACAGCATTTGTTGATCCCGGTTGTACAATAGGAAAAGGAACTAAAATTTGGCATTTTTCGCATATTATGCCAAATTGTATTTTGGGTGAAAATTGTAATATTGGCCAAAATGTGGTTATATCTCCGGATGTAGTTTTAGGAAAAAACGTCAAAGTGCAAAACAATGTATCAATATATACAGGTGTTATTTGTGAAGATGATGTTTTTCTTGGTCCATCTATGGTTTTTACGAACGTAATGAATCCTAGAAGTGCTGTGAACCGAAAAAATGAATACTTAAAAACCATTGTTCGTAAAGGTGCTTCGATTGGAGCAAATGCAACAATTGTTTGTGGACATGATATAGGAGAATTTGCTTTTATAGGAGCGGGGGCTGTAGTTACAAAAACAGTAATGCCATACGCTTTAATGGTTGGAAATCCTGCGCGACAATTAGGGTGGATGAGTGAATACGGACAAAGACTAGAGTTCAATAATGAAGGAGTTGCAATATGCTCTGAAAGTGGCGATAACTATCAATTAGAAAACAATAAAGTCATTAAAATTAGCAAATGATTGTAACGAACGAAAAAGTAAGATTTGCAGTTGTTGGTGCTGGACATATCGGAAAGCGTCATGCAGAAATGATTTCACGTGATCCAGAGGCAGAGCTAGTTGCAATGGTGGATGTACGTAGTGCAGAAGAATGTGGTTTAGATAAAAACATACCATTTTTTAATACAATAGAAGATTTATTAGCATCAGGCTTGGAGTTTGATGTTGTAAATGTCTGTACACCAAATGGTTTACATGCAGAACAGTCTATCAAGGCTTTGGAGGCAAGAAAACATGTAGTTTGTGAAAAGCCTATGGGCTTATCTAAAGAAGCGTGTGAACAAGTGATTTTTAAATCTTTACAAATGTCTCGAAATGTATTTTGTGTCATGCAAAATAGATATTCACCGCCTTCTGAATGGATTAAAAAAGTAGTGGGAGAAAAAATATTAGGTGATATTTTTATGGTCCAATTGAATTGTTATTGGAACAGAGATGCACGTTATTATAAAAAAGGAGGGTGGAAAGGTACGCAAGAACTAGATGGTGGTACTTTGTTTACACAATTTTCTCACTTTATTGATATTATGTATTGGTTGTTCGGAGATATAGATAATATCAAAGGTAACTTTGCAGATTTTACGCACCAAGATACAACTGATTTTGAAGACTCTGGCTTTGTTTCTTTTGATTTTTTGAACGGAGGAATGGGATCCATCAATTATTCCACAGCTGTTACAGATAAAAACTTAGAAAGTTCGATGACCATTATCGGAAGTAAAGGGAGTGTCAAGATTGGTGGTCAATATATGAATGAAGTGGAGGTTTGTAATATCCCAGGATATGAAATGCCTATTTTAGCTGAATCTAGTCCTGCAAATGATTATGGTCCGTATAAAGGTTCCGCTGCAAACCACCATTTTTTAATATCAAATGTTGTACAAACATTGAAAGGAAAAGCAACTGCTACAACAAATGCTTTAGAAGGATTAAAAGTAGTAGAGATTATTGAAAGAATTTATAACGTAAGAAATGAGCAACTCAATGTATCAAAAGTTAATTAATAAGGAAGCTAAATTAGCGGTTATCGGTTTAGGTTATGTTGGACTACCAATAGCGTTAGAATTTGCTAGAACAATTCAGGTTATTGGGTTTGATATTAATCAAGCACGCGTGGATATGATGCGTAATCAAATCGATCCAAGTCAAGAATTAGAGGCAGCTGCTTTTGAAGGATGTGATATTCATTTTACAGCTGATTTGGAAGATCTTAGAGAAGCAACTTTTTTTATTGTTGCTGTTCCAACACCGATTGATTCGGCAAATGTTCCAGATTTAAAACCCTTGTTAGGTGCTTCAACGACCGTTGGAAAAGTACTTAAAAAAGGGGATTATGTGGTGTTTGAATCTACCGTTTATCCAGGTTGTACGGAAGAAGATTGTGTTCCAGTACTAGAAAAAGAATCTGGATTAAAATTCAGACAAGATTTTATGTTGGGGTATTCGCCTGAACGTATCAATCCAGGAGATAAAGAACATACGCTTAGAAATATTACTAAAATCGTATCGGGATGTTGTCAAGATTCATTAGATAATATTGCTTCAACCTATGAAATTGTGGTAGATGCAGGAGTACATAGAGCATCTTCGATCAAAGTTGCTGAAGCTGCAAAAATCATTGAAAATACACAACGCGATGTAAATATTGCGTTAATTAATGAGCTTTCTATTATTTTTAATAAATTAGGAATCAATACGTTTGATGTATTGGAAGCAGCTGGTACTAAATGGAATTTTTTAAAATTCTTTCCAGGCCTTGTTGGTGGACATTGTATTGGTGTAGATCCTTATTATTTAACCCATAAAGCAGCACAAGCAGGATATATATCCAAAGTGATTACAAGTGGACGTTTTGTGAACGATTCCATGGGTGGTTACATTGCAAAGCAAATTGTTAAAAAAATGATTGCCCAAGGTAAGCACATTCAAGATACGCGTGTGTTAGTTATGGGAGCCACATTTAAAGAAGATGTTACAGATATCCGAAATACAAAGGTGATTGATGTTGTAAAAGAACTACAATCGTATCAAGTAAATGTTGATTTAGTAGATCCACATGCTTCTTCTAAAGAAATGGAACATGAATATGGAATTGGATTACATGAGCAACCTGAAGGTTTATATGATTCTATTATCGTTGCTGTCAATCATAAGGACTATATGGGTTTAACAGAAGCATATTTTAAGTCTTTATTGATCGATGGTAAAGGTACTTTTGCAGATATCAAAGGGATTTATAGAGGTAAAGTAAAAGAGTTAGAATACTGGAGTTTATAAAAAATAATTATCAGAAAATGAATATATTAGTTACGGGAGGAGCTGGATTTATCGGATCACATGTTGTACGTTTATTTGTAAATAAATATCCGGAACATACCATTGTTAATTTTGATAAATTGACTTATGCAGGTAATCTTTCTAACTTGAAAGATTTAGCAGGTAAAACAAATTATCATTTTGTAAAGGGAGATATTTGCTCCAAAGCAGATGTTAAAGCAGTATTTGAAAAATATCAAATTACAGATGTAATTCATTTGGCAGCAGAATCGCACGTAGATAGATCGATTGAAGGTCCTATGGAGTTTGCTATGACGAACGTTATAGGTACATTAAACCTATTAAACGAGGCCAAAGCATATTGGAATTTGACTGAAAAACATACGTTTCATCATGTTTCAACGGATGAGGTTTATGGTTCTTTAGGTGCTGAAGGATTATTTACAGAAACTACTTCTTATGATCCGAGAAGTCCATATTCTGCATCTAAAGCATCCTCTGATCATTTTGTAAATGCTTTTTTCCATACGTACAATTTCCCGGTGAAAATGAGTAATTGTTCCAATAATTATGGAAGTCATCATTTTCCTGAAAAATTGATTCCTTTGATGATACAAAACATATTGAATATGAAGCCTTTACCTGTTTATGGAAAAGGAGAAAATATTCGTGATTGGTTATGGGTTGAAGACCATGCGCGTGCGATTGAAACGATTTTCTTTCAAGGGACATACGGAGAATCTTACAATGTAGGAGGTTTGAATGAATGGAAAAACATTGATTTAGTACATTATTTGTGTAAGATGTTAGACGAAAAATTAAAACGTGAACCTGGAACTTCTGCAAGTTTAATCACGTATGTTACGGATCGTTCTGGACATGATATGCGCTATGCTATCGATGCTTCAAAACTGGAAAAAGAATTAGGTTGGACACCTTCTATTACCTTTGAAGAAGGATTGGATAAAACAGTGGATTGGTATTTAGCCAATGAAGAATGGGTGAAGGAAGTAACGAGTGGGGATTATCAAAAGTATTATTCAGACATGTACTCTAACAGATAATTATGGGACTTTTCTCTTTATTTTCAAAAAAAAAGCCAGCAATTCAATTACCTCCATTTGATTTTTCAACGATTGGAGTAGATATGCATAGTCATTTATTACACGGAATTGATGATGGTGCAGCTACATTGGATCATAGTATTGGTATGATTTTGAAATTTAAAGAGTTGGGGTATAAAAAACTGATTGCTACCCCGCATATTATGATGGATTGTTATCAGAATACACCAGAAATAATTGCTGCAAAACACGCAGAGGTGAAAGCAGAATTAGAAAGACTAAATATTGATATTGAATTTGAAGCCGCTGCTGAAAATTTTTATGAGGAGGCATTAACAGAATCGATCAAAGAAAAACGCGCGGTTACATTTAATGGTAATTACCTATTGTTTGAGTTTTCATTTTTTAGTGAACCTTCCCAAATTGATCAATTAATTTTTGATATGTCTGTAAATGGATATATACCAGTTTTAGCGCATTACGAAAGATATCCTTATTATTTCCGTAATCCAGCAAAAATAGAGGAATATAGAAATAAAGGAGTTCAGATACAAGTCAATTTACTTTCTATTGTTGGGCATTATGGTCCAGACGTAATGGAACAAGCACATTATTTAATTGATAATCAATTAGTCGATTTCGTTTCGTTAGATTGTCATCGCATTGAACATCTCGAAATATTAGAAAGATGCGCATCTCATCCTTATTTTCATAAGTTGGCGGATCTTAATTTGAAAAATAAAGCATTGCTATAAAACAAAAAATCCTGCTAATTCAATTTAGCAGGATTTTTTGTTTATACTTGAATTATAAATTTCGCAATAAATTTCGCAAGTTTACTTTTTGATCAATTAAAGTATGTAATTCAGAAATTGCAATTCGTACTTGTTGCATTGTGTCACGGTCTCTTACGGTTACCGTATTATTATCCATCGTTTCATGATCTACCATCACGCAGAAAGGAGTTCCAATAGCATCTTGACGACGGTAACGTTTTCCAGGGGAATCTTTTTCATCGTATTGGCATTGGAAATCGTATTTTAAAGTATCAAAGATTTCACGTGCTTTTTCAGGTAATCCATCTTTACGTGTCAAAGGCATAATAGCAACTTTATAAGGAGCTAACGCAGCGGGTAAAGAAAGAACAACTCGTTCGGAGCCATCTTCTAGTTTTTCTGTGTTTAAAGAATTACTCATTACTGCTAAAAACATACGGTCAAGCCCAACAGATGTTTCTACAACATATGGAACATAACTTTCGTTTAGTTCAGGATCGAAGAATTGTAATTTTTTACCGGAAAATTCTTCATGTTGTTTTAAGTCAAAATCGGTACGCGAATGTATACCTTCTAATTCTTTGAATCCCATTGGGAAATCAAATTCAATATCACACGCTGCATTTGCATAGTGTGCTAATTTAATATGGTCATGTAAACGGTAAGCTTCATCCCCTAATCCAAGTGCTTTGTGCCATTTTACACGTGCTTCTTTCCAGTATTCGTACCATTTCATTTCTTCTCCTGGACGTACAAAAAATTGCATTTCCATTTGTTCGAATTCACGCATACGGAAAATGAATTGTCGCGCTACGATTTCATTACGGAAAGCTTTACCGATTTGAGCAATACCGAATGGTATTTTCATTCTTCCAGATTTTTGCACGTTTAAGAAATTCACAAAAATTCCCTGTGCAGTTTCTGGCCGTAAATAAATAGTTGCAGCATCTCCAGCAACTGAACCTAATTCTGTCGAGAACATCAAATTGAATTGACGAACTTCCGTCCAGTTTTTAGAACCGCTTATTGGACATACTATTTCTAAATCTACAATTAATTGTTGAACGCCTTCTAAATCATTGTTTTCTAAAGTCGTACGCATACGATCTTCAATCTCCATAATTTTTTGAGCATTTCGCAATACATTTGGATTTGTCGCAATAAATTGTTCCTTATCAAATGCATCGCCAAATTTTTTAGAAGCTTTTTCAACTTCTTTGTTAATTTTTTGACGAATTTTCTCAATATGCTCTTCAATCAATACATCCGCTCTATATCTTTTTTTGGAATCCTTATTGTCAATCAATGGATCATTAAAAGCATCTACGTGACCAGAAGCTTTCCAAGTTGTTGGATGCATAAAAATAGCAGAGTCAATACCCACGATGTTTTCGTGCATTTGGGTCATCGATTTCCACCAGTATGTTTTAAGGTTATTTTTTAATTCAGAACCCAATTGACCGTAGTCATAGGTTGCTGCTAATCCATCATATATTTCAGAGGATGGGAATACGAATCCATACTCTTTTGCGTGGGAAATAACTTCCTTTAATTTATCTTCTTTTTGTTCCATGCTACAAAAGTAAAAGAAGTACGAAAACTAATGTGTCTTAAAAGTTAATTTTCTTCAAAAAAATCCAACAAGATTGAACTTACAAACTAAGTCCTGAATTAATTATTAAATTTGTTGGGAATAAATAAAAAATTATGAAAAAAATTATCTTAAGTGCTTCAGCTGTATTACTTTCTTTAACAACGATGGCACAAGCATCTGTAACCAAATCATCGAATAAAAAAGGAGATGTAGCACAAGGTATTCAGTTAAATAATGAATTAGATAGTGTATCTTATTTAATTGGAAGAATATTAGGAGAAAATGTATTGCGTGATTTATCCAATGCGAACAAAGAATTGGTCGTTAAAGGACTGTCAGATCGTTTGAAAGATAATCCAAGTATCTGTAATGATCCGCAAAACAAAATTATCAGTGCATACTTTCAAAAAGCGGAAGCTGAAAAAAAAGCGATCCTTGCAAAAGAAGGAATGAAAGCGCGTGAAGAAGGAATTGTTTTCTTGAATGCGAATAAAACAAAAACAAATATTCAATCTACACCAAGTGGATTACAGTATGAAGTAGTTGTTTTAGGTAAAGGTGAAAAGCCGAAAGCTACGGATCAAGTAACCGTTCATTATCACGGTACAACTACCGAAGGTAAAGTGTTTGATAGTTCTGTAGATCGAGGAGAACCAGCAACTTTTGGTTTAAACCAGGTAATTAAAGGATGGACAGAAGGTTTACAGTTAATGCCAGTAGGTTCTAAGTTTAAATTTTATATACCGCAAGAATTAGCGTATGGTGAACAATCCCCTTCTCCAGCTATAAAACCTTATTCTGTTTTGATTTTTGAAGTAGAGTTATTGAAAATTAATTAATTATGAAGTTTTTAGCATTACTATTTTTTTGTGTAAGTTCTACTATTGCTGTTTTTTCACAACAATTAACGGATGGTTTATACGCAAAGTTTGAAACAAGCAAGGGCGAAATACTACTTAAATTAGAACCTGAAAAAGCACCTCTAACAGTTGCTAACTTTGTAGGTCTAGCAGAAGGTAATTATCAATTTGCTGGTAAAAGTTTTACTAAACCTTTTTACGATAGTTTGAAATTTCACCGTGTGATTGCAAATTTTATGATACAAGGTGGATGTCCTTTGGGAACAGGAATTGGAGATCCAGGATACAAGTTTTACGATGAGTTTGATCCTTCGCTTAAACACGATGCTCCAGGCGTACTTTCGATGGCTAATTCTGGACCAAATACAAATGGGAGTCAATTTTTTATTACCCATGTTGCAACTCCATGGTTAGACAATAAACATGCTATTTTTGGGCATGTAGTTGAAGGACAAGAAGTAGTAAATAAAATTGCACAAAACGATATAATCTTACATGTTAAAATTTTGCGGGTTGGAGCTAAATACCAAAAATACAACCCCTTGACTGCTTTAGAAGAAAAACGGAAAGACCACACGCAAATAGTGTTAGATTCAGCCAAACATACTTTTCCAAATGCGAAACAATCTGTTACAGGATTAACCTATGTTTTAGACACTAAAATGAAAGGGGTAACTCCAAAAGCAGGAGATACCTTAATGGTACATTATACGGGTTATCTATTATCTGGAAAAAAATTCGAGTCCTCCCGAGATGGTGAAGCAACACCTCTAAAATTTGTTTACAAACAGCAAGGGATGATTCCTGGTTTTGATGAGGCAGTAAGTATGTTGGTTAAAGGAGAGAAAGGACGTTTTTATTTACCCTATTATTTAGCATACGATTACCGTCAAGCAGGTACAATAAATGCTTATTCCGATTTGATCTTTGACCTAGAGTTAGTGAATATTAAATCAGCCACACACGTAGCATCCGATTCTAAAAAATGGTATCAAAAAATATTTTCTTGTCGTTCAAAACAATCCTAATTGTAGGACTTTTTTTTCGTGTTTTAACTGCTTTTTTTTCGGAAGGGTATGGAATGCATGATGATCATTTTTTAACTATTGAGACCCCAAGTTCATGGGTTCATCATGTTGATGAGGGAGGATGGTTGCCTTGGAGTAGAGAATTTAAAGGTATGCCTCAAGGACATAGCTTTACATATGTAGGTTTAAATTTTTTGTTTTTTAAAACATTTAATTACATTGGAATTAATGACCCAAAACTTTTGATGGTTATTAATCGTTTGTTCCATGCAGTTTTATCAATTTTAGTCGTTTATTTCGGGATTAAAATTTCAGAAAAAGTTTCTAATCGAAAAAATGCTTTAAAAGTAGGCTGGATACTATCTCTTCTGTGGTTAATGCCATTTATGTCTGTAAGAAATTTAGTAGAAATGGTATCCATACCTTTCCTTATGTGGGGAATGTGGTGGTTGTTAAAAGGTGAACAAAGTAAAAAAGTATTTATATATGCTGGATTATTAATAGGTTTAGCAATTTCATTTCGTTTTCAGATAGCTGTTTTTACGGTAGGTGTTGCAGGTTATTATTTATTTAAACGTCAATTTTTAGCATTCTTCTATTTTAGTTTAGGGAATTTACTTGCTTTTTGTTTGACGCAAGGCCCTGTTGATTACTTTATCTGGGGATATCCTTTTGCTGAATTTATCGCTTATGTAGACTATAACTTGCATCAAG
This sequence comes from Crocinitomicaceae bacterium, assembly GCA_044232905.1. Classification (GTDB taxonomy): domain Bacteria; phylum Bacteroidota; class Bacteroidia; order Flavobacteriales_D; family Crocinitomicaceae; genus CANHVK01. The sequence continues at coordinate 72,080 of JBIIKZ010000004.1, forward strand.
GGACTCAGTATCTACCAAACACAAACTATTTCATGTACTTCTATGTATTGTTTGGTGTATTATTATTTCCATTTGGTTTATTGATAGGCACTGGTTTTTTTAGAAGTGTAAAAAAACAATTGTTTTTATTTGTTCCTACTGCAGCATTTATTTTATTTCATACATTCTATCCTAATAGACAAGAACGTTTTATTTTATCGGTTTTACCATTCTTCATCATTTTGGGTGTCATAGGTTTTGAATCACTGAAAGAACGCGCTTTTTGGAATAAGGCTTGGAATTTCTCCTGGAAGTTTTTTTGGATCTTAAATCTTCCTTTATTAGTGTTTTTTACCTTTGCTTCGACTAAAAAATCTAGGGTTGATGCTATGTATTCTTTGTATGGTACCGATAAAATTAATCCGAGGATATTGATGGAGGGTTCAGGAGATGCAGCAACCTCATTGATGCCAAAATTTTACGCAAATAAATGGTATGCGACTTTCAAAGATGTAAAAGAAAAAACGATAGACACAAGTTTTCATGCAGATTATATTTTCTTTAGTGGGAAAGGTAATTTGAAGGAAAGACTTTCTTTTTATAAAAAACAGTATCCTCATTTACATTTATACAAAGTCTGTGCTCCAAGTACAATTGATCAAATTGTTCATGATTTGAATCCTAGAAATGTCAATGAATATATTGAAGTATGGAAAGTAAATTAGTGAAAATAAATCCTATCAGTTATTTGTATTTTTTTGTTGTCGGTGCATTTTTAATTGTTACTGGTCAACTCATGTTTGCCAAATACATGTTTATGGATGGTTTATACTATACAACAATTGCAAGAAATATTGCTGTTGGTGATGGTACTATTTGGGATTTAAAATTTACAAATACTGTTTTTACTCATTTTCACGAGCATCCCCCTTTAGCGATGTGGCTAGAAAGTTTGTATTTTGAAGTCTTTGGTTCAAATTGGGTTGTAGACAAATTTTATAGTTTTAATACCTATATTTTTACTGCATATTTTATTCATAAAATATGGAAAACGATTTATAATAACTCTCAGTTAAGTTGGGTAGTACTTTTGTTTTGGCTATTTACACCCGTTGTTTTTTGGGCAGTTGGAAATAATATGCTTGAAAATACTTTGTCGATATTTCTAATAATTTCTGTTTATTATTCGTTGAAAAGTGTGATGACAAACAAATGGTTCTATCCAATCTTATCCGGTTTTTTTATTGCCTTAGGTTTTTTAACAAAAGGATTTGTAGCTTTTTTTCCTTTGTCTTTTTTCTTCATTTACTTTCTAATCTTTAAAGATTATAAATTTAAATTAATGTTTAAAAATTCAATTTTACTTAGTATTGGTATTTTGCTTCCGCTGGCCTTATTATTTATGATTAATCATAATGCTTACCTTTCTATCAAAGCATATTTTAATATTCAAGTAGTAAATAGTTTAAATAATATTGTGACTGTAGAATCCCGTTTTTTCATTGTTAAACGCTTAATC